>CAYVDY010000176.1:0-11489 GCA_964450255.1 uncultured Candidatus Solibacter sp. | reverse complement strand
GGTATTTCTGGACGATGATTTCCGGCTGGCCAGCGGGCCGGGCTCGATCGGGGGCTGTTACTGCCCGCGGCATATCGAGGATTTTCGCAGGCTGCATGGCTATGCGGCGTCGTGCGGAGAGGAGCTACTGGCGGCGGTTCGGGCGCGGTCCTTGAATGGCATATTGCGGCGTTGGGTGGATTTTCACTGTGACCGGTTGAGCGAGTGCTTTGGGGCGATGCGGCGGGCCACGCCGAATTTGAGGCTCGGTGTGATGGTCATGTACCTGGGCGCGGAGAAGGCGGGAATCCGGCTGAAGGATTACCGGGACGCGCCGTTCCGGGTGGGCGAGTTGATGTTCAGCGACCGGGAGTTTGCGCCAGTGAAAGGCAAGACGGACGAGCTATTCAGCGCACTGTTCCATCGCCGCTTTGCCCGCCCGGATATGGCGTATAGCGAGACCACAGCATTTCCGGCGGACCGGTTGTCGGCGGGGAACCTGGCGGCTAAGCTGGCGATTTCGACGTTGGCCGACGTTCGGAATACGATGTTCATGAGCGGATTGACGCCGTTCCCCAAGGCGCACTGGGCGGTGCTGCAGCCGGCGATGCGGGCGCAGTCGGCGCTGCACGCGAAGTACGCGGGGCTGCGGCCGGCAGGGCCTTTTCAGCACTACTGGGGCGAGGCGAGCCGTTACGTGGGCGACGACAAGCCTTACAGCCTTTTCCTGGCGGCAGGCGTGCCGTTTTCGGTGTGTGAGACACCGCCGGACAAAGGGTGGGTGTTCCTCTCAGATGCAGACGCAGGGGCGGGCTTGACGACCCGGGCGACGGTGGTTTCGCGGCAGGCGCGGCCGGAGACGCTGCGCGATCTGTTCACGTTGAAGGGCTCGATCCGGGGCGAGTTGGAGGCGGCGGGTATCCCGTTCGTACTGGAGGATTCGCCGGCCGTGCTGGCGTGGTATCCCATGGCTCGGGCAGCCCTGGTTTGGAATTTGTCGGAGCAGGCGGCGCGGCTGACGGTGCGGGTGCGCGGCCGCGATGTAGCGGTCACCGCAGAGCCACTGGAACTGGTGGAGGTAACGGCGATTTAGGCGGGCGGCGCGACGGATATCTGCGCTCTATTGGTACCATTAGAGGCAAGACTGGTATGTATCCATCCAAAGTTCTCTCCCTGCTGCTCGCTCCTCTCCTGACCATCACACTGGCGGCACAGACTCTGCCGCAAGGCGTGCAAAAAGTAACCAGCGTCGAAGGCATCACCGAGTACACGCTGCAAAACGGGCTCCGCGTGCTGCTGTTCCCGGATCCGACGAAATCGAATGCCACCGTGAATATCACCTACCTGGTGGGATCGCGGCATGAGGATTACGGCGAGACGGGCATGGCGCACCTGCTGGAGCACCTGATGTTCAAGGGCTCCACCAATCACACGAACGTGCCGAAAGAGTTGACGGATCACGGGGCGCGCCCGAACGGGACGACGTGGTACGACCGGACGAATTATTACGAGACGTTCCAGGCCTCGGACGAGAATCTGGAATGGGCGCTCTCGCTGGAGTCCGACCGCATGGTGAATTCGTTCATCAGGAAGTCGGATCTGGACAGCGAGATGACTGTGGTGCGGAACGAGTATGAGGCTGGCGAGAACTCGCCGCAGGGCATCCTGATGCAGCGCGTGCTCTCGACGGCGTTCCTGTGGCACAACTACGGTAAATCCACGATCGGCGCGAAGAGCGATCTGGAAAACGTGCCGATCGAGCGGCTGCAGGCGTTCTGGCGGCATTTCTACCAGCCGGATAACGCGGTGCTGGTGGTGGCCGGCAAGATCGACGAAGCAAAGACGCTGGCGCTGGTGCACAAGTACTTCTACCCGATTCCGAAACCGACTGGCCAACTGCGGCGCACGTATACGCAGGAGCCGGTCCAGGATGGCGAGCGGAACGTGACGCTGAAGCGCGTGGGCGATGTGCAGGCGCTGTGCGTAGCGTGGCACGTTCCGCCGGGATCGCACGAGGACTTTGCCGGAGTTGAGTTGGCTGCGATGATCCTGAGCGATGCTCCGGCCGGGCGGCTCTACAAGGCGCTGGTAGAGACGAAGAAGGCCGCGAGCGTGAGTGCGTTCGCGTTCCAGTTGAAGGACCCGGGCATGCTGCTGGCAATGGCGTCGGTGCGGACGGAGCAGCCGATGGACGAGGCGAAGCGGACGCTGCTGTCGACCATCGACGAGGTCAAGTCCAAGCCGTTCACGCAGGAAGAGCTGGACCGGGTGCGGTTGAACTGGATGAAGAACTTCGATCTCTCGATGAACAACACGGAGCGGATCGCGCTCGAGTTGAGCGAGTGGCAGGGCATGGGCGACTGGCGGCTGATGTTCCTGTTCCGCGACCGGATCAAGAACGTGACGCTGGCGCAGGTGCAGAAGGCCGCGGAGAAGTACCTGATCGAATCGAACCGCACGGTGGGCGTGTTTGTGCCGGACAAGACACCGGTGCGGGCCGAGGTGCCGGCGGCGCCCGACGTGACCAGCCTGCTGAAGGACTACAAGGGCCAGGCTGTAGTCAGCCAGGGCGAGGCGTTTGATGCGAGCCCGGCGAACATCGACAAGCGGACGATCCGCGGCGATCTGGCCGGTGGGATCAAGCTCTCGTTCATCAACAAGAAGACGCGCGGCGCGCAGGTGATCGCCACCTTGCAGCTCCATTTCGGCGATGAGAACACGCTGAAGGGGCAGCAGTTCGCGGGGCAGTTCGCGGGCCAGTTGCTGATGCGCGGCACGGCGAAGCGGACCCGGCAGCAGATCAAGGACGAGTTCGACCGGCTGAAGTCGAATGTGACGGTGATGGGCTCGTCAACGGGGGCGACGGCGCGGATCACGACGACGAAAGAGAATCTGCAGCCGGCGCTCGCGTTGGTGGCGGAGTTGCTAAAGGAATCGACGTTCCCGCAGACCGAGTTCGATCAGTTGAAGCAACAGCAACTGGCCGGCCTGGAGAACATGAAGAGCGAGCCGCAGATGAAAGCGATGGAGGCGATGCAGCGGCACATGAGCCCATATCCGAAGGGCGATGTGCGGTATGTGGAGACCGTCGACGAACGGATCGAGGGCGTGAAGGCAGTCACCCTGGACGAAGTGAAGGCGTTCCACAAGAAGTTCTACGGCGCTTCCCATGGCGAGTTCGTGGTGGTGGGCGAGTTCGAGCCGGAGACCACGCAGAAGGAGGTCTCGGACCTTTTCAATAGCTGGAAGACTCCCGCGAAGCACACGCGGATCGCAACGAAGTACACGAAGGTGGAGCCGGAATCGAAGGTGATCGAGGCGCCGGACAAGGCGAACGCGATGTTTGCGGCGGCAATGCCGGTGAAGATGAAGGACTCCGACCCGGACTATCCGGCGCTGCTGCTGGGCAACTACATTCTGGGCTCCGGCATGAATTCGCGTCTGTTTGCGCGGGTTCGCGGCAAAGAGGGGCTGAGCTACGGCGTGGGCGCGCAGTTCATGGCGCCACCCGAGGATGACAGCGCGATGTTCATGGCGTTTGCGATCTGCGCTCCGCAGAACGCGGCCAAGGTGGAGGCCTCGGTGAAGGACGAGCTGACGCAGATCCTGGAGAAGGGCTACACGGAAGCGGAAGTGGAAGCGGCGAAGAAGGGCTGGATGCAGTCTCGGCATGTGAGCCGGGCGAATGACACGGAGCTGGTAGGGCGTCTGGCCGGACAGCGCTATATCGGGCGGACGATGGCGTTCGATCAACAGTTGGAGGAGAAGGTGGCGGCGTTGACACCGGCGCAGATCCAGGCGGCGATGAAGAAGCACCTGGATGTGAGCCAGCTTTCGGTGTACAAGGCCGGCGACTTCGCGAAGGCGGCGAAATAGTGCTGACGGATCTGGTCCAGATCAAGCGGCTGGGCGAGCAGAAGCGCGGCGAGAACGAAAGGTTCCGCCGCCATCTGAAAACCCACAATTTTGTCGAGCGGAAGCTGCGGCATATTGCCGAAGAGGTCGAGGGCCAGATCAACTGTCTGGAGTGCGGCAACTGCTGCCGCGTGGCGACGGCGAAGCTTGCGCAGCGGGATGTAGAAAAGCTGGCGAAGTTTCTGCGGCTGCCGCTCGGGACGTTTCTGCGCGAGTACACGGAACTCAGCGAGGACGAGGGACGGGTTCTGAAGCGGGACGAGGAGACGGGGTGCGTGTTCCTCTCGGGCAACGAGTGCACGGTGTATGAGGCGCGGCCGGGGAGTTGCCAGGACTTTCCGCATGTCGTACGCGGGGCTGGATCGCTGCAATCGCGGATGTGGGCGTTTATCGACCGGGCGTGCTATTGCCCGATTGTGTACAACTCGATGGAAGCGTGGAAGGTGAACGAGGAGTTTTCGGCGAAGCCGAAGTGAGCGGCTCAGCAGCCCATTGAGGAGAACCAGACGTACGGCTCGCCCTGGAAGTCGTGTGCGGGGATCCAGCCTGTAGTTGGGCTGATGTCGGGCGGCAGTTCGCCGCAAGCGTCGGGCGCGGGCGTTTGGATCTCGAACCACAGTCGCCCCTGGTACAGGGCGCGACTCAGTATCTTTGCCCCGATACTCCCGCGGTCGCGTAACGTCCGCTTCAGTTGTGGTGAATCAGCGGGGTTACGACCGGGGTCCGTGTAGATCTTCGCATCCCAGTTTCTGGTGAGCAGCGGCGCGCGGCGCGTCAGGAGATCGAGGTAGTGGTGGAAGACCATCTTCGAGGTTTTACGGAGCCAGGCTTTCTCCGTGCCGAGAGAGATCCGGTACCAATCGCCTCGAATCTCGAAAACGGCGGCTCCGAGTTTGTCGTAGTCAAAGGCGCGAAGAGCGTTCACCGGTATGTGGCGGCCGACGATGGCGGCAGCTGAACTGGGCTCGCTGTGAAGCCGAACGTCATCGGGAGTGGTCAACAGTCCGAGCAGGACCAGTGCCAGCACGATTGCATGATAATGGATGGAATATGGAGACAGCAAACGTTCGACCCGACATCACCGAATATGCTCCGTACTTTGATCGCTATGTTTCACAGGTGCCGGCAGGGGATCTGATCCAGACGCTGGAGGTGCAACCGGTGGCCGGGATGCTCGCCGGAGTGAGCGAGGCGCGGGCGGAGTATCGTTATGCCGAGGGTAAGTGGAGCGTCAAAGAGGCGCTGGGCCACATCATCGATACCGAGCGGATTATGGCATACCGGGTGTTGCGCGTGGGACGGAACGATGCAACGGATCTGCCCGGCTTTGATCAGGACCCGTATGTGACGCACGGCGGTTTTGGCCTGCGGACGCTGGCGGATCTGCTGGAGGAGTTTCGCGCGGTGCGGGCATCTACGTTGTGCCTGCTGCGAGGCATGCCGGCGGAGGCTTGGGCGCGCGAGGGACGGGCAGACGGGAAAGCGGTGACGGCGAGGGCGCTGGCGTGGATCATCGCCGGGCACGAACTCTATCACGCACGGATCCTGCGGGAACGATACGGACTGTAGCGGCGGGCCCGAATCATGCCCATCCGGCGCTAACCCGTGGGAGGTACCGGACTGCTGCTGGTGCCCGGAGCCGACCCGAACCGTGCGCGCGTCTTCATGGAAGTGTCTGCATCCGGAACATGGTGACACAGCCAGGCATGAGTGTCGGGATGCGGCCCGCGATTCCACGCGCCGCTCCTTGCGAGCGAACCGGCGGGAGGCATCGAGTGACTCTGCTGACGGTGCGCCCCGCCGCCCCGCTGGACTCGTTCCAGCAGGAGTTTATTGCGGCCGATGGACTGACGGCGGTTTGCCAAAGTGTCACACCGAACGAGACAACCATCGCGATGATTGTGCACACAGGCACCATGAAAGGCACCCATGATCCGGAGATGGGATCGCTCGGCCACCACATCGCAGAGCCCAGGCACAGCCCCCGAGCGTCCCAATGCCAGATGCGATCCACACAGGCCGCCAACTGGAAGGTTCCAGCATGACCGAGATGCCAGTGCACAACGCGATACAAGCCCACGGGACTATTCCCGGCACGGTTCCACGAGTATCGACAACCAACTGAGTGCTGAACCCAGGGCGGTCAGGATCGTCAGAAGCGCGCCGCGCGGCATGGAAACTCTGGCTCATGATATCACTGCGAAGGGCCAGGATTCACGGCCCAGCCGCCCTCCCCAAAACCCGTCAAAACCCCGACCCCATTCACACGCCATTGTCCCCATATTCCTCAACCACTTACCCCATCCAGCTATTGACACCGCCTGCTAAAGTATCAACAGGGGATGACCCGCTGGCCAGCTTCGATCCCTTCGCCTAACGTAGAGCGGCGATAACCGAAAGGTTCATCGCTTCCTATGCGGGCCGCCGTCTTTGACGGCGCGCAAACCGGTTTTTGTCCCGATCAGCTCGATCAAATTCGGGGCCTTTTCACAAGGCCCCGGGCGAATATAAACGTCTTTCGCCTCCGGGAAACCGAAACGGCCCCTTCCGCTCCCCATCGGGAGCCGCTCGGTCCGCCTCCCAGGGAGCAGTGTGTCCGGAAACCCACCATCCTCTAACCGGCGTGCTCAACAAATCTCCCGAGCGTGTAATCCGCCGCCGAAGGAAGATCGTCAAGAGTGTAATGACCAGCGGACTTCCCCTGCAACCTTCCATCCTGGAACGTGTTCAATCCTCCATGGCGGCCGCGGCGATTCTCGATCTCGATGCCGGGCTCATGCTGTGCGTGCGCGAAGGGGATACCGTCTGTTTCAGCGCCCTGCTGGACCGGCACCGCAATTCCGTCGTCCACTTCCTGTTCCGCATGGTCCAGAATCAGGCCATCGCCGAGGAGCTCGCGCAGGAGGTCTTCCTCCGCGTCTTCCGCTCCCGGGCCAGCTATGAGCCCTCCGCCAAATTCACCACCTGGCTGTTTCGCATCTCCACCAACCTGGCCTTCAACTGGCTCCGGGACGGCAAGAACGAACGGTTGCAGGAGAGCCTCCAGGACGACGCTGCCTCCAGCGCCTCCCGCCGGCTCTTCGATCACCAGCCCAACGTGGAAAACGTGCTTGTGCACAGGGTCAAGCTGAACGAGGTGCGGGACGCCATCGCCAAACTCCCCGCCAAGCAACGCGCAGCCGTCCTCATGCACAAGTACGAGGAGATGGAGTATTCTCAAATCGCGAGGGTGCTCGGCTGCTCGGAATCCGCTGTGAAGTCCCTACTGTTCCGTGCATACGAAAGCTTGCGCGCGAGGCTGGCGCAGTATGCCTGACAGAGGGAATGACTGAACACACACCCCGCTGCCCGCTCCAATCCGAGGAACACGCTCACCTACTGCTCCATCCCGCCAGAACCGCCGCCCTCCAGCAACACATCGAGCTCTGCCCGGCCTGCCAGCGATTTATCCAAGCCCAACAACTCGTCTGGGATGCCCTCGATACCTGGGATGGCGCGCCCGTCTCCCACGACTTCGACGATCAGCTTTTCCGCCGCATTCGCAGCCACCAGAAGCCGCGCTGGTCCGCCGCTATCTCCTGGAAACCCGCCCTGCCCGCCGCCGCGCTCTTCGCACTCTGGATCATCGCCTACCCCACCGCTTCCGATCCCGTGCTCCAGCCGGACGCCGAGCAGGTGGCGCTCGCTCTGGAGGACCTCGACATGCTCCAGCAGCTCCAACTCCCCGCCAGATGAGACTCGGCTTCCTCACCCTGACACTCGCCATCGCCGCGGGGCCCTCCGCACAAGCTCAGCCGCGTCCTCGCGTCCAACCCAATCGCATCGAGCACTTCCGCCAGCTCACCCCGGAACAGCGCGAAAAAGCCCTCAAATCCCTCCCGCCCGATCGCCGCCAGCAGGCCGAACAGCGCCTCCGCCAGCTCGATACCATGCCTCCCGCCGAACGCGACGCACTTGATCGCCGCTACGAAGCGTTCCAGAATCTCCCCCCTGAACACCAGCAGCAGGCCCGCCAGGTCTTCCGCAAGATGAACGCCCTGCCCCCGGCTCGTCGCGCGACATTGCGCGCGGAGATGGACGCCCTCCGGGCTCTGCCCCCCGACGCCCGCTCCGGCCGTCTGCGGAACCCCGCCCTCCGCAAACGCTTCTCTTCCAAAGAACGCTCCATCCTCAACGACTTCGCTGCCTTCCTCACTTCCACAGCTAGCCCCGATCTGCACTTTTAAAGCCCCCCGTTCTCTGTTACCCTGACACTCATATGAAACAGAGGGCTCTTTCGCTGGTCTCCGTCCTTTCTCTCGCCGCTACGCTGGCGTTTGGCCAAGGCACCACATCCCGCGCCATTGGCGTCGTCACCGACCCATCCGGCGCGCCTGTACTCAACGCCGCCGTCAAGCTCGTCAGCGAGGGCACCAACGCTACCTTCACCAATAGGACGGCCGAGAACGGCGCCTTCTTCTTCGAAGCCCTCCAGAGCGGCCTCTACACCCTCACCGTCGAAGCCACAGGCTTCCGCAAGTTCTCTTCCAGAGGCAACCGCGTGTCCATCGGCCAGCCCACCACCATCAACGTCATCCTCGAACTCGGCTCGCTCGCCGAAGTCGTCGAGGTCGCCGCCCAGGCCGAAGTCGTTCAGACCTCCACCTCCGGCAACTACGGCAACGTCTTCAGCGAAAACGTCATCAAGGACCTCCCCATCGTCGGCACCCGCGGCCGCAACCCGCTCGATCTCGTCGCCCGCCAGCCCGGCGTCGTCTCCGGCTCCAACACCGGCGGAGGCACCCACGTCAACGGAGCCCGCGACCGCGCCTGGAACTTCACCGTCGATGGCATCGACGCCAACGAAACCTCCGCCGGCGGCGGCAACTTCGCGCCCATCCGCATGAACCCCGACGCCCTGCAGGAATTTAAAGTCCTGACCGGCAACGCCACCGCCGAATATGGCCGCAACTCCGGCGGCCAGGTCGCCATGATCACCAAGAGCGGCACCAACGACATCCACGGCTCCGGCTTCTGGTTTTACCGCACCCCGCGCCTCAACGCCAACGAATGGGAGAACAACCTTAACGCACTCGGCAAGCGCCAATTCGTCCAGAACATCCCCGGCGGCTCCATCGGCGGCGCCATCATCCGGAACAAGTTGTTCTACTACGGCAACATTCAGTTCCTCAACGCGCGCGAATCCGGCCTCACCAGCCGTACTGTCTACACCGCTACCGCCAAGGCCGGCAGCTGGCGATACAACACGGGCGGCCGCAACCTGCCCGCCGGCGTCGCCGGAGCCACCGTCGATCCCGACGGCAACGTCATGCCCGGCGTCAACATCGGGACGTACAACATCGCCGCCAACGATCCTGACCGCATCGGCATCAATCCCAATATCAAACGCCTGATCGACGCCTCGCCCCTGCCCAACAACTTCACCGGCGGCGACGGCCTCAATACGGCGCTCTACCAGTTCACAGCCCTCCAGTTCGAAAAGCAGCGCGACGTGACGATGAAGTTCGACTACATCATCAACCCCACCAACACCGTCTTCGCCCGCATCTCCTTCGGCAACCAGAACACCAATTGCGATCGCGGCAACGGCGGCTCCCCGCTCTTCCCCGGCCTGCCCTGCCTCGTGAATACCAAGCGCGATCCCAAAAACTACGCCTTCAACTGGCGCAGCGCTCCCACTTCCACCACCACCAACGAGCTCGTCTTCGGGCTCAATCAGTTCGCCTTTAACTTCGAGCAGGGAACCCCAGACGCCACCAAGGTCTCCCTCGTCGGCCCCGTCACCCTGCCGGAAAACTTCGACGTCGGCAACTTGCGCCGCCTCAAAACCTGGCAACTTGTCGACAACTTCGCCTGGTTCAAAGGCGCGCACAGCCTCAAGTTCGGCGTCAATCTCCGCTTCGGCAGCCACCAGGACACCCGCGGCTCTCTCGGTGGATTTAACGCCACCCAGAACGCCGATTTCTCCCGCGTCGTCAATACCGTGGATGCCGCCCGCTTCAACCTCCCCACAGCCATTAACCAGGCCAACGACCGCAATCCGCTGGAGTCCAGCATCAACTTCCTACTGGGCCGCGTCGGTAACACCAATCGCGGCTTCACCTCCTCCGCCGATGCCTACGTCGCCGGCCTCTACGACTTCACGACGAATTTCAACGAGCACGATCTCTACATCCAGGACACCTGGAAGGTCCGCCGCAATTTCACCATCGACGCCGGCCTCCGCCTGGAACTCAAGATGACGCCGACCAACTCCGACGGCCGCATCCGCCGGCCCGATCAGGCAGTCGCCGCCGGCGCCGGTCCCTCGAATACTCTCAAGTGGGTGCCCGGTGATCTCTACTGTGACGCCATCGGCAACTGGGGCCCCTCCTTCGGCTTCGCCTGGGATCCCTTCTCCAACGGCAAAACCTCCATCCGCGGCAACTACCGCATCGCCTACGATCGCATCAACAGCTTCGTATTCAGCTCCACCGTGTTCCAGAACCTGCCCGGCATCGTCCTAGGCGATCAGAACACCAGTTTCGGCCAGAACGGCGGCCGCCTCACCAATCTCCCGGTCCTGAACCCGCCCACCGGCAAACCCAGCGACCTCGCCCAGCCCGCCGCCTTCTCCACCCGCAACATCACCGTCGCCGACCCCAACTTCCAGATGCCCACCACCCATCAATGGGGCTTCAGTATCCAGCGCGAAATCATGCGCAACTCGTTCATCGAGGTCAACTACATCGGCCGCCGCGCCTACAACCTCTTTGGCGGCTTCAACGCCAACCAGGCCGAAATCCGCACCAACGGCTTCCTCGATGCCGTCAAGACCGTCAACGGCGGCGGCGACAGCCCGCTCATCAATCAGCTCATGTCCGTCGATTCGCGCAAAACCGCTTCCGAAACCGGCTCCGCCGCCCTGCGCCGAATCTACGCCGTCGACCTCCGCAACAACAACGCCTCCTTCATCGCCCAGGACATCTCCCGCCGCTCTGTCGCCGGCAGAGGCCAGCCCGAAGCCGCCGGCTTCTCCCCCTACTTCCTGATTCCCTACCCGCAGTTCGCCAACGGCATGTTCGTCGTCGACGCCAACGACTGGTCCAGCTACAACGCCATCCAGGCCCAGTTCCAGCGCCGCATGACCGGCGGCCTCGAATTCCAGTTCAGCTACACCTTCGGCAAATCGCTTGACTCGCGCTCGTTCGACCCCGCCTTCACAGTCGCCTCCGGCGCCAACAACCAGTCGGCCGGCTCCACGCCCTTCGACATCAAGAACCGCAACCTCAACTACGGCCTCAGCGACTTCGATCGCAAGCACGTCGCTCAAACGTATTGGGTTTGGGAACTGCCCTTCGGTCGCGGCAAGCGCTACCTCAGCCAGGCCGGCGGCCTCACCCAGCGCCTCGCCGGCGGCTGGCAGATCGCCGGCACCGGCACCTTCCAGAGCGGCCGGCCCTTCTCTCTCTACTCCGGCTTCAACACCTTCAACAACGTCGTCCAGTCTTTCGCCAATTGCAGCAGCGGTTGCGACGCCAACATGGGCAAGGTGGAGGATGGCCCCGGCGGCGTGAAGTGGTATCTCACTGGCGACCAGATCGCCAAGTTCTCCA
>CAYVDY010000175.1:0-11502 GCA_964450255.1 uncultured Candidatus Solibacter sp. | reverse complement strand
TCCAGCTCAATCCCCAGCCCAGGCTTGTCCGGCATCACCACGCTGCCTTCGACAAACTTCACCCGGCCACCCACCAGCACCTCATCCTGCTCGCTCTGCCATGGATAGTGCGTGTCGCACGCGAACTTCATCGGCTCCGAAACGCAGCACGTGTGCGCCATGATCATCATGCTCACACCCAGATGGTTGTTGGAATGCATCGAAACACCCATGCCCAGCGCCTCGCACAAATCCGACAGCTTCTGCACTGCCCTCAGCCCACCCCAGTAGTGCGGGTCCGAGAGCACCACCTGCACCGCGTCCGCGCGCCACGCCGGCACCACATCGTCCAGACTGGTCACCGCGACATTCGATGCCAGCGGAGTCTCCACGCCCAACGCCAACAGCCGCTTCCGCACCTCCGCCATTCCGTCCATGCCCGCAGCCGGATCCTCCAGATACCCGCCGCCCGAAAGCTCCTCTTTTAGCGAAACGCCCACGTGCACCGACGTCTCCACGGACCACGCGCAGTTCGGATCGATCCGCAGTGGATACGCCTCCCCAAACTCCGCCCGCAGTTGCCGGATCGTCTCGATCTCCAACTCCGGCTCCAGCACCCCGCCCTTCAGCTTGATCTCTTTGAAGCCATAGAAATCCACCATCTGCCTGCACTGCCGCACCATCGCCTCCGGCGTCAGGCACTCCCCATATTCGTCCTCGCGGACATCGCCGCCCGTACCCCCGCCGCCGCCGTGCTTGTAGAACAGATACGCCGAAAACGGCGCCGCATCCCGGGCCCGCCCGCCCAGCAGATCGCACACCGGCTTGTTGACGGCCTTGCCGATAATGTCCAGGCACGCCGCTTCCACCGCCGCAAACGCACGAGTCCGCGCGTCCCGCGGATTCTCCCCAGGCACCATCCAGGTCTGCGACCGGTCGCCTTCATTCGCAGGCCGCCCCCATCGCATCCAGAGCGAATGTAGTTGGAAAGGATCCATCCCCTCCACCATCGGCCGGATCGCCTCCAGCGCCGCCAGCGAGCCTTCGCCGCCGTGCGCTTCACTGACGCCGGTGATCCCGTCCGTCGTCGTCAGGACGAGAATCGTCCTCAACGCATACGGAGCGTGCAAGCCATAAGAACTGCGGATGGGTGGGTCGGCGACCGCGACCGGATGAATGGAGAACGAGGAGATGCGCACGGCATGAGATTATCACGCCGCACGCACGAAAAAGGAGGGACTACAAAAACTACTTGCGCATGCCCGTGCCAGGGCTCTTCAGGCGAAGCTGGCGCAGCTTGCGCTTGCTGCGCTTCGGCTTGGTGATGATAAACGTGCCGCTACCCAGGTAAGTTGCCTGGTACAGATTCTCTTTGACCTTCTCAGCTACCTTCTCAGCCACTACGGACCTCCAGTGATTTCGATTGACATTCCATTGTAGCGCAGCGGGATAGACTGGCTCAAAGGCTACCATGGACTATGGCTGGCGGCCCTTTTCACGTCCTCAGGCACCGGGACTTCCGGCTCTACGCCGGCGGCATGGCCGTCTCCCTCGCCGGCACCGCCATGCAGCAGCTCGCCCAGAGCTGGCTCATCTACCGCCTCAGCCACTCCGAGTGGTTACTCGGCCTCACCTGGTTCTGCTCCAACATCCCGATCCTCTTTCTCAGTCCGCTCACCGGCGTCATTGCTGATCGCTTCCCTCGCCGCCGCATCATCATCCTCGCCCAGACCGCCGCCATGCTCCAGGCCATCGTCCTCGCGGCCCTGACCCTCACCGGCCACATTCAGGTCTGGCACGTCCTCACCCTCGCCACCCTGCTCGGCGTCGCCAACTCCTTCGACATCCCCGCCCGCCAGTCCCTCTTCATCCACCTCGTCGGCAAGGAAGATCTCATCGGCGCCATCAGCCTCAACTCCGCCACGTTCAACTCCGCCCGCGTCATCGGACCCTCCATCGCCGGCCTGCTGGTCGCCCGCTTCGGCGAAGGCCCCTGCTTCGCGCTGAACGCCGCCAGCTTCGTCGCCGTGCTCGGCAGCCTGCTCGCCATGCGCGTGCGCGAGGCTCCTGCGCCGCCCTCCACCGAGTCCCCGCTGGAGCGCCTCCGCTCCGGCCTGCGCTACGCCTGGCACACCCGCGCCGTTCGCGTCCTGCTGATCACCGCGGGCGCCATCAGCCTTTCCGCCGCGCCCTCCATCGCGCTGGCCCCCATCTTCGCCGACGCCATCTTCCATCGCGGCTCCACCGGCCTCGGCCTGCTCACCGCCTGCATGGGCGCGGGCGCCATCCTCGGCACCCTCAACCTCGCCGTCAGCCGCGGCGCAGCCAAGCTCTACTCCATCATCTTCACCGCCGCCGCCGGCACCGGAATCGGCACCCTGGCCTTCGCCTGGTCTCCGATCTTCCCCCTTGCCCTAGGCGTCATGACCGTCGTCGGCGCCTCCCAGTTCCGCCTGAACGCCTCCACCAATACCGCCATCCAATCCCGCATCGACGACGCCTACCGCGGCCGCGTCATGGGCCTGTTCTCCATGATGGTGGTGGGCATGTTTCCGGTCGGCAGCCTCCTCGCGGGCGCCCTCGCCACTGCCGCCGGAGCCCGTTGGACTGTGACTCTCGGCGGATTGTCGAGCCTTCTGGCCGCCGGCTACGTCTATTCTGAGAGAAGGACTCTTCGCACTTGGCTCGAACCCTGACCGCCCTCCTATTCTTCATCCTGCCCTGGCTCGCCCCAGGCCAAACCAAACCGGGCGCGCCAGACCCTGCCCTCATCCAGAAAGTCACCGCCGAGATTGCCGACATCACCGGCCTCGCCGTCAAACGGCCCGTCCCCTTCGAGATGATCTCCCGCGCCGCCTGGAAGCAATGGGTCAACGACGAGATCACCCGCACCGTCAAGCCGGAAGAGATCCGCATCGAAGAGCTCGTCCTGAAGCGCTTCGGCCTCATCCCCGCCGATTACGACCTCCGCCAGGCCACCGTCGATCTTCTCGGCGAGCAGGCCGCCGCCGTCTACGACCATCGCCGCAAACGCATGCTCTTCGTCGAAGGCGCCGCCGAAGGCGCGATGGAAGAGGCGGTCCTGGTCCACGAACTCTCCCACGCCGTCGCCGACCAGCACTTCGACATGAAGCGCTTCCTCGAAAAGGGACCTAAGTCCGACGAAGCTCAGACCGCCCGCATGGCCGTGGTCGAAGGCCAGGCCATGTGGATCATGCTGGAATCTCAGATGCGGAAAATGGGCGCCACGCTCACGGGCAACTCCGCCACCCTCGATCTGATGCTGCCTAACATGGGTAAGCTCGCCGCCGAGTCTTACCCCATCTTCACCAAGGCGCCGCTCTACCTCCGCGAGACGCTCCTCTTCCCCTACACCGCCGGCCTCGTCTTCCAGCAGGCGGTACTCGAAAAGAGTGGCAAAGCCGGATTCGCCGACGTCCTCCGCAATCCTCCTACGTCCACTCAGCAGGTCCTCCACCCCAACAAGTACTTCGCCGCCACCGCCGCCACGCGCCCCGCCATCCCGGCCATCCAAAACCTCAAGGACTTCACCAAACTCACTGACGGCTCCATCGGCGAGCTCGATTTTCAGATTCTGATTCAGCAGTACGTCGCCGAACCGGAGGCCCGCGAAATCGCACCGAAACTGCTCGGCGGCTCGTTCGATCTGCTCGAACACAAGAAGGAAAAGTACGCTCTGCTTCGCTGGAGCGCGGAGTGGGATTCCCCCGCATCCGCCCAGGCGTTCCTCGCCCACTATCAGAAGGTCCTGCGCGGCAAATCCAAACAACTGGAACTCCGTCAGGACTCGCCCACGCAACTCTCTGGATTCAACGAGCACGGTGGCTTTCTCGTCACTCTGGACGCCGCCCGCGTCACCGCGCTCGAAGGCTTGAAACGGACCCAACCCGCAGCCCGTCCTGCGCTATAGTGAAGAATTCCAAGATTATGATTAACCGTCGAAACTTCGTTGGCCTGGGCGCTGGCGCAGCCCTTGGCAGCCTCCCCCTCTTCGCCGCACCCAAAACCGGCAAGCCCGCGCCGGAACTGGTGATCTCCCTGAACAGCGGCGAGCAGGTTCTGCTCAGCAAGTTCAAGGGCAAGGTCGTGGTCCTGGAGTTCCTCCTCACCACGTGCCCCCATTGCCAGAAATGCTCCGCCACGATGCAGAAGCTCCATGCGGAAATGGCCGGCGCCTTCCAACCCCTCGGCTCCGCCATCGACCCGAACGATATGACGCAGGCCCGCACGATGATCCCGAAGTACATCTACAGCCTCGGCCTCAAGTTCCCCGTCGGCTGGACTCCGCGAGAGATGGCCTATAACTGGCTCGATGCCGATCCCAACAAGGGCAGCATCTACTTCCCGCAGGTGGTCATCATCGACAAGAAGGGCCTCATCCACTCCTACCACCCGGCCACCGACGAGGCGTTCTTTAAGGATGAAGAGAACAACCTCCGCACAATCATCACCCGCCTGAATGGCGCCACCACAGCCGGCGCAAAGAAGGGTGCCTAACATCATGCGCATTCTCCTCCCCGCCCTGCTGGGCCTGTGCCTGCTCGCGCCTCTTCCGGCCGCCAACGTGCCGCGCCCTGCTACCGAAATTCAGTTCATCTCGCAGACCGGCGAGAAGATCACCCTCAGCGAACTGAAGGGCAAAGTGGTGGTAGTGGAATTCCTGCTCACCCACTGCGGCAGCTGCAAAGGCAGCGCCCGCCTGCTGGGCCGCCTTCAGCGCGAGCTCGATTCCAAAGGATTCCGCGTCATCGGTCTCGCCATCGATGCCGGCGCCGGCCCGAAGATCCCTGGCTTCGTTCAGGAGACCAGCGCTGCCTTCCCCATCGGCGTCATGGAATTCACGAAAGCCCAGGAATTTCTCCAGTTCCCCTCCGTCGTCCGCATGATGATGCCGCAGATCGCCATCATCGATAAGAAGGGCGTCATCCGCGAACAGCACGGCGCCGACGAGCCGTGGATGTCCCCGGCCATGGAGGAAACCAACCTGCGCAAGCTCATCGATAAGCTCCTCGCCGAACCCGCCGGCCCCGCCGCCACGAAGAAAGCCGCCCCCAAGAAGTAATTAATGCGCCTCGCCCTCCTGCTCACCGCCGCAGCCTCGTTCGCCTTCGCTCAGACCCCGAACACGCTCACTCCCGAAGAGAAGGCCGCCGGCTGGCAACTTCTCTTCGACGGCAAATCGACAAAGGGCTGGCAACCCGTCGGCCCAGGCTCGTGGGGCATCGAGGACGGCTGCCTGAAATCACTCGGCAAGCCCGTCCTGCGCGAGGATCTGATCTCCACCGGCACCTACAGCGACTTCGAGATGACGTTTGAATGGAAGGTCGCCCCCGGCGCCAACAGCGGCGTGAAGTACAAGATCCAGGACGCTGTACTGGTCGACGATCACCAACTCCCCAACAAAATGCGCTTCGAGGATCAGGTCGCATACTTCATGAAGACCCGCTCCGCGAAGAAGGAACTGGTCAAGCCCGGCTCCGACGCCCAAGTCTATCCGGTGGCGTTTGAGTATCAGGTGATCGACGACTCCAAGCACCCCGACGCCGTCCGCAACGCCTCCAGCCGCGCCGGC
The DNA here is from genome assembly GCA_964450255.1 of uncultured Candidatus Solibacter sp. Lineage (GTDB taxonomy): Bacteria > Acidobacteriota > Terriglobia > Bryobacterales > Bryobacteraceae > Paludibaculum. The sequence goes on along the minus strand of CAYVDY010000175.1, from coordinate 5,930 downwards.
GCGCTCTACCGCATGGCCGCTCCCACCCAGCCCGCCGCCAAGCCCGTCGGTGAATTCAATCAGGGCCGCATCGTCCTGCGCGGCAAGCACGTACAGCACTTTCTCAATGGCATCAAGGTCGTGGAAATCGATCTCGACGCGCCCCAGGTTCGCTCAAGCATCGAGCAGCGCTGGGCGGCGGATAATCCAGTTCGCGACCTGCTCCTAAACATGCCCAAGACCCTAACACCGGTCGCCATCCAGCACCACAACGACGTCGCCTGGTATCGCAACGTCAAAATCCGCCCGCTGACCGCGGCGAAGTAAGTTATAATCAAGCTATTGGGCGCCCGTAGCTCAGCTGGATAGAGCGCTTGCCTCCGGAGCAAGAGGTCGCAAGTTCGAATCTTGCCGGGCGTACCACGAAAGTCAATCTCCCTCCTTCAAAGAGGCCTCACCCTGAGGCCTCTTTTGTTTTGGGCTCACGCAGCCAGCCGGTCCCATGCACTCCAGACGTTTTTCAACTTGAGATTCTCCCGTGCCGAGACCGGCCGCAGGGCAGAATCCCCATCAATACCCAAGCTCTTAAGAGCGTGCGCAATCCCTGCCAGCGTCGCCCGTTGCAAGGGGCTGTCGGGCCAAGCGCTTACACACTCATAGCGGTAACGCTCCATTTCGATCCATCGCGAATACATGTCCACCTCCAACATCCACCGGCTGGCCGGCACTCTCGTAAAGAGCAATTGGATGGCCACGCCCCCCACAGGCCACCTAAGCCATTTCTGTTCAATACGTTGCACGGCCTTACGCCGTTTATCCGCCCGTGCATCAGTCGTCCTGATCGTGTCTCAAATTGACGCTCTGGTGCTTTTTGACACCCAACGGTCAACGTCCTACCGGATCTCAACGCCCAGCAATGGCGCAAACTGCAGAGCCTGAGCCATGTCCACAATCGCGCCTTGCAGATCCGCCGCTTCCAGCTTCATGCCATCCACCGTCGATCCCCGCAGATCCGTGCCGGACAGCTTCGCTCTGGTCATCTCCACATTGTCCAACCGGCAATCCCTGAATACACACCCGCGCAGATCCGCCCCATGAAAATCGGCCTCCTGAAAGTCGCATTCGGCGAACTCGCAGTTCTGAAACGTGGAGAAGCGGAACTGGACATACCGCTGATCTCCACCAGAGATCAGCAGGCTTTGCCAGGAGGTCTCGCCCAATCGCAGCCCTGTCATGCGGCAGCCGATCATCTCCACACGCACCGCCGACAGCGCGCTGATCTCGACATTTGCCAGGTCGCACTCCGTCAACCGCACGTCTTTCCACTTGGCCGTCCGGATCACGCCGCGAGCCATCGACACCCGCTCCAACACGCAGCCCTCCAACCGCAACCGCGGAATCACCACCTCCTCCAGTTGCAGGCCGGCGACAAGCTGGTCCATCACCTCCACGTCGTCCTGCGCAAACAGCCCCGCCGCGCCATCCAACGCCTCCAGATCGCCCGGCAGGTCCGCCGCGTCCCGCTGGCAGCCATCTTTCCTCGTTCCCTTGGTCTTCTTCACCCGACCAGAGTAACCTGAAGCGTGCGACTTCTCACACTCTGCCTGCTTTCCCTCGCTGCCGTTTCGGCGGCGCCGCCGGTCCGCTTCGCCGAACACACCATCGCCACCGATCTGAAGGGCGGCTACCAGGTGGTGGTGGCCGATCTCAACGGCGACGGGAAACCGGACCTCATCGCGCTGGCCTCCGGCATGAAGGAGCTCATCTGGTTCGAGAATCCCACCTGGGAACGCCACGTCCTCGCGGCCAACCAGAATCGCATGATCAACTGCGCCGTGGTCCAGATCGACGGCAAACCGCAGATCGTCCTCGCCAGCGAATTCGCCAACGAGGCGAAGAACAGCATCGGCCTGGTCAGCGTGCTCAAGCCCGGCGCCGACCCGCGCCAGCCGTGGAGCGCCACCGAGATCGACCGCCTCACCACCTCGCACCGCCTGCGCGCCGCCAACATCGACGGCAGCGGCCCGGTGGTGGTCAACGCCCCGCTGACGGGCGCGAGCGCCATCGCGCCCGAGTACCGCGACCGCGCCCCGCTGGTCTACTACCGCCCCGGCGAATGGAAACGTCTCGCCATCTCGGACGACAACGAGGGCGTCGTCCACGGATTCGCTGTTCTCGATTGGGACCGCGACCGCCGCGACGAAATCCTCACCGCCAGCTTCGTCGGCCTGCACCTCTACAAACTTGGCCGAGACAAGCAATGGACCCTCACGGAGCTCACGAAAGGCGATCCGGCGCCGTGGCCACAATCCGGATGCAGCGATGTCGCCGTCGGGCAGTTGGCAAAGACGCGCTTCCTGGCCATGATCGAGCCGTGGCACGGCAACAAGACCGTGATCTACCGCCAGGCGAAGGGCATCTGGAACCGCCAGGTGATCGACGAGACGCTGGTGGAGGGCCACACGATTCTGGCCGTGGATCTGAACGGCGACGGCCGCGACGAAGTGATCGCCGGCTATCGTGGCAAGGGCCGCAGCGTCAACGTCTACTACCCCGGCGGCGAGTCATGGTCCAAGGAAGTGCTGGACAACGGCGGCATCGCCGCCAACGCCTGCGCGGCAGCCGATCTCAACGGCGACGGCAGGCCCGACATCACGTGCATCGGCGGCGCGACCGCGAATCTGAAGTGGTATGAAAACCAGGGGCCGGCCCGTTAGCCGCGCCTAATCGAGGTGCTTCACCAGAATCACTTCATTGCCCCGCTCGTTGTAGATGACCTCATCCACCAGGCGCTTCGCCATCAGGATGCCGAACCCGCCCATCCGCAAGCCAGCCTTGTCTCTCGCCTTGATATGCGCCACCGGCGACTCATCCGGGTGGGACACCGCCGCGTGGTCAAGCCCCTCGCGCGAGAAGCCCTGCCCCGGATCCTCCATGTGGTACACCAGCGCCCGCTTGCTACGCACCCGCGACACGCGCACCCACTTTTCCGGATTCAGATTCCCGCCATGCTCAATCGCATTCACCAGGAGCTCGCGGAACGCCGTCGCGATGCCTACCCGCTCTTCAGGATCGAGATCGAATCTCAGCTCTTCCATGAACTGCAGAAGCCGATCCGCGGTGGTGAGCGTGCAACGGATCCAAAGCGACAGAAACTCGGGAAGCGCCGAGGTCACCCGAATGCAGTCGTCGCAAGCCGGCGCCCGCACCGCGCTCTCCATCATGTCCCGCACTGTGCCCAACGAGAATGGCCTGCTGAAGTAGCTGTATGCCTTCTGTTGGATCGCCTCGATGACATCCACGCTACTCGGCGCCGGATCGATCACGATCACCTGTACACCAGGCTGCGCCTCACGAATTGCGGCCACCAGATCGCCATCAGACCCGGAGGTGCGCATGTCCTCAACCACCACGAGATCGAACCGCCGTTTCCGCAAAAGCGAGAGGCCCACATCAAGGCTGGCCGTCTGCTCCACCATCCATTCGAGGTCCGCGGACTGGCTCTCGAATAGCGGCGGCAGATCCGGCGCGCTGCCTATTAGTAAACCCAGGTGTGGCTCGCTCATGGAGTTTGACTCCATTATAGGGCTAGAGTCTTTCTTCCAGTCTGGAGATTGTTTTTGAGGGAATCCAACTGGAACCGGCAGGCGGCATGGCAGGGGGTCTAGGTCTGCATGGCGTCCACCGGTACCGTTGGAGCGATTCAGGCCAGCACCGTTCACAATTCAGGGGGAACGGGTCCGATTAGTGCCTGCTCACTTACAGTGTGATGCATAAGTGAACGCTGGTGCGGTAAAGAATTGTCAACGCTGCTGCCGGTGTGCGGCTCGCCCTGCTCACCAGCCCCGGCTCTTCCAGTTGAAGGCCGAACACCTCCGGCATGCTCGAAATCAGCGACGGCGGCCCAAGCGCCGACGAATCGCGCAGTCACATGGTTCTCTGGACGATGCTGGCCGCGCCGCTGCTCGCCGGCAACGATGCCCGCCCACGGCGTCCTGCTGCTACGGGTGACACCGTAGTCAGATCTGCCCGTGCCGATGGGACATTCTGTCCTCCTTACCGTGCCCATCCGGCCGGCGGTGTTGAAAGAAAACCACTTGGTGGCCACACCCGTTTGGCCCGCGGCATGCAATGGATCCAGGCAGGACGGCAGCGGTTTCGGTCTTCTCCGGAATGCAGCAGTCTGAACTCGCAATAGTTATCCTAGATCCTCAGGGCCACCCACACACCAGGGGCGGCCCTCTTTTTTGCGCCCTGCCCGCCAGCGATCACAAACCGCCCGCACCCAATCGCCCCCTTGTTGCGTCTATCACTTAGAGACATCGATCAACAGTTCGGTTTGGTGCGCCCTGTTATACTCACAATTAGGGAGACTGTACCCGGCCGGGCCCGCCCGGGAGGGGCTTCGAAATGAACTACAACGGTACCTTTAAGTATGCGGTGGTCACTGTGTCCACCTGCCTCGTCGCGCTGCTCCTTATTGGCGCCGTTCTTGGCCAGAGCACCGATGCCGGCCCCAGCGATCCCTACCGGCACATCAACGTCTTCACCGAAGTGTTCGCCAAGATCAAGGCCGATTATGTCGAAGAGCCCGACATGAAGAACGTGGCGCTTGGCGCCATTAACGGACTGCTGGTCTCCATCGACCCCTTCGCCAGCTACCTGAACGCAGACCAGTACAAGCAATATCTGAAGACCAAGGCGGACCCCAAGGCCGGTCTCGGCCTGCTGCTGAGCCGCAAGTACGGCTATGAGATCGGCGTAGTCGACGCGATTCCCGGCTCCCCCGCCGACAAAGCCGGCCTCTCCACGGGCGATATTCTGGAGGCCATCAATGGCATCTCCACCCGCGACATGCCGCTGGCCTATGCCGACGTACTGCTGCATGGCGAACCCGGTTCCACCATCGAACTCACCGTCCTGCGCCTACGCAAGCCAGAGCCCACGAAGATGACGCTCACCCGCGCGCTTGTCCCGCCTCCGGCCCTCGTTTCCAGGATGCTCGACAAGGAGACCGGATACGTGGCGATCCTGGACCTCTCCGCCGGTAAGACTGCCGGAGCGCAGACCGCAATCGCCGCTCTCCAGAAGCAGGGCGCCACCAAACTTGTGCTGGACCTGCGCCACTCTTCTCTCAGCGCTCCGGAAGAAGGCGTCGCCCTGGCGAACCTCTTCATGGAAAAGGGAACTATCGGATCCCTGAGCGGCCAGAAGGTTCCGAAGCAGGTGTTCGAGGCCGACCCTACCAAGACGATTTTCAAGGGACAGATGGTAGTGCTCACCAACCGGGGCACTTCCGGCGCGGCTGAAATTGCCGCCGCGGCACTGCTCGAAAGCAAGCGCGCCTCCGTCGTTGGCGAACGCACCTACGGCGATGCCGCCCTCCGCAAAGCAGTCACCACCGAGGACGGCGGCGCGGTTCTGCTGGCTGTCGCCAAGTACTACGCGCCCAACGGCAAGGCGATCCAGGACAACTCGGTCACGCCGACCCACGCCGTGGCGGAGTCCGAGCCCGAAGTCACGCTCGATGAAGAAGAAGAAAAGCCAACCAAGCCCGAAGTGAAAGAGCCCGCAGCCAAGCCGAGTGAGGACGTCATTCTCAAAAAGGGCGTCGAGGTTCTCAGCGGCAAGGCCGTGCAGGCTGCTAATCCGGTCATCGGCGTCCAGCCCGGCGAGCCCAAGGTCGCACGGCCGTTGAACATGCCGGAACACCAGTAGATTTTGTAGTCAACCAGATTGAAGGTCGAAGAGTATGCCGATTTACGAGTACAAGTGTGATCGCTGCGATGACGTTTTTGAGGTGATCCAGAAGTTTGTGGATCCCCCGGTGACGGTTCATGAGGTCTGTGGTGGTAACGTGGTCCGCCTGATCTCCACCTCCGCGCTACAGTTCAAGGGCAGCGGCTTCTACATCACCGACTACAAGAAGTCCGGCGGCAACGGCGCGAAAG
>CAYVDY010000174.1:0-11528 GCA_964450255.1 uncultured Candidatus Solibacter sp. | reverse complement strand
CCAGGCCGGTGAAGGCGGGAACGAACACAACGCCGCCGGAGTCCGGAACGCTCAGCGCGAGTTCCTCCACCTCCGCGGAACTGCGGATGATCTTGAGGCCGTCGCGCAGCCACTGCACCACGGCGCCGCCAATGAAAACAGATCCTTCCAGCGCGTAGTTCAGTCCCGCGCCCGTGTCCCAGGCGACGGTCGTCAGCAGGCGATTGGTGGAGGCCACGGGCTTCGTTCCGGTCTGCATCAGCATGAAGCAACCCGTACCGTAAGTGTTCTTGGTGAGCCCGGGCGCGAAGCACGCTTGGCCGAACAGCGCAGCCTGCTGATCTCCGGCGACGCCGGCGATGGCAATCCCGCGGGAGAAGATATCGGGCGAGGTCTCTCCGAACACTCCGCTGGAAGGATGCACCTCGGGGAGAACGGCACGCGGGATTTCGAAGACGTGCAGCATCTCTTCGTCCCATCCGCCGGTGTGGATGTTATAGAGCAGAGTCCGGCTGGCATTGGAGGGATCCGTGGCGTGAACCTGGCCGCCGGTGAGATTCCACATCAGCCAGGTGTCGACAGTGCCGAAGGCGAGTTCACCCTTCTCGGCCCGTGCGCGGGCTCCGGGCACGTTGTCTAGCAGCCAGCGGAGCTTGGTTCCGGAGAAGTAGGGATCCAGCATCAGGCCAGTACGCTGCTGGATTTCCGGTTCCAGGCCGTCTCGGCGGAGTTGGTCGCAGAAGGCCGCGGTCCGGCGGTCCTGCCACACGATGGCATTGTGGATGGGCTTGCCCGTGGCCCGGTCCCACAGCACTGTGGTCTCGCGCTGATTGGTGATGCCGATGGCGGCGATCTTGTTGGGCGTCAGGTGGGCCTGGGCGAGCGCCTCGACCGCGACGGAGAGCTGGGTGGACCAGATTTCGTCAGCATGGTGCTCCACCCAGCCCGGTTGCGGGTAGATCTGCGTGAACTCCTTCTGCGCGACTGAGATGGTGTCGCCGCGCTCGTCGAACACAATGGCGCGGCTGGAGGTGGTGCCCTGATCCAGGGCGAGCAGGTAGCTCATACAGATTCGATGATAGGACTACTTGGCGGCCTGCTGGCGGGCGAGGGGGCCCACCACCGGGATCTCGAAATTCTCGCCCTGGTACGCCTTCCACATCAGGAAGAGCCAGAACAGGAACCCCGCGAACGAGATCAGTGCATACACGGGCAGCAGAACCAGAGCCAGGAAGTGCACCATCGAGGTGATGACGTTGATCGCCATCCAGAACGCAATCCAGGCGATGTTGAAGAAGATCGACTGCCAGGCATGGAACTTCACGCGCGGGTTGGCGTTATAGGGGGCCATCACTAGAAAGATGATTCCGGTGACGAAGCCAACGATGTAGCAGAGAGTGCAGGCGGCGTTCTCGGAGAGCCCGGCGGGCTGAGCGTTGTAGTGGGCGCCCTGCGGCGGCGGAGGCGGAGGCGTGAAGCCAGGGGCGGCGTTGGGCGGCGCGCTGGCCGGTGTGCCGCAGTTGGGGCAGAACGTCCCCGTCATATTAGTGCCGCAGTTGGCGCAAAAAGGCATGTTGAACTCCTGTTGCTAGTTCGAATCGCAGGCCGGTTCGCCCGGTCCGTGCTGTCATGGTAATCCGATTGAGTGACAGTGTCACGGGGGGTAAGCGGATGGGGCCTGAAAACAAGAGTTTGTGGTCTGATAGGCTGAGAGCTTGGAGATAGGAAAGAACACCATGAGCACCATCGACAACCTCAAAGAGGCCTTCGCCGGCGAGAGCCAGGCGAGCCAGAAGTATCGTGCATTTGCCCGCAAAGCCGAGCTGGATGGTCTTCCGAATATCGCCCGCCTGTTCCGGGCGGCATCGGCGGCGGAATGCGTTCACGCAGAAGGGCACTTGAAGGCGATGGACGGCGTGGCATCTACGGCGGAGAATCTGAAGGCCGCCATTGAGGGCGAGACCTACGAGTTCACCAACATGTACCCGCCCATGCTCGAAGAGGCGCAGGCCGCTGGGCACCGCGCGAGAATCATGTTCGGCTTCGCGATGAAGGCGGAGGCCGTGCATGCGGAGCTCTACAAACTAGCGCTGCAGGCGGCGGAGCAGGGAATCGACCTGGCTGAATCCGGATTCTATCTGTGCCCGGTCTGCGGCCACATCGAGTTCGGGACTCCGCCGGAAAACTGCCCAATCTGCGGCGCCAGGCAGGACAAGTTCACCCCGGTGGCGTGAGACCATCGGAAGTGAATGCCTAAACCACTGCAGATCTGGCTGATTCGCCACGGCGAAACCGAGTGGACCTTGACCGGCCAACATACCGGCCGGGAGGACTTGCCATTGACGGCGCGTGGCGAAGAAGAGGCGCGCCAGGCGGCGGCCTTGCTCGCCGGAGTGGAGTTTGACGGCGCCCTCATCAGCACGCTGCAGCGCGCCCGCCGGACGGCGGAGATTACCGGTCACCTGGCGGCCGGCCGGCTGGAGCCGCTGGTTCAGGAGTGGGACTACGGCCGCCTGAACGGGCGGACTTTCGACGACATTCGCGGAGAGTATCCCGGTTGGTCCGTCTGGCGCGGTCCGGTACCTGGCGGGGAGACCATCGAGGATGTGGCGCAACGCGCCGACATCGTTCTCGAGCGTCTCATCAGCGAAGGCGGGACGTTCGCCGTGTTTTCCCACGGACATTTTCTGCGAATCCTGACAGCGCGCTTTCTCGATCTGGATCCGCGCGCGGCGAAGCACTTTGCGCTTGCCACGGCGGCGCTTTCGGTCCTCGGCTTCGACAACGGGTTCCCGGCGATTCTGCGGTGGAACGTGAAATCAGTTCCGTCCGCGGGCTGATTTCCGGCACCTGCCCACAGGGGCTAGCCTAGCCACCAGCCAACCCGGGCGTGCTGTACGCCGACAGAAGCGCGTTGAGCTCTTTTGGCTGAATCGGCTTCTGCAGATATCCGTCCATACCGTTCTGAAGGCAACGCTCGCGATCGCCCGCCATGACGTGAGCTGTCAATGCGATGATCGGCAAGCGGCCGCCTCTAGCTCTGATGGCGGTCGTCGCCTCGAATCCATCCATGCCCGGCATTTGCACGTCCATCAGAATCAGATCGAAAAGCCCCGGCTGCCAAAGATCAACCGCCTCGACGCCGTTCGTTGCCACAGTCACAGTGTGTCCCAGGCGCTTCAGGAGGTGCACCCCAACATGCCGGTTCACCACATTGTCTTCCGCCAGCAGGATTCGCAGAGGGTAGCCCGGTGGCGTCGTAGCAGGTGGCGCCGCATCCTGGATGGCGCTATTCAGGTTGGAAAGCGCATCGGCATTGTCGAGCGTTTGACGAATGGCGTTCAGCAGGTCTTCGGCCTTGACCGGCTTCACCACATGCCGGGCCACGCCTATCCGCTGGCAGTGCATGGAGTCTCCGCTGCTGCTGGCGGAACTCAGCATGAGCACCCGGTTGCGGTAGCAGTTCCAATCACCAGTCAGTTCGGCCACGAACTGGAATCCATCCATCTCGGGCATATGGCAGTCCGTAATGATCAGACTGAACGGCTGTTCGGCCACGCGGACGAGTTGCAGCGCCTCGGCGCCGCTGGCCGCCATCACCGGAACGGCGCCCCAGGACTCCAGTTGTTTCTGGAGAATACGGCGGTTAGTGGCATTGTCGTCCACTGCGAGGATGCTGAGACCTTTCGGACACGGGAGTTGCGGAAGCTCCGTAGGGGCCAAGGCGGGTTGGAGACCTACTGTGAAAAAGACAGTGGTTCCAGTTCCGGGTTCGCTCTCCAACCATATTTGGCCTCCCATCAAACCCACCAGTTGGGTAGAAATTGTGAGGCCGAGGCCGGTGCCGCCGAACTTCCGTGTTGTGGTGCTATCCGCCTGGCAGAAGGGCTCGAAGATGTGCTTCTGTTTGTCAGCCGGGATGCCGATGCCCGTATCCCGCACAGAGATGCGGATCAGGTCGCCCTGGACCGAGGCGCCCAGCACCACCTCCCCGCAATCAGTGAACTTCACGGCATTGTTTACTAGATTCAGCACCACCTGACGCAGGCGTAGCGCGTCGCCCTTGACGTAGTTGGGGACGTCGTCAGCCACGTCGCAAACGAGCTCAAGTCCTTTTTCATGTGCGCTCGGCGCGACGACCCGAAGGGTATCCACGAGACAACCGCGGAGGCAGAAATCGAACGGGGACAGGTCCATCTTGCCGGCCTCGATCTTTGAAAAATCAAGGATGTCGTTGATTACCGCCAGCAGACTCCCACCCGAACTCCTCACCATCGCAATGTACTCCCGCTGTTCGGAAGTAAGTTCCGTGTCCATGGCCAATTCAGCCATGCCGAGCACCCCGTTCATCGGAGTGCGAATCTCGTGACTCATGTTTGTCAGGAACTCGCTCTTCGCACGATTGGCGTGCTCGGCGGCATCCTTGGCAAGTTGGAGTTGCTGGGTCTGCTCGCGGACGCGCCGCCTCATGACCAGAATCCAGGCGAGAGCCACAGCGCCAAGCAATGCCAGGAGCGCGACGATTTGAATCGCTTTTTGAACGCTCCACCAAGGCGCCGGGCGTAGGATCTGAACATCGGCGGGATTGCTCACGCTGAGAGAGAAAGACGTTGGCAGGGTGGTTTCACCGATCTGCGCGGTTTCGATGCGGCTGATTCCGGTCACCCGCAGCATAGTGCCCGGCCGCCACTCGACGTTTTCGGACGCACCGCGAAGGCGGGTGGTGATGATGCGCGTGCCCGACTGTAACAGCAGGATCTGCTCATCCCTCTGCTTCACCGTGTCGGCCAACAGTGCGTCAAATTGCACAAGCTCGCCATCGTAGCCCTCCTCGACGATCTCGTCGGGGTCGGATCGAACCGGTTCGGGTGCTGGGCCGCTGGCGGACCTTTTGAGTATGGCATTGATGAGGACCGGGCTGAATCCCGACATTGCCGGGAAACCCACGGCCTCCGCTTCGTCGCCGGGACGAAGGCGAATGTGTGCGTGACGATCGATCTGAACGCTGCCGGTGGCGTCTCTGAGGTAGGTTGGCCCCTCGGGCCGGGAGCTCAGGATCAGGCCTCGGAGCCGCACTCTCTGTTCCGGTGGATGGTTCGGAGAAAACCGCAGGATATTGGCCACCGGGGTTGGCGCCGACAGTTCGAGGTTTTCCGCCGGTCGCGTCACTTCGACCAGCGCCAGATCGGGCACGAAGATCTGGATGCCGAGCAGTTGCCGCATCGGGTTGAATTTGGCGCCGGCGACGCCCTGCATTCGGACTGTCGCGCCCAGGAGCGATGCGTCCATGTCCCGCCTGCCCTGGATTCGGGCGCGGAACCGGTTTGTGCCGCTGCGCAGCTCGAGAATTCCGTCTCGCGGTTCGTTGGTCACACCTTCCACGATCCCGCTGAGGGAAACCCAATTGCTGTCCAGCATTCCGGCGAATATGGCGTCCGGATCCGCGTAGGAGGGGCGCGGCAAGGCGCCGTCCCCGGTGACCCGGATGGAACGCGCTACGATGATGGGCGCGAAGTCGCCGGGACCGGAGCCCCCCCGGATGTGTACCTTCTGTCCGGGACGAAGCCGGCTCGCTTGCGCCGTCTGGGGTGCTACGAAGATCCCGCCTTCCCCGTCCTGCACAAAGAGTATGTGCTGACCATCATCGAAGTAGCTGACCAGGCCGACCAGTTCCACGGGGATGGCGGAAGCGGCTTCTGCAGCCGATAGGCCCCTCACCTGCCTTGTAGATGTGAGTGTGCGAGCCTGTTTCGCCGATAGGGGCTCCGAGTGACTGCATGTGATAGCGCCCTGCTTCCTCATCAGGAAGCACGCGTACTCGCGTTCAACGCCATCTGTGGCCGCGTAGGGTGACTCCGGCAGGCGGATGCGCCTTCCCTCGGACCGCAAGTGTGGATCGAGATCACCCAAGTCGAGTTGGATCGTCCCGCGAAGGCGGACACGGTGCGGCGGAAGCCGAAACGGGTCCATCTGCAGCGCCGATGCCAAGGTCAACAACGGCACCTCGTCCCTGTTTGGCGCGGCCGTCAGGATGCGGATTCCATCGAGACCTGCCGCCCAGATCCGTATCTCGCTCACCTGATCCCGCGAGTCGAATTTGCAGTCAACCACGCCAATGACCGCCGCCTCGGAGTCGGTCATTAACTTCCAATTTGGACCTGGCGTACCCAGCACGCGCACCTTTGCGCCCAGGTACGATGTGGCCAGCTCGAGTACCGGGCGACCGGACCATTCCGACTCCGCGCGATGTACGATTCCGCGGACTTCCACGCGGCGATACTCCCACCGACCGCTGCGGATATCTTCCATGCTCACTTTCGGTGCGGGGGCCAGCTTCCCATGTCCGAGCTTCCGTACCCGGGTCCGCACCAGAGCCGGAGCCCGTCCCTCCCCTACTGCGATTCCCATGACTTCAACCAGATCGCCCGGCTGCAATTTTGCGAGTCCGTCCGGTAGCTCGGCGCGGGCTCCACCAGTGGCGTCCTCCAGGATCAACTGTTTACGGCCGGCGTCCACAAAGGTAACAGTGCCGGTCAGGGCCACGCGTTGTCCGATGTGGGCGCCGGTACGCAAGTCCCTGACCTCCACGCGAGCCGCGCCTCAGCCGGCTGTCTCACACCCTACGGCAAGTGCGAGCAGGACGAGGAGCAGCCATTTGGCGACGCTGGGTCTGGCAGTCGGCATCATTGTGGCATCGGCCTTACCAGTGAGATCGTCCAATTCCTTACCTGCTATCGGGGATACTGCACGGAAATGTGAGCAGTACATCACCAGTCCCGGGGGCAGTGTCTCACATTGAGAGTGAGCGTGTTCCGACTCCGTACCTCTGCTAAGTTGGAGAGGACATGGCGCGTATCCTCGATGGCAAGGCGATGGGGCAGCAGATCACGCAGGAGCTCATTCCCCGCGTGGAGGCACTGGTCTCGAGGTGGCGGGCACCTGGATTGACGGTGATCCGGGTTGGCGATGACCCGGCCAGCGAGATCTACGTGCGCAACAAAGTCAGGACCTGCCGCGAACTCGGCATGGTCAGCGAAGAAGTGCGCATGCCGGCCACCATCTCCACAGCCGACCTGCTGGCCGAGATCGAAACTCTGAACGGCCGCGATGAAATCGACGGCATTCTCGTGCAGATGCCGCTGCCTCTGCAGGTGGACGCGCGCGCCGTGCTGCTGGCGATTCGTCCGGAGAAGGACGTTGACGGATTTCACCCGTTCAATGTCGGCCAGCTTGTCGCCAACGCGCCCGCGCCGCGGCCTTGCACACCAGCCGGCGTGATGGAGATTCTCAAACGTTCCGCGATCCCCGTTGCCGGCGCCAAAGCCGTCGTTGTGGGGCGCTCCGATATTGTCGGCAAGCCGATGGCGATGTTGCTGCTGCACGCCCACGCCACCGTGACCATTTGCCATTCGAAGACGCGCGATCTGCCCGGCGTGTGCCGCGAAGCGGATATTCTGGTTGCCGCCATGGGCCGGCCGGCCTTCATTACCGGCGACTTTATCCGGCCTGGCGCCGTGGTGATCGACGTAGGCATCAACCGCGTGACCGACCCCGCCACAGCGCAGAAGATCCTGCGGGATAATACGCTTCGCCTCCAGGCTTTTCAGAACAAAGGCAGCCTTCTAGTCGGCGACGTCCATCCAGTGGATGTCGTAGATCTGGCCTCGGCCTACACCCCCGTCCCTGGCGGAGTGGGGCCTCTGACCATCGCCATGCTCATGGCCAACACTGTGCAGATCGCCGAGACGAGGCTTCGCTAGCCGCGGATATGCTGCGCATCGGACTCACGGGTGGTTTGGCAACGGGCAAAAGCTTTGTCGGGCGCTGCCTGGCCGATCTCGGCTGCTACCTGCTGAAGGCCGACGAACTGGGACACCAGGTCTTGCAGCCCGGCGGCGCCGCCTACGCAGCCGTCGTCGAGGAGTTCGGCCCGGACATTCTCGGCGACGCAGGCCGGATCGACCGCCGCGCGCTGGGCTCCGTGGTGTTCGCCCATCCGGAGAAACTGAAGGCGCTCAACGAGTTGGTGCATCCCGCCGTCATCGCGTTGGAAGAGGAGTGGATGCAGGACATCGCGCGGCGGGACCGGCGCGCCATCGCGGTGGTGGAAGCGGCTATTCTAATAGAAACGGGCAGTTATGAACGATTTGACAAGCTCGTGCTCACAGTCTGCTCCACCGGGCAGCAGATCGAGCGGGCCGTCAAGCGCGACGGGCTTTCGCGCGAGGAAGTGCTGGAGCGGCTGGGACGGCAGATGCCGCTCGAAGAGAAACGAAAGTACGCCGATTACGTCATCGATACTTCAGGGGAAAAGGAGATGACGCTCGTGCAGACCAGCCGCCTGTTCGCGGTGCTGCGCGGGCTACCGCAATGAAGTCAAGAATTTTCATCATCGCCGGCCTCATGGTGGCCGCCTTCGTCGTAGGAACATCCTGGCGGAAATGGGGCCTGATGGCCCGCCTGATTGGCAACGAACAGGGCGCAGCCTGGTCCGCGCCCGACGTGGCGCAGGGCGCCGGGTTGAGCATCGACGAAGTCAACAACATTGACATTTACAAGCGCGCGCATGAGGCGACCGTCAACATCACCTCCACCGTCTACAAGCGCGACTGGTTCCTGCAGGTCTACCCCGCCGCCGAGTCCGGTTCCGGCTTCCTGATCGACCGCAAGGGCCGCATTCTCACCAACAATCACGTTGTGAGCGGACGCGCTCCGGAAGTGCAGGTTACGCTGGCTGGCGGCCAGAAGTACAAGGCGCGCGTCGTTTATCGCGATCAGGCCAATGATCTGGCGCTCATCGAAATCCAGCCCCGCAACGAACTGAAGACCTATCTGCCGCTGGGTGATTCCGAGAAGCTCCAGGTCGGCCAGAAAGTGCTGGCCATCGGCAATCCGTTCGGGCTTGAAGGAACGCTCACCACCGGTGTGGTTAGCTCGCTCGGACGCGACATCGGCGACGAGAATGGCCGCAAGCTGGAGGGAATGATCCAGACCGACGCCGCCATCAATCCCGGCAATTCTGGCGGACCGCTGCTGGATTCCATCGGCAGCGTCATCGGCATTAACACTGCCATCTATGGTCCGGGCGGCAACATCGGCATCGGCTTTGCCATGCCGATCAATCGAGCCAAACTGATGATCGAGGATTTCCAGAGCAACAAGAGCATGGCGCGGCCGCGGCTCGGCGTCGACGTGATGCACGTCTACGGCGACCTGGCCGTGGAACTCGGCTTGCCGGAAGAGGGCGGCCTGCTGGTCCAGGGAGTGGGGGAGGGTTCGGCGGCGGAGCAGGCGGGCATCTGCGGACCGCGGCGCATCCTCGTCGCGGGCAACGCCGAGATTGGAATCGGCGGCGATCTCATCATGGCGATCGACGGCATCAAAGTCGACCGGCTCGATGCGCTTTCACGCGCCTTGTCCCGCAAGCGCGCCGGCGATAAAGTAGAACTCACGCTGTTCCGCAACGGGCGGAAGACCACCCTCGGCGTCACGCTGGGACAGGCATCGGATAATCTATGAAAACTCTCTTACTCACGTTGATCGTCGCGCCCTCTCTGTTGCTCGCCGCCGACTTCCGGCCGCTGTTCAACGGCAAGGATACCTCCGGCTGGAAGATGACCGGTCCCGGCCGGTTCGTCGTCGAGGACGGCCTTCTCAAGACCGAGGGCGGCATGGGCCTGCTGTTCTACGAAAAGGAGAAGTTGGGCAACTGCGTCGTTAAAGCGGTTTACAGGACTGCCACCGATCACGCCAACTCCGGCCTGATTATTCGCCTGCCTGAGCCGCCGCCAGACCCCTGGTACGGCGTGCACAATGGCTTCGAAGTACAGATCGACGCCGGCGGCGACGAGTGGCACTCCACCGGCGCCATCTACTCGCTTTCCAAAGTCAGCTCACGCCAACAGAAGCCCAAGGGCGAGTGGAACACCATGGAAGTCGAGATCAAGGGCAAGACGACGAAGATCTCCGTCAACGGCGTACTGGTGAATACCTATCAGGACGGCCAGCCCGTGCCGGAACGCAAGCAGTGGTACGAGCCGGTGCGCGGGCCGCGTGCCGATGTGGGCTACATCGGCCTGCAGAATCACGACAAGAACTCGACTGTCTATTTCAAAGAGATCAGCGTCAGGCCGCTGCCGTAACGTGCGAGCCCGGCAATGAGATTCCGCCCACAGCTGATTCTGGCGTGCGCCGCGCTGCTGTCCCTGCCGGCCTGCCAGCGCATTCTGCCCACCCACGCCCGGGTCGATGCGGCCATCGCGCCGCTGATCCCGGGTGATACTGTCGTGCTGGCGGGCCTGCGGCTGGACCGGCTGAAGAACACGCCGTTCTTCGAGAAGTACGTCCAGGGCAAGCGTATTCCGGATCTCGACAACTTCAAGGACAAGACGGGCCTCGACCCGGTGAAGGACATCTGGGAACTCGTCTACTCCGCCACGCCGAATCGCACGCTGTTGTTCATCCGCGGCAAGTTCGGCGGCGAATTCGGGTTGGAACCCAACTTTGCCGTGCCGGGCTTGCAGCGCATGAGCCACAAGGGCTACTACATTCTCTACAAGGATGCCTCGGGGGTGCTCTTCCTGAACTCAGGGGTCGCCATCGCCGGCAATATCCCGGATTTGAAAGCGGTGATCGATAACCGCGACAAGAACTCGGAAACGCCGCCGGTGGAGTTGCTGGATCTCGTCAAGACGCTGCCGGCGGATCACGCGTGGATGGTCTCCCGTCAGGCCGGGGCGATGGCGCAGAAGCTTCCGGACGAGGGCAATGCCGGCAATTTCGCCCGGCTTGCCAAGACGCTCGGCCGTGCCACTCTCCACGCCGACCTGGCCAACGGCATCAAGCTCGAAGCGGAGGGCGAGTACCCGTCGACCGAACTCGCCCGCCAGGTGCAGGATACGGTTCGCGCCGGAATTGGCATACTGCGTTTGCGCACGCCGGATTCGCAGGCGGCCATGCTCAAGGTCTACGACGGCATCCGCATCGAGGCCCGAGAGAAAAAGGTAACGGTCAACATCGATGCTTCGTTCGACCTCATCGACGCCGTTGTGAAGTCGCTGCCGAAGCGGGACGCTCAGATTCCCCGGTAATTCGCAATCAGGTTCAGTGGCAGCGGTCTGTGGTCCATCCGGCGCAGGAATCCAGAAATCTGGCCGCGGTGGTGGGTGGCGTGATTCACCACGGGGAGAACGATCTGCCAGGCCGGCGTGGAGTAAGGGTGGCCCTTGAGGTCGGAGTAGTGGATGGCATCCGTGAGGGACTGCGGCTCAAGCGTGGAGAGCTGTCCAGGCGCGTCGTCGATTGTGGCAGGCCGCCGGCGCAAGGCTGTCCGCCGCACTGGCGGTGTCGGACACGCTCCTGCTGGTACTGATGGCCCGAGTTGAATCAGAGGGTCACGTACCGCTTTTTCTTAACCAGCACGCCCGGGAATTCGACTGCCGCGGGCGGCGTGAAGCGGCCTCGCTGGGCCACTGTGTGTAGGACTGCGAACTCGTGGTTGAACGAAGCCGCATAGCGGCAGACGCTTCGCGTGGGCGTTACCCGGCCGG
>CAYVDY010000173.1:0-11548 GCA_964450255.1 uncultured Candidatus Solibacter sp. | reverse complement strand
CCTAACTTGGATATGCGACTTCTTGCACCTATCGTTTCATCGGCACGGCGAGTGACTAGCAATATCGGGCAAAGACCTTACGCGATTCGCGTGAAGGTCACAATCCGCGGCGCTCCCTCCACCAATTCCGGGACCAGTGACCGCAGTTTCACCAGATGCGGCGTCGCCATATGCTCCGACAGCGCCGCGGCAGATACCCAGTTCTCGGAGAAGATGAACTGGCCCGCCTTCTCCGTGGACTCGTGCAGGAAATACTCGACGCACCCCGCCTCGGCCCGGGTCGGCTCGATACAAGCCAGCAGCGCCTCGCGCAGAGCGTCTTCCTTGCCAGACTGGGCGGTCATCTCGGCAACAACGGTCAGAAGGGGTTCAGGCATCGTTCCACCAGTTTACTCAATTCCCCACCGATTTCCGCTTCACCACAATGCCCAGGCGTTTGATCTTCTGATTCAGCGTCGAGTGCGGGATCTTCAGCCGCGCTGCTGCGTCCGTCTGCGAGTAATTCACAGCCTCCAGCACCTCGATGATGCGCTTGGCCTCAAAGTCCGCCACCACCTCAAACAGGGATGCATCCGCCGGTAAGGTCTCTCCGCTCTCCCGCGGCAGCCGGACCCCAGTCGAATGCAGCACGTGCTCCGGCAGCACACTCACCGGCACCGTATCCGCCGTGGAGAGGACCACCGCCCGTTCCACCGCGTTCTCCAACTCCCGCACGTTGCCGGGCCAGTTGTAGTCCATCAGGATGTGCATCGCTTCGCTCTCGAACTGCAGTAACGATCGACCCTGCGGGTCCAGGTACTTCTCGTTCTCCCGGCAGTACACCTGGAAGAAATGCTCGGTCAGCAGTGGAATATCTTCCTTCCGGTCCCGCAGAGGCGGCAACGGAATGTTGATGACGTTCAGCCGGTAGTACAAGTCCTGCCGGAACCGCCCCTCCTCCACCATCTTCACCAGTTCCGCATTTGTCGCCGCCAGAATCCGCACGTCCACCTTGATGGTCTCCGTCGAACCCACCGGCATGAACTCGCGTTCCTGCAACACCCGCAGCAGCTTCACCTGCATGTCCGCCGTCAGCGTCCCGATCTCGTCGAAGAAGATCGTTCCCCGGTTGGCCGTTTCAAAGTACCCCTTGCGGTTCGTCACCGCTCCCGTGAACGCGCCCTTGACATGACCGAATAGCGTTGATTCCAGCAGGTCCGGCGGCAGCGATCCCGAATTCACGCCCACAAACGGCTGATCCGCCCGCGGCGAGTTCGCATGAATCGCCTTCGCGATCAATTCCTTCCCCGTCCCCGTTTCGCCCGTGATCAGGATGTTCGATTTCGATGGCGCTACCTGCGACACCAGGTCCAACACGCGCAGCATCCGCTCGCTCTTGCCGACAATGTTCGGAAACGAATACCGCTGCTTCAGCGCCCGCCGCAGTTCGCGGTTCTCGCGTTCCAGCCGGGTCCGCGCCATCTGGCGCTCGATCTCAATCAGCAGTTTCTCGTTGTCCCAGGGCTTGCTGAAGTAGTCGTTCGCGCCGGACTTCAGCGCCTCCACCGCCACTTCGATCGAACCATACGCGGTGATCAGAAACACCGGTGTCTCGGTGTCCCGTTTGCGAATGTCGTCCAGCACTTCCAGGCCGGAGCGGTCTGGCATCATCAGGTCCAGCAGGACCAGATCATAGATACCAGCCTCGAACTTCTTCA
This sequence comes from uncultured Candidatus Solibacter sp., assembly GCA_964450255.1. GTDB lineage: Bacteria > Acidobacteriota > Terriglobia > Bryobacterales > Bryobacteraceae > Paludibaculum. Next base: position 9,851 of record CAYVDY010000173.1, on the reverse strand, counting down.
GTCCCTCGGTGGCGTTCTCGGCGGTCTGCACCGTGAACCCTTCCAGGTCCAGCAGCGTTTCCAGCCCCTCGCGAATGTCGGCTTCGTCATCAATGACAAGTACGCGCCCGCGCGAGACGGGCAGATCAGGCAGTTCAGAATCAGGCATTCACCGGTTTCCTGCTGGCGGCGGGGAACTCCAGCCGGAATGTCGCACCTTCGCCAGGATTCGACTCCGCCTCAATCACGCCGCTATGCTCTTCCACAATGCCATAACTGACACTCAATCCGAGACCAGTCCCCCGGCGAGCGCCTTTGGTCGTGAAGAACGGATCGAAAATCCGTGTCAAATGGTCGCGGGCGATTCCTGGACCCGAGTCCCGGATCTCCACACGAACCCCTAACCCATCGGCCGCTGTCGTCACACGCAGCACGCGCCGCTCGCCCGCCGGCAGGTCCGTCATCGCATCCCGCGCATTCAACAGTAGATTCAGAAACACCTGCTGCAGCTTGCCCGCATTGCCGCGCATCGCCGGCAGTCCCTCATCCAGTTCCGTTTCGATCCCGATGCCGAACTTCTCAAACTGGTGCTCCAGTAGCGAAATTGTCTCCCGGATTACCTTGTTCAAATCCAGCGGTTCAAACGCCGTCGAAGATGTTCGCGAGAAGTTCAGCAGCGAGTTCACTATCTCGCTCGCCCGGAATGTCTGCTTCGCAATCTTGTCCAGCAGCTTAGACTTCGTTTCGTCGCCATGCAGTTGCTTCGCCAGCATCTGCGCATAGGTCGAGATCACTGCCAGCGGGGTGTTGACTTCATGCGCGACGCCCGCCGCCAGCAGGCCGATCGAGCTGAGTTTGTCCGCCTGTACCAGTCTCCGCTCCAGGTCCTCACGCTCCGTTACGTCGTCGAAGATCACCAGCCGCCCGATCCTCGCCCCGTCCTTGGATACAAGCGGCGCGATCGCCAGGTTCAGCATCACTTCCCGCCGGGCTTCCACGGAGCCATGCCCATTGCTGGCGCCGTTGCCATTTCCATTCCAGGCCAGCGGCACGAAGGGCACCTTGTACAACTGATGCACCTGGCTGTCCGCGCGAAGCGAGTCCAGATGCCCCGTCAACTCAGCCGGGAACAACTCGCCCAGCCGCCGGCCCACCGCCATATGGCGCGGAATGCCAGTCAGCCGCTCAATCTGCGAATTCCAGCTCTCCACCCGGTCGTCCAGGTCCGCCGCCAGGATGCCCACGTTGATCGATTCGACGATGTTCTCGCTGAATTCCTTGAGACGCTCATACTGCTCCGCCTTCGCGGCCAGAGAACGGTACAGCCTCGCATTTTCCACCGCCATCCCGATGTAACCCGCCAGTGACGACAGCAGGTCGATGTCATCCGAACTCAGGAAATCGTCTTTCGTGGACCGGCTCACGCCCAGCCACGCCAGCGTCCGTCCGCGGAACACGCAGGGCAGATAGTAAGTCAAATCCAGCTCGGCGATCGACGCCCTCACCGTCTGCGGCATCCCCCGCATCACCACATCCAGCGCATGCCGGGTCCGCTCGAAGAACAGGTACGGCTCCTGTGGCGACTCGCTCAGAAAACTCAAATCCAGGTTCTCGCCCTTTAGCCTACGCCGCACTCCGTCTCGATCCAGCGCGGTGTGCAGCGTGAATCCCTCCCCGTGCTCGCCGGAGAGGAAGAACGCCACATGCGCGATCGAGAGAGTGCTCAGCAGCCGCTCGCCCACACTCTTCAGCGTGCGGTCCAGGTCCATCTCGGAGCTCAACTCCCTCGCAAACGCGATCAGAGTCCGCCGGTAGTCGTACTTGTCCTTATAGAAGACATAGCGGTCCAACTGCTGTTGGAACCAGTTTCGCATCGGCTCAAATACGAACGCCGCGATCAGCACCAGCAGGATCACGGCCGTAGGGCTCAGTTCGTCCCGCCGCGACAGCGCGAACACCATGATGCCGACGATACCCAGCACAGAGAGCGTCGCCAGCATATAGACATAGCCCTGCTGGAAGATGATGTCCACGTCCATCAACCGGTAGCGCAGGATCGCATAGGCCCACGTCAGCGGGATGAATGCCAGGAACAGCACAGAGAGCCGCATTGTCGCTGTCGGCACCGTGCCCAGAACAAATGGCCCGGCGTAGAACACCGCGAACGGTAGCACACCCGCCAGCGCTCCATTCCTCAGCCATTTCAACTGCTGCCTCACGATCGGGTCGTCGGCTCGCCGATAGCTCAAATGCAGCAAAACGGTGCCTGCCAGATAGGAGGCGCAGAAGATCAGCAGCCAAAGCCGGTCCAGCACCCAATTCAGTTCCAGCAGCGGCAGCGCCGTCCTCACCACGCCCATCGCGACGCCCGTCTGCAATGTGATCAGCGATACTGCCGGCAGGTATACGCTGATCATCTGCCGCCGGCCCCACAACCGCCGCGGCTCCGGGAATGTCAGGCAGAAATGGAGGAACATGGCCGGCGCCAGCAAACCCGCCACCACGTTCCCCAGATAGATCGCCGTGTCGAAGCCGTTCAGCTTGCCGGTGTAGTGGAATGTGTGCAGGATGAAGCTCACCAGGCACAACAGGTAGAAGTGGAGCGCTTTGGACGCCTGATTCCGGCGGAAGAAGATGAACAGGCCAATCGCAAGATACGCCGCGCCCACCAAGTACTGATAGAAAAGCGCCCGGTCCCGGTTGGCATCCGAGACGTACACTTTGGCGGCGATTTCCAGTCCGCTGCGATCCGGCGCGAAGCGGTCCAGTGTGTAGGTCGCCTTGCCCCAAACCCCAGCCCGCCGCAGCAGTTGAGCCACTTCCAGCGATTGCTTGATTTCGACGCCCGGAGTATTCTCGACCGGCGAGATGCGCAACAGCACATCGCCTTTTCTGATGCCCGCCAGATCGCCGGGGCCGCCCGACCGAACGTGCATTGCGGTCACTTTGATCGATTGCAGCGGGTTCGACGCGTCCACCACGTCCATCCACGTCACCCCGTCGTCGGGCAACGGATACATCTGTTGTTGCTGGTAGTTGATTCCGGCACAGATGATCGCCGTCACTGTCAGTACGACCAGCAACGCGCCGATAAACTGGCTCTTCAACTCCTTCACAACGGTCCGGCTCCCGGGGCGGACAATTTCCAAAGACACTACACCGCTAATCTACATTGCACGTAGCATGCCAAACAACAAGACCGCCTGATAGGAGAAGAATACACTGAAACGGTGTGACTTACCAGCGGTCTCTGCTCGCCCGAACCACCCAGATCCCATTCCACGGATACCAAATACCGTAGCAGGGTCCTCCCGGCGCGTCTGGAGCCCTATCTGCTCTCGAGAATAAAGGTTGGCGCCATCCCGGTCAGCATCAAAAGGCCCCTCACTCCCGGGGATACCCGCGAGGAGAAGCCCGGCATCTGGCCAAGGAACGGATGCGTGGTAACATCCACATTCAGGTTGCGGTACTCCAACTCTCCATACGCATCCACCGGAAAACTCACCGGCGTCGGTGTCACCCGGTCCTGCACCACAAATGGCTGCCGCATTGCCTGCCGCAACGCACGGTCCCACCCGGAATCGTCACTCCGCCAACCCTCGGTCGAGTGCGCCTCGCTCGATTCCTCGTTCGGACGCAGCACCAGAGCCGCCCGGTTCCGCTGAATATAGTCGATCAGGTCGATGGTCTGCCCGTCCCGCGTCGTCTTGGTCTGCGCCACCACGCGTGTCCATGGGATGCTCTCTCGGATGGCCTTCCGTTCCGCAGCAGGAAAGCTCTCAGTGACGGATTCATCCGTCAGAAGTGCCAGCAGCGCCATCTTCCGCGTCAGCTCCGTCCGGAAGCTGTTCACCAGGCACACCTTCCGCTCCTGGTACGCTCGCACCAGGGGATGCGTCAGGTCGTATTTCATCAGGAACTCGTGGGCCCGAACCCCGCGATACACCAGATCGATCGCAAAATCGCCCTTGCGCAGAACGCCATTGCGATAATCCAACTGCTCCGGCGATACCACTTCCGCCTTCAACCCGCTCTTCCGCAGCAGCTCAGCCAGAAGCGTGAATTCATGTGACTCGAAGGTTGCGAACGGCTGCTTGAACTCGACGATCGCAATCGACGGCGGGGTCTTCCCGCCGAATTCCTTCCAAGTCTTCAACAGCGAGGAGACCAGCGGTTTCGCCCCTCCCGCCTTTGCCAGTTTGAAACGTTTCCGCAGGTCCTTCGCCGGAGGTGCGTCGTAGAACAGTTCCGCGAGCAGTTCACCGTACACCACGCCATATGGCATGTCGGCCTGAGCGGTGGTGAAGTGCACGCTGCCGTTGTTCACCTGAGTCTCCAGCAGCGACGCCACGGCCGCCGTCGAATACCCGGGGTCTACGCTCGCCAGCATCTTCTCCGCAGGCAACATCTGGATGCGTGCCATCCACTGTGCGTTGGTGAGCGCCAACTTACGTACCCGCTCAATCGACTTGTTCAGCGACTCAGCGGCCTTCGACAAGTTGATATACTGGCGACGGCTTAAGAAATGTGGACGAACCACGGGTGTCACTGGCCGTCCATTGACCACCAGTTGCCGGGATTCCATTTGCTCGCGCAACTCCCCCATCCAGGCGGTGTTGCGCTCCCGGTCGACTTCCAGATTCTTGTGATAGCGGGCAATCGCCTCGCCCAACTGCGTCATGGGATTATTAAAACATTCAGTATCGCATACAGCCCTAGCGCTTGTGAACAGTACTACACGATTAGAAATTGCTAACCTATTCATTTGTAAGATCTTAGAAGGAATTCTGACCATGCGCGTGAACCTCCGCCCCCGCCTCCTCACAGGCTGCGCCCTCCTCTTTGCCGTTTCTGCCTCCGCCGATGAAGGTATGTGGCTTTTCAACAACTTCCCGCGTCAGGCAGTGCAGAAGAAGTACGGGTTCACTGTCACCGATGCCTTCCTCAACCACCTCCAACTCTCCGCCGTTCGTTTCAATTCCGGTGGCACTGGTTCATTTGTTTCTCCCAACGGTCTTCTTTTCACCAACCATCACGTGGGAGCCGACTGCATCCAGAAGATTTCGACCCCGCAGAACGACTTCATGAAGAACGGCTTCTACGCCAAGTCGGAAGCCGACGAACGGCCCTGTCCCGACCTGGAGGTGAATGTTCTCTTGAAGATAGAAGACGTTACCCCTAAGGTCACAGCCGGCATCTCCCCTCAGGCGCCCGCCGCCGAGGCCAGTCAACTGAAGAAGGCGGCCATGAGCCAGATCGAAAAGGAGTGCAACGCGGCCACCGGCAACCGCTGCGACGTCGTTACCCTCTATTCCGGCGGCCAGTATCACCTCTACCAATACCGGAAATACACCGATCTTCGCCTTGTCATGGCCCCGGAGTTCGGCATCGCCTTCTTCGGCGGTGCCCCCGAGAACTTTACCTTTCCCCGCTATAACCTCGACGTCACGTTCTTCCGCGCCTATGAAAATGGCAAACCTGTCCACGTCGACAACTACTTCAAGTGGGCGAAACAGGGGGTGAAGGATGGCGACTTGACCTTTGTCCCAGGCAACCCTGGCACCACCGGCCGCCTGATGACCGTCACCGAACTGGAGTTCAACCGGGATGCCGCCTACCCACTGGTTGTCCGCCGCCTCGATTCACTGATCGCAACCCTGCAAAAGTACATGGTCCAGGGACCGGAGCAGAAGCGACAGGCCGGCGAAAACCTCTTCGGCAACCAGAACAGCCTAAAGGCGACTTCTGGATTTCTTGGTGGCTTGCGAGATCAGGCGCTGATGGATCAGAAGCGGGCCGATGAAAAACGGCTCAAGGCCGCTATCGCCAAGGACCCTGTGCAGGCCGGGAAGTTCGGCAAGTTCTGGGATGAACTGGCCACCACACATCAGGACTACCGCGCATTCTCCGCCGAACACGCCATCTTCGAACGCTTCGCCACCCGTGGGAGCGATTTGTTCGAGATCGCCCGTGAGGTTGTCCGCTACGCCGAAGAGACCCACAAACCGAACGCCGAACGCCTCCGCGAGTACGCCGAAACCGCCCTGCCCGCCCGCGAGCAGGCCATGTACTCCACCGCGCCCATCTATCCCGCTCTTGAAATCGCCGTCATCGCGGATTACTTTGCCTTCGCCGCCCGCGAACTCGGTGCTGGCCACCCTGTCGTCGCCGCCATGCTCGATGGTAAGGCCCCCGAAGCGGCCGCCAAGGCCTACGTCGAATCCTCCAAACTGCGCGACGTAGCCGAACGCAAGCGCCTGGCCGCCTCCCCCGCCGCTGTCAAGGCATCCAAGGATGGCATGATCCGCCTCGCCCTTCTCCTCGACAAGCCAGCCCGCGAGTACCGCAAGCGCTACGAAGATCAGGTCGAAAGCGTCGTTACGCGCGCTGCCAGCCAGATCGCCCAAGCCCGCTTCGCCGTCTTCGGCGGCAACGAGTACCCCGACGCCACTTTCACCATGCGTCTCGCCTATGGTGACGTGAGGGGCTACGGCAAAGTCCCCTACGCCACTGATTTCGCGGGCCTTTATCCAAAGGGGAAGGACGTCGAGCCCTACATCATTCCAGAGAAATGGCTCAAAGCGAAGAGTTCGCTCGATCTGAAGACGCACTTCAACTTCGTTACCACCGCTGATACCCACGGCGGCAACAGCGGCAGCGCTACGCTGAACACCAGGGGCGAAATCGTCGGCATCCTCTTCGATGGCAACCTCGAATCTCTGCCCAACCGCTTTGTCTACACCGACAAGGCGTCCCGCAGCGTGCATGTCAACAGTGAGGCGGTCGTCGAGGCGCTGAAAAAGGTCTACTCCGCCGACCGCCTGCTAAAAGAACTGGGATTCTGAAACCTGTTCTTGGGAAGCTCTCTCTCACAGATAACTGGCTGGTCAACTCCTCCGTGAACCGGCCAGAACAGCGGGTGCGTGGCTCCCACACACCCGCTGAAGACTGACAGTCCTCCCCAACCCTCCGCCTCAACGAAGCCCCTCCCAATTAATAGGGGACGCTCACCATATTTCCAGTGCTGCGAGGCGTAACTCCAGCCCTGTCAACACTCGCCCCCGGGGAAACCCGGAAGTATAGTGAGCGTCCCCCATTCTCCGGGCTGCCAGATTATGCCCGCGCTGCTGGCTCGTACGCGCACCGCGGGTCAGACGCCAGATAGTCCCCTGTCAGCGCGAACGCCCGCGACCGTGACCCTCCACAAAGATTCCGATAGTCGCACTCTCCGCACTTTCCGCCCAGCGCATCGCTGTCCCGCAGCACGCGGAACACACTCGCGTTCCGGTACGCCTCCTGAACCGTTGTCCGTTTCACATTGCCGGCCGATACCTCCAAAAAACCGGACGGGAAGATCTCGCCAGTGTGCGAGACGAACAGGAACCCCCGCCCGTCGTTCACATTCGACAACCCCCGCGCGCTCCGCCGCCGCTGCGCCACGTACCGCCGGTAGTGCTGCGCCTCCGTCGTCTTGATGAGGTAGGGCGCCGTCAGCGACGTCTCATAGAGGAACTCAAATACCCGCTCATACTCCTCCGCGCTGAGGTCGTCCTCCAGCGCAGCCCGCCCCGTCACCACCAGGAAGAACACGCTCCACAACCGTGCGCCTTCCTCCCCCACCAACTTCGCAATTCGGTCCAGTGAGTGCCGGTTGTACCGCGTTACCGTCGTGTTGATCTGCGTCTCCAACCCGATCCGTGCCGCCTGCCGCAACGCCGCCATCGTGCGGTCGTACGATCCCGCCACCTGCCGAAAACTGTCGTGCGCCTCCGCCTCCGCACCGTCCAGACTCACCGCCATCCTCGACACGCCGCAATCCCGAATCCGCGTCACCGCCTCATCGGTCAGCAGTGGCGTCGCGCTCGGTGTCACAGTCGTCCGCAATCCCAGCCCGACGCTTTCTTCCAGAAGCGCGAACAGGTCCGGACGCTTCAACGGATCGCCGCCCGTGAACACCATCAGCGGATCGCCGAACTCGCGGATCTGCCTCAGCAGGCGGCGCGATTCTTCATACGTCAACTCGTCCGGATCACGCTCCGGCCGCGCCGACGCCCGGCAGTGTTTGCACGCCAGATCGCAGGCCTGCGTCGTTTCCCAGATCACAAGGAATGGAGATTGTGAGAAGTCCAGCACGTCCCAACTGTAAAGCGGACGCATTCGTCCAGTCGGTGACCCCGGTCACTGATCCCACCGCAGCACAGGCTGCATGATGGGGTCACGATGCAGCGCGAATCAAAACTCGGTGTCGGCCTCGGCACGCAGCGCGCTGGGATCGACAATCTCGATCTGCCGCTTCACGATCCGCACGATGCCCTCCGCCTGGAACCGCGCCAGATTGCGCGAAACCACTTCTCTCACCGTGCCCAGCCGCAGCGCCAACTCTTCGTGCGTCAGGCTGATCTGCAGCTCGCCCGGCGCGGACTCCTCGGCCGCCTGCAGCAGCGTGCGGGCCAACCGCTGCCGGACGCTGCCGAACGTCACCGCCTCGATCAGTCCAATCAACTGCCGCAGCCGCCGGCCAACCACCGCCAGGACCTTCATGGGCACTTCCGGGTGCTGCCGGCAGAAACGCTGAAAGTCTCCGATATGGACCAAAAACGCGACAGTATCCCGCAGGGCCGTCACTGTCGCCGGGTTAGTCCCGTTATCAAACAGCGGCACCTCGGCCACACTCGCCGGAGCCGATTCCACCGCCAGCATGATCTCTCGGCCAGACGACGAAGTCTTCGAAATCTTCACCGTGCCGGAGCCAATTACATACAGCCCATCGCAGGGAGTACCCTCGTGAAAAAGAACCTCGCCCGCTTGAAACTGCTTCTCCACCGCGAGCGCGGCGATCTGTTGGCGCTCCTCCGGCGTGAGTGTCGCGAACAACGCCGTAGTCGCGAAGGTCTCGCGGCGGACCTGGGATAGAGGAGAATCGGATGGCTTACGCAATCGGGTTTCAATGTACCGCATGCGGAGCGTGTTCCTCAACCTGCCCTAACGACGCCATCCGCGGAATACGCCTGCGCTTCTACATAGAACCTCTGTTTTGTACCGAATGTATGCTCTATGCCGATTCACCTCTGTGCGTGGAATCGTGCCCGAGCAACGCGATTGTTGAGAACGAACTAAGGCCCGGACAAAGCTGGACGGACATCGTTCCGCTGACTGCAGTCCACCCGCCCTTGAGAAGGATCAGACTAAACAAATGAACGACAAATACACATTCATCGAAGACCTCCGCGCTCATGCGCCGCTGCCCGATAACGGCATCCTGAGCCGCACCATCCAGAACGACGACCGTGCCAAGGTCATCCAATTCTGCTTCGCGCCCGGCCAGGAACTTTCGGCTCATACGGCGCCCATGCCCGCCATGCTCTATTTCATTCAGGGCGAGGGAACACTGAAGCTCGGCGACGACGTCATGGAAGTGAAAGAGGGCGGCTTCGCCTATATGACCCCTCTGCTCGAACACGGCATCCACGCCCGCACCGAGGTGGTGATGCTCCTCGTCATGCTCAAGAATCCACCCAAACCATAGCACCGGAGTTCCGGGCTTTGATATCGTATGGGCGCGAGCCATGACGAACTCAAAGCACGAACTCTATGCTCAGCGGTTGAACCGCTACGTGACGGCCATGAGGAACGGCAAGCCGGACCGTGTGCCGCTGCGCCCCTTTGCCGCGGAATTTACGGCGACCTATGCGGGCTACACCGCCCAACAGGTCACCCACGATTACCAGCAGGCCTTCGACGCTGTTATCAAGACCTGTGACGGGCTGGATTGGGATGCTGTCGTACCCAATATGGTCTATGTGTGGACCGGCCTCACACAGGCATCGGACTTGCGCTACTACGCCATTCCAGGCATTGATGTGGAGCCGAAT
>CAYVDY010000172.1:0-11561 GCA_964450255.1 uncultured Candidatus Solibacter sp. | reverse complement strand
ACCAAGCATGAGGCGGAAGAGAACAAGAAGAAGTTCGATCCCTCCACCATCACCGGTCCCGTGACGATCTATCAGATCCAGGGCACCGGCGCGGTCATCGAGTAGTTATCCATGAACAGACTGATCCTGGCGGCGCTCAGCGCCGCCACTTTCATTTGCGCGGCACAAACCAGGCCGGCGCCCCCGCCGAAGCCGAAGCTCGTCGTGATGATCGTCGTGGACCAGTTCCGCGCCGACTACCTGTGGCGCTTCCGCGGCGACTACACCGGCGGGCTGAAGCGGCTGATCGATAAGGGCGCTGTCTTCACCAACGCCCACTATGAGCATTTCCCGACGGTCACCGCCGTAGGACACTCCACCGTATTGAGCGGCGCCCTGCCGGCCGCCAGCGGCATTGTCGGCAACGAATGGTTCGACCGCAAAACCGGCAAGCAGGTCACCAGCGTGAGCGATGAGAGTGTCACCACGCTCGGCGTCGCAGGACGCAAGGGCGCCTCGCCCCACAACCTCCTGGTCTCCACCGTGGGCGACGAGCTGAAGATGAGCGGCAAAGGCCCTGCGAAGGTGGTGGGCCTCTCCATCAAGGATCGCAGCGCCATCCTGCCCGCCGGCCGCATGGCCGACGGCGCCTACTGGCTGGACAAGAACTCCGGCAACTTCGTCAGCTCGACGTTCTACTTCCCCGAGCTTCCAGCCTGGGCAAAGACGTTCAACGAAAAGAAGGCCATCGATCAGTGGAAGGGCACGATGGACTACGGCAAGCTCTCCGATTCCAAGTTCGGCAACGACATCGTGGAGCTCTTCGCCGAGGCGGCAATCGAGGGCGAGAATCTGGGCGGCAATGGCGGCACCGATCTGCTCTCCATCAGCTTCTCGGTGAACGACACCATCGGCCACGCCAAAGGCCCGGATTCGCCGGAGGTGAAAGAGATCTCAATCCGCACTGACCAGGTGCTGGCCAGGTTCTTCGCCTTCCTGGAGAAGCGCGTGGGCATGCAGAACGTGCTCGTCGTGCTGACGGCGGATCACGGCGTCGCGCCGCTGCCCGAGCTCATGCAGTCGCGCCGCATGCCGGGCGGGCGCATGACCGAAAAGGTGGTGCTGGATGCCATCCGCAAGGCATTGAATGAGAAGTACGGCGAAGCCGAATGGATTCTCGGCAAAAGCGGCCCCAGCCCCTACCTGAACCATAAGCTGATTGCCGACAGCAAGCTCGATCTCGAAGAGGTGCAGCAACTTGCCGCACAGGCCGTGCGCCAGCTACCGCACATCGCCCGCGTCTTCACACGGGAAGAACTGCGCCGGGGCCAGGCTATGAATGACCTGGCAGGACGCCGCGTGCAAAACGGGTTCTTCTATCAGCGCGCTTCGGACCTCTTCATCGTGCCGGAGCCGTACTGGCTGTTTGAGGAGAAGGGCACCTCGCACGGCACGCCGTGGAACTACGACTCGCACGTACCAGTGGTCTTCCTGGGGCCGTGGGTGAAACCCGGCAGGTATCACGAGCTTGCTGCGGTGAACGATATCGCGCCCACGTTGTCCACTTTGTTGGATATCGAGTTGCCCAGCGGGGCCAGCGGACGCGTGTTGAGCGAGGCGTTGATCAAGTAGACTACCCGGATCGCGGCGCAATCTGATAGCCTTCTAAAACTATGCTCATTGTCGCCGCGATTCTCGCGATCTTCGTCTACGGAATGATCGCCGCCATGCTGGGCACGATCCTGCCCGACCTCTCCAGAAAATTCTCTCTCTCCCCCAAACAGAATGGCAGCATCGCCATGACCCAGGCCATCGGCCTGATGATTGGGTCGTTCTTCGCCGGTCCGCTGATGGACGTACAGGGCGTGAAGGCCGGCCTCCTGCTCGGCCTTGGGCTGGTGGCAGTAGCCCTGCTCGGCTTGAAGACCGCCAAGGGCTTCGCCATGATCGCCGGGTTGATGTTGTTACTCGGCATCGGCGGCGGCGCCATCGTCAACGGCGCCAACGGCCTGCCGCCGGCTATCACGTTGGGTGATCTGTCCACCCCCGGTGTCTACAACATCCTCAACCTGTTCTTCGGCCTCGGCGGCCTGGTCACCCCTCTGGTGGCCGCGCGGCTGTTCCAGAACAATTCCTCCAAGCTGCTGATCTTCGCCGCTACCATCACGGGCGGCACATTGGCTTTCAGCACCATCACCGGCATGCCGGCGCCCAAGGGCACCGTGAGCTTCCAGGGCGCCGCAGTGGGCCAACTGCTCTCACAGCCGGCGCTGCTGCTGCTGGCGCTAACCTTGTTCCTTTACGTCGCCTGCGAAGTGGGTGTGTGGAACTGGCTGGTGCGCCACCTGATGGCACAGGGTCTCTCCGAGGGTAAAGCGTTGACCATCCTCTCGCTGGGCTTCGCCCTGGGCCTGCTGGTGGGTCGCGTGGCGGTCTCCCCGATTCTCACTGGCGTCACACCGGAACGCGTTCTGCTTGGCTCGGCCGTATTGATGGCCATCACCACTTACGCTATGCTTCAGAGCGCCAGCCCCACCATGGCGCAGGGTCTGGTGTTTCTGGCCGGCATCGCCATGGCGCCGGTGTTCCCCACCACTCTGGCCATCGTGAACGGCCGCTTTGCCGAGATGGCGGCCACGGCCACCGGCATCGCACTGACGGCCGGCTGGCTGGGCCTGGTGGTGAGCTCGCCGATCATCGGCGGCATCGCCGGCAACGACCCCAAGGGCTTGAAGAAAGCGCTGCTGCTGCTGCCCGTGGCATCAGTCATCATGGCCGTCGTCATCCTCGCCCTTTAGTCTGCTGATAACCCCGCTCCGCTAACGGCCCGCCCTCACCGGCGGGCCGTTCCATTCGAACATCACCCCCGCCGCCGGGACAATCGGAAACAGCTTCGTGAACGTGGGAAACGCCTGCGCCGTGCGGGTGTTGTAGCCGCCGAACGAATCGTAAGTGCGGTTCGTGTGGCTGGTGAGGTTCAGTACCTCGACGAACAGCACCCCGCGCCAATGCTTCCACTGGAACGACTTGTTCAGCCGCACGTCGGCTCGCTGATAAGTCGGCAGGCGCAGCAGATTGCGCTGCGTCGCCAGGAAGTACGTGTCGTTCCCTCCTTGGCTCGCCCCTTCCCGCAGAAAGCCCGGTATCGGAAAATTGGTGCCGTACGTGTAGCGCGCGCTCAGGTTGACGCTGGGCCGCAGGCGGTAGCTCGCGTAAGCATTCATCGTATGCCGCTGCTCGCTATCGGCCACGTACGCAGCGCTGGTAACACCATCGCGCAGCCACGTCCGCGCGTATGCGTAGGAGGCCCAGCCGCTCAGCCGGTTGGCCGTGCGGCGCTGCAGAAAGATCTCGATGCCGCGGGCCGAGCCGCGCACTGAGTTGGCGTAGAGCGGGTTCGGCGGCGGTACAAAAATCTGCCCATTGGCGAGCATGCGCGGCTCCAGCAGCGGCTGGGAAATCAGATCGCGATCCGCCCGGTAGAACACCTCGGCGCGGAGCCGTGTTCGATCATCGAGCTGTTGCTCAACGGCGGCCACGCTGTGGTTCGCCCTCTCCGGCAGCAGCCGCGGATCGCCCATGCGTTCGATCAGCAGCGGCAGCATCGCAGGGTATTGCAGCGCCTGGCTCCAGGCCAGTTGCAGGCGCGTGCGGGGCGCCACACGCAGCATGGCGGAGGCGTAGGGCGAGATGGCGCGCGGCTCCACCAGCGTGAAGCCATCGAAGCGCGCGCCGGCCGTCAGAGTCAACGGACCCCGGTTCCATCCCTGCTCGATGAAGCCCCCGGCGCGCAGTCCGGTGCCGCGCCATTCGTCACGCCGCCGCACGGCAAGCGGGTTGAAGTTGTAGCGCGCGGAAAAGCCGTCTTCGGAGATCCGGCGGAACGATCCACCAGCCTGCAGCGGCGCGTTGGGACGCCAGTTCCACGACAGCGACGTGTTCCAGATCCACTCGCGATGCTCGCTTCCGCCCAGCGGCAGCTCGCGGGGGTTGACGCCATCCGCCCGCTCCCGCATGTACGCGATGCGGTTGGTCAGCATCAGGTGAGACGAAGGCGCGTAGCGCCACGCCGCCTGCGCCAGACTGACGTGATACGTGGCGTTCATGAGGGCGTTGATGCCGAGCGTGCTCTGCGCTTCCGTGCGGTCCAGGTCGGACTTCCCGTCCATGAAGCTGAGCGAGACGTTGTGCCGGCGCGTGAGATCGTAGGCCACCTTGCCCTGCGCGTCGAAGAAGCCGAAGGCCATGGAATCCGCCGCACTGCTGCGCCGCAGCAGGTACTGGAGATAACTGCGCCGGACCGCCACCAGCCACGAGCCGCGCTGCGAGCGCGTCAGCGGCCCTTCTGCCAGTACACCCTCACTGGCAACGCCGGCGTGGATGCGGATGGAAGGCGCCTGGCTGCTGCCCTCCCGCAGGCGCATGTCCAGCGCGGCGCCGGAGCGATCCTGATAGGCGACGGGCGGCGCGCCGGCATGCAGCACAAGCTCGTCGATGAGGTCGGCGTTCACGATGGACAACGAGCCAGTATCCTCCTGGCTCTGCACCGTGTGGAAGGGGCTGTTCAGCAGAATGCCGTCGAGGTGAACGCCGATTCGTGCGAACGGCGCGCCGCGCACGGCGAACTGCGCGATGTAGTCGTTGGAGGAAGAGACGCCGGGCAGAGACTGCACCGCCCGCAGCGGATCGTCCATCAGCACGCCGGCGAGATTTTTCAGTTCTGCCCCGGTGAGCGTGCGCTCCGACACGCTGGCAGTCTGCGCAATCTCAAATGGTCCCGCGGCCACATCAATGGAATCGCGGCGCGCCAGCGAATCGGGCGTGAGAACAAGCTCCAGTTCCTGCACGCCGGCAAGCACCAGCGTGAGCGGCCGGTATCCGACGAGCGTGACGCGAAGCGAGCAGCCTGCTGCTGCCTGCGAAAGCTCAAACCTGCCATCGGCGGCCGTCCTGTATTCGGATTCCGCCTCTCCGCAGCGTAGCGCCACCCGCGCCTGCGCCAGCGCCTCGCCGCCGGACGCGTCGCGCACCACGCCGCGCCACGGCGCGCCGGCCAGCAAAATGCAGAACGGCGCCATCATGGCGCATAGGTTTACACTGGCAGAGACTGTACTACCCATCGACCTAGAGGGTATCAGGCCCGCAGGAGATCGATCATGAAACGAGCATTGCTGCTGATGGTGCTTGCCGGGCTTTGCGTGCAGGCGGCGGAAACCGAGAAGGGCTTCAAACCGGTTTTCGACGGAATGACCCTGAAGGGTTGGTCTGGCGACCCGCGGCTGTGGTCCGTCAAAGCTGGCGAACTGATCGGCTCCAGCGAGGGCAACAAGCTCACCGGCAATACATTCCTGGTTTACCGTGCCTCGAAGTTCAGCGACTTCATCCTGCGAGCCAGGGTCAAGTTGCGCAACCACAACAGCGGCATTCAGTTCCGCAGCGAGGAACTGCCGAACTGGGTCATGAAGGGCTATCAGGCCGATATGGCGCAAGGCAACTGGTGGGGCGGCGTGTACGAAGAAAAGGGCGCCCGCGGCGTGATGGTCGACGGCTGGAAGGGCAAAGCCGAAACCGTCGTGAAGGCGAACGACTGGAACGACGTGGAGATCTACTGCAAGGGCGAGGACATCCGCATCACCATCAACGGCCTGGTCACCGCCGAGCTGAAGGACTCCGTCAAGCTGGAAGGCAGCATCGGCCTGCAACTGCACGCGGGCCCCCCCATGGAGGTCCGCTTTAAGGATATCCGCGTGCAGGTGCTGAAGTAGCGCCGCTGCTTCTACTGATAGCTGCGGATCGCCTCGGCTTCATCGTCGAAGATTTCGAAAACCGTGACGAGCTTGGTGATCTGCAGCAGGTCGTAAATCTTCGTGGGCAGTTTGGCCAGCTTGATCTGCGCATTGACGTTCGCGGCGGAAGTGTAGGCGCCCACCAGTTCACCGATGCCGGATGAATCGATGTAGGTCACCTCGGCGAGGTTCAGCAGAAGCTTGCGGGCTCCGTTCTGGAGGATCTCGCGCAGGGTGTTGCGAAAAAGGCTGGTACTCTCACCAAGCGTGATGGTGCCGGAGCAACTCATCAGGGTGACACCGTCTACAACGCGGGTTGCGATTTTGACAGACATAAAGGCTCGTTTCCTCCTGATAAGGGAACTTTTATCCTAACATCCGGCGACAACCGAGAGGGTGGTCAGGGCCTGTTCACAATCGGCGCGGGAGACGTCGTAGTGCGTCACGGCGCGCATGGCAGTGGGACTGAAACCGTTGATCAGCACGCCCCGCGCCTTCAGCCCTTCACTGATCTCCTTGCTGGTTTTTCCCGTCGCGGCAACGTCGAAAATGACAATGTTGGTGGCCGGCTCGGCATGCTCCACGCGGATGCCCGGAATCTTCGTCAATCCGGCGGCGAAGAAGCGTGCGTTGGCGTGGTCTTCGTGCAGCCGCAAAGGCATCCGCTCCAGGGCGATCAACCCGGCAGCGGCCAGAATTCCGGCCTGCCTCATGCCGCCGCCCAGCCGTTTGCGATAGCGCCGCGCGCGCTCGATCACCGGCTTCGGCCCGGCGAGCATGGACCCAACCGGCGCGCCCAGCCCCTTCGACAGGCAGAACATCACGGTGTCCACTTTCGCGCAGATCCGCCGCGCCGCCTCGTGCACGGGCTGTCCTGTAGTGGCCGCGGCATTAAAGACCCGCGCGCCGTCCATGTGCACGGCGATGCCGCGCTCGTGGGCCTTGTCGCAGATCTCGTCCAGCACATCCTGCGGATACACGGTGCCGCCGGCCAGGTTGTGCGTGTTCTCCACTTCAATACAGCCGGTATCGGAGGCATTGGGGCCGAGCGCCCGGATCTGCTTCGCGATCAAATCCCAGTGGAGGATCCCGTCGGGTGTCGGAATGGCCCGGATCAGACAGCCGGAAAACCAGGCGGTCATCGCCAGTTCATAGTCCTGCAGGTGGCCGCGCGCGTCGGAGATCACTTCCTGACCGTGCGTGGTGAGGCACTTGATGGCGATGGTGTTGCCCATCGAGCCCGTAGGCACAAACAGGCTCGCCTCCTTGCCCACCACCTCGGCGGCGCGCTCTTCCAGGCGGTTGATGGTAGGGTCTTCCCTGTAGACGTCGTCGCCGACTTCAGCTTCGAACATGGCGCGGCGCATCTCGGCGGTGGGGCGGGTGACGGTATCGGAACGGAGATCGATGGCGGGCACTGCTTAGTCCTCGAATCTCCTATTGGACAACACGCGGCACCTCTCCCGCTCGTAGGGAGGATCTAGCCGAAATGGAGCTCGCTGATGCGCCCCACTCTATGGCGGCTCGGCACCAGTTCCGCGATGGAGGTGACGACGCGCGTGGGGGCATAGGGAAACTGCTCCAGTGTTTCCGGCTGGCTGGACCCCGTGAGCACCAGGATGCTCTCGAAGCCGAGGTCGGTGGCGCCGCGGATGTCGGTTTCCATCGTGTCCCCGATCATCGTGACCTCGTCGGTTGCAAGACCGATGCGCTTCCGCGCGGCGCGCATCATGAACGGATTCGGCTTGCCGACATGATAAGCCGCACGCCCGGTGGCGGATTCCAGCAACGCCACAATGGCGCCACAACCGGGCCGCGGGCCGTTGTCGGTAGGACACCATGTGTCCGCGTTGGTGGAGATCAGGCGCGATCCGGAGGCGATCAGGCGGTGCGCCTGTTCGACGAGCTCAAAGTTCAGGACACGCCCCTCGCCGACGATGACGTAATCCGCGCGATCGCGCGATACGGCGATACCGGAATCGTTCAGCGCCTTCAGCAGCCCGCCTTCGCCGATGACAAA
Organism: uncultured Candidatus Solibacter sp.; assembly: GCA_964450255.1. Classification (GTDB taxonomy): domain Bacteria; phylum Acidobacteriota; class Terriglobia; order Bryobacterales; family Bryobacteraceae; genus Paludibaculum. The sequence goes on along the minus strand of CAYVDY010000172.1, from coordinate 3,776 downwards.
AGCCGTGGCTGCCGGCTTTTGTTTGTGGACGAACTCCGCCGTGGCCATGGCGGAAGTGTAAACGTGATCCACCGTGGTATCGATGTCGAACTTGCGCAGCTTCACAACGACATCCAGCGCGGTATAGCAGGAGTTGTTGGTGAGAAAAAGGTAGGGAGTGCGCGTGGACTGCAGCCAGCCGATGAACTCGGCGGCGCCGGGAATCGGCTCGGAGCCGCGATAGATGACTCCGTCCATATCGATCAAATAGCCTTTGCCCATGTTGGCAGCGTAGCGCGCCGGTAGTTTCAAGCCGATGACAGTTTAAAGCAGAAAGCGTGCGAACACGTCATTGGAGAGCAGAACCCCGCGCGGTGTCAGGCGCAGCGTCTCCCCATCTTTCTGAAGCAGACCATCCGCGATCAGCTCAGCGATCGCCGCTTCGTGCGGGGCGCGGTCACCGCTCGACGGCCGGATGCCATCCAGCAGGCGCAGCCCGACGAAGAAGCGTTCCTCAGTGAGATTGGCTTCCACGGATTCAGCGCGCGGGTCCCCGGCATCGCAGTAGTCCTGCGGCGTCTCCACGTTCTGCCAGCGCAGGCGGCCGTCGAAGGAGTGGGCATCTGCGCCGAAGCCCAGATAGGGCTCCAGCTTCCAGTACTTCCGGTTGTGGAGCGACTCGCTGCCGGGCCTCGCGAAATTTGAGATCTCATACCGCCGCAGACCGCACTGCGCCAGGCGCTCTACTGCGATTTCGTAGCAATCGGCGATCAGGTCTTCCGTGGGCACATCCATGGCGCCGTATCGCACACCGCCCAGTAGCAACTCCTGGCCCAGGCGCGAGTCTTCATCCACCTCCAGCATGTAGACGGAGACGTGCGGTGGCGCCAACTCCTCAATCCAACGCAGCGATTCGATCCACGATTCCCGCGTCTGCGTAGGCAGGCCGGCAATGAGATCGATATTGATCTCCGCGATGCCCTCGGCGCGCAGCAGGGCGACATCCGCGGCCACTCCGGCGGCGTTGTGCTTGCGGCCGGTCCTGCGCAGTTCCGCATCGACAAACGACTGCACGCCGAGACTCACCCGGTTGATGCCGGCGGCCCGCCACGCCCGTACCTGCTCACGCGTAATGGCTCCCGGCGCGGCTTCCAGCGTCGCCTCGCGCCACGGGCGGCCCGGAATCGCAGCCAGCACGGCCGCCAGCTGACTACCTTCCATCGAAGCGGGCGTACCGCCGCCCAGGTAAACGGTCTCCGGACTCCACGGCCACGCGGCGTCGCGTAGTTCGGCCAGCAACCGGTCCAGATAACGCTGTTCCAGCTCGCGCGGAAAGACTCCGGAGGCAAAGTTGCAGTAGGTGCATTTCTGCGCGCAGAACGGCCACGAGATGTAGACTCCGGGCACTAGAGTGCGAAGTTCGGAAGGCGCTTTTGTATAGCCTCCACCATCAACTGCTCCAAGGTCTTGCCCGAATCCGGCAGCACGAACGCGCCGGCCTCCGGCTTCCAATCGAACTTGAAGCTCTGCACGTGCGCGGAGACCCAGATCTGTTTGACGGGCGAATTGGGGCTGACGACGAAACGCTCGCGCGGCTCCTCGAACTCGACGGTCAGCGCGCCGTTGTTCATCTCCACGTCGAAATCGAAGTCCTCGCTGGCGTCGGCGAGCCTCGTATAGAGCGCCTCCAGCGATTCGTCCGATCTTTGCTGGAATTCCTGGTCGGTGAGCATCATCTACTAGTGTAACGGTCGCCGGGGCCGGGAGGTCTGTTAGCCTGAAATGAGCGCCGCATGAGAAGCATCTGTATTCCACACACTGAGTTGCCGGGCACGAGTGCTCTCTTCGCCGATTACCTTTACCGGTTCAATCGCGTTGGACGATTCTACGAGCACGATCCGCACGACCCCGAAGCCATGCGGCGGGCGGCCTTCGCTGCCATACGGCAGTTGCCCGACGAGCGCCGGCAGAAGCTGACGGCCGCGCTCCGCAAGACCAACGGCGAGACGGCTGCCCTGGCGCAACTCGAGCTGCCAGACACCGTTGCCATCGTCACCGGCCAGCAGGTCGGGTTGTTCTCCGGTCCGGCCTACACGATTTACAAAGCGCTGACCGCGGCCAAGCTCGCCCGGCAACTGACCGAGAGCGGCATTCGCGCCGTCCCGGTCTTCTGGCTGGCCACCGAGGACCACGACTTCGACGAGATCAATCACGCGTGGGTGTTCAACCCGCACCAGAGTGCGGTGCGCCTCAACGGCCAGGGCGCGGGCAAGCCCGGCCAGCCGGTTGGCAGCATCGAGATCGTGGAGTCCCCTCTGAACGATCTGAAGGAGAGCCTGGCCGGCCACCTCTACGCCGACGAGGTGATGGAACTGGTGGAGGAATGCTATCAGCCGGGACAGACCTACGGCCAGGCGTTCCAGAAATTGCTTTCGCGCCTGCTGGCCGGCTACGGACTGATCTTTTTCGATCCGCTGGAGCCGGCAATTCGCGAGTTGGCCGCGCCCATGCTGCATGCCGCCTTCGAACGCCGTGAAGAGCTCGCGCGCGAGCTCCATGCGCGCGGTAAGGAATTGGAGGCTGCCGGCTATCACGCCCAGGTGTTGGTGGATGACCAGACATCGCTCTTCTTCCGCCTGGAGAATGGCCAGAGGACTCGGATGGCGCGGGATGAGGCCTGTCCGGAGAACCCGGCTCACCTATCTCCGAACGCTTTGCTTCGGCCGGTAATGCAGGACTACCTGCTGCCCACCGCCGCCTACATTGGCGGCCCGGCGGAGTTGGCGTACCTGGCCCAATCGCATGTGCTATACCGCGCACTGCTGGGCCGCATGCCCGTGGCCGTGCCGCGCAGCGGCTTCACCCTGCTGGACGAGCGGGCGCACTCGCTGATGGACCACTACAACGTAACACTGACCGATTGCTTCCACGGCGAGCAGTTGTTGCGCGAGCGCATCGCGGCGCGGCTGATTCCGGATTCGCTCGAGATCACCTTCCAGGACGTGCTCAGCGAAGTGCGGAATTCACTGGACCGCCTGCAGGGCGAACTCCGCAATTTCGATCCGACACTGGGCGAGGCGCTCACCAAGAGCCGTTCGAAGATCCTCTATCAGATCGAGAAGAACCGCCGAAAAGCCGGACGCGAGGCGCTGCGGCGCGATACCCGCGTCAACGCCGGAGCGGCGCACCTCAGCGGCCTGGTATTCCCTGAACGGCATTTGCAGGAGCGCTTGTTCTCCATCCTGCCCTTCCTCGCCAAGCATGGCTTTGACCTGATCGATACGTTGTACGAGAATGTGCAACGGGGATGTCCGGACCATCTCCTGCTAACGATATGAAAATCAATCAAGTGAAAAAGGCCCTGCGCGAGGGCCGTGTGCAGTTGGGTACGGGGTTCGCGCAGTTGCGGTCGCAGGACGTCGTGCGGATCCTGGCCTCGGCCGGATTCGATTGGGCGTTCCTCGACACCGAGCACGGCGGCTTCGATCAGGAGACGCTGCAGGATCTCTGCCGCATCGCGGTCAAGGTGGGCCTGTGCCCCATTGTGCGCGTGGCCGATCTTCAATACGCGCTGATCGCGCGCGCGCTGGATTGCGGCGCCGAGGGCGTTATCTTCCCACGCGTAGAGGACCCCGCGCTGCTGGAGAAGGCAGTCAGCTGGACAAAGTATCCGCCCGTCGGGATTCGCGGTATGGGTCTGACCCCGTTGCAAGTGGACTTCGAGCCCGTCAGCATCCCGCAGATCATGGAGCACATGAATCGCGAGCAGATGGTGGTGCTGCAGATCGAGACCGTGA
>CAYVDY010000171.1:0-11563 GCA_964450255.1 uncultured Candidatus Solibacter sp. | reverse complement strand
GATCCCGCAGTTGGTACTCGCTGCCCATCTGGACGCGGCCCTCGATGAAGCGCGGCCGGCCTTTGGCGTGAAACGCCAGGAAATCGATCGGCGAACCCTTCTTGCCGGTGGCGTAGTTCACGCCCTCCACCACGTGGGTGAAGAAGTTGTGCAGATACTCCTCCGACTTCGCGCCGCCGGGCCCCGTGGAGTGCGGACCGCCGACCTTGGCCGTCGGCAAGGCGCGCTTCACGGCGTCCACGCTGTAGTCGTAGAGCTTCTGATACTCCTCCGGTGTCCCCTGCCAGTACATGATGTTCGGTTCGTTCCAGACTTCCCACAGCCAGGACTCCACCTCTTTGCGCCCGTAACGCTCGATGCTATGCAGCACCCACTGCCGGACCAGTTCAGCCCACTTGGCGTAATCGCGCGGCGGGTAGGCCCAGCCGGATTCGATCCGGTTGTACGGTTGATTCGGAGCCCATTTGTGCTGATAGGGTTCAGGCTTCGTGGAGAGCGCCTTGGGCATGAATCCGATCTCGACCAGCGGCTTCATCTTCCGTTCAATCAGCGTGTCGAAAATGCGGTCGATGATGGTCCAGTCGTAACGCGGATTGCCCTGCGCATCTTCTGTGTACGCGTTGGTGGAGCCCCACTTGAGCGCCGGCGTGCCGTCACCCGAGGTGAGCAGATTGTGCATGCGCACGTAAACAGGACCGGCATGCATGGCCGCCAACTCGGTGAGCAGCTTCTGACCGTCCTTCATATATGTGTAGTTCGGCTCGTCGTAGCCGTAATAGCGCCAGATGGGCGTGAGCGGCCCCAGCCGCTGGGCGGTGTCCACCTGAATCTCAACGTTTTGCGCCGTCAGTAGCAGAGGCGCGGCGACCAGGGACAGGAACAGCCGTTGCGTGGACATGCTGGGCATCATATCGTGAACACTATGCAGATTGAGCGGATCGAGACGGCGCAAGTGGCCCCGCGCTGGGGCCTGCTGCGCGTGACGGCTACCGGTGGCGCGGAAGGATTCGGCGAATTCACGGTGGAAGGCCAACTCGGTGCCTCCGAGGCAGCCGTGCGGGAACTGGCCGAACTGTTCATCGGCCGCGACCCGCGCGAGATCAAACGGCTGGTCCGCGGCGCCTACGACCGCAACTTCTACCACGGCGGCGCGCACTACATGAGCGCCCTGGGCGGCATCGAAATCGCGCTGTGGGATCTGGCCGGCAAGGCGGCCGGCGCGCCGGTCCACCGCCTGCTGGGCGGCAAGGTGCGCGATCGCGTCAAGGTCTACCGCTGGGCCGGCGGCAACAACAACGCCCCCGGCGCGGCGGCGGAGGAGGCTGCGCGGGTGGTACAGGAAGGCGCGCGCGCCATCAAGATGAACGCCTGTCCGCCGCTGGCCGCCGTGGATACGTATGGCGGCATCCGCGCGGCAGTGGAGCGGGCCCGGGCCGTGCGTGAGGCGGTGGGGCCGGAGGTGGAGATCGCCTTTGATTTCCACGGCCGCTGCAACGTACCGATGGCGCGGCGCCTCGCGAAAGAGCTCGAATTCTGCAATCCGCTGTTCTACGAGGAGCCCGTGCGCCCGGACTACAACCGCTGGCTGCCGGAGATCGCCGCCATCACCCACGTACCCATCGCAACGGGTGAGCGGATGTGCACCGTGGCAGAATTCAGCGACGTCATTGCCGCCCGTGCCGCGCACATCATGCAGCCGGATCTCGTGCACGTCGGCGGCATCTCCAATGCGGCGGAAATCGCCGCCCTGTGCGAGGCCAACGGACTGGCCATCGCGCCGCACTGCCCGCTCTCGCCCATCGCCTTCATGGCTTGCCTGCACGTGGTGGCGCAAAGCCGCGCCGGCTGGATTCTGGAATGGCCGAAGGGCATCCACTACAACGCCAGCGGCGCCACCGGCGAGGTGGACCCGTGGCTGCGCTATCTGGACGAGCGCGACTGGCCGATGTTCGACGTGGACTCCGACGGCCACCTGCCGGTCCCGGAGACGCCGGGGCTCGGCATCCGCGTGAACTGGGCGGAAGTGGAGAAGGCCGCCAAAACCGGCGTGACCTGGCGCGACGAGCTGATGCAGTTTCCGGATGGAACCATTTCTAACTGGTAGTCAATTCACCCTGAGCGCTGTCCACGGGAACGAGTTCATTACAAAGCCCCGATAACAAGGATTTGGCGTTGTGGACGCGCTGTGGCCGAGCTGCACACACGCCGCCACCTGAATCCCCGGCGACCGCCACATTCCCCTGTAAACCTCATACTTTACACTCGGGCTTCGCGTGGCCCCCTACATCACTCAAAACATGTGCGCCTTCGATCAGCGCAATCAATTCCTGCACGCAACACCTCCCGCTATGAAGAAATACAATGAAGAACTACCATTGACACCAACTTACCTTGCTGTTAGTATCTGCTCATGCTGTTACCCAGACACTTTCCAAGTATATTCTTTCTTTTTTTTGTCGAGTTGCTTCACTGCTAGCGGAATCGAGTATGCCGCTCCAGGCAGCAGCATGCAGATTGCCGGCTGCTCTAACCCTCCTCAAGCGGCGGTACTCGTCTTTTTTAAGAGCACCTCCTCATGGCCTGGCGCGGGCCACGCGCTGGCCAATCACAACCAGTACGGGCAGCCCCCCAAGGGCTCATTCGGATCACCCACCGGAGCCGACTGGGCGGAAGCCTATACGGGAATCGACGGGTGCGCAAAAGTCACCTGGTATGCGCCGATATTCTCTGGCTTCTATGACATCGTCGGCTTCAGCAACCTCGGAGCCGACTACCTTCCCGTGGTTGTCTACATCAACGACGAGATCGGCCAGTCCCTCGTGGAAATGGCGCCTCTCTCCGACTATTCGCTCATTGGCGCCACGCCGCCACATCCGGTCAATCACTTTGGCACCGCGACGACGGTCGCGTTGACCCAGACAATTATGAGCGAATTCCGCCAGCAGACGGGTAAAGTAGCGGGTGTCAACGACATGAGTCTGGTGTGGGGAGGTAAGTTCGATTTCTACAGGCCGAATTCGCAGTACGGATGCTGGTCGGACGCTTCCTCATGTCCCCATGCGGAACACCGGAAAGGAAGAAATGTCGACGTTGACACAGGTTCACTCGGGACCTTCAAACCCCAATTCCTTTCCATCGCCACCACCTTCGGCGGGGCCGGCGGTGGACCAATTAAGGACGAAGGCAATCACCTTCATCTCCGTTTTCAGTATTGAACCAGGACTCCAGTCATGAAAACCGCACTTGCACTTCTCTTCCTCGCTGCGACGATGTCGGCCCAACTCAAGCTAAAGGTCGGGCCAAAGCAAGGCCCACCTCCACCCCAACAGCAGCCGGGTGATTCAGTTGAAATCGACCCAGTAACCCAGGACATTGTGGCGACCTCAAACGGCATGACGTTTCGCTTTCCGCTGGAGAACCGAATTGAGCCGAAACTCGCCTTCGAGCTCAGCCGGATCGGTCCGGAGTATACGTACACCTATTCGCTCGCCAATGGCGCGGGCGCCAGGCAGTGGATTCCTGGGTTCGCGTTTCAGTGCCGGTTTCACGAGCAGGTGCGTCTCTTCGCGCCCCAGGGTTGGAGAGTGTTGCCCGGGGGGCCAGCCGTGGACTTCCAGAGCCTGATCTTTCTGCACCACGTACGCGATGACGAAACCGAAAGCCATTTGTCGGCTGGGCGAACAGCCGGTCCCTTCCGGATGGTCTCGCCACTGAGTCCGGGACTGGTTCGCGTGACTGTGCATGCCGCGCCGCCCACGCGTCTGGCCACTGAACTGGCGGTGGGGGAAAAGATGGGCTTTTTATCGCCGTGGGCGAACGAGCGAATGGATGTTTTCTACACCGCCGACAGGCAGCTCAAGTATGTTCTCACGGTGGGCCCAAAGGTCCCCCCCGAGGATGACTCGGTGTCGCAGATTCGAATGGAGCTTGCCTTTGCGAGCGGCCAACCCGAATTCCAGGGCATCCACATGGAGTTGGCGGCGCTGGTGAAGAACCCCGCCAAAGAGGCCATACAGCAGCGATTGGGGGCACTCAAAGGGACCGAGTTTCAAAGCAAGTTCTTTCAGGCACTGTTGTGGAGACTTGAATCGCTCAAATAGGGGCGCCTCCGAGGCGGCAGTGCGGGAACTGGCCGAACTGTTCATCGGGCGCGATCCGCGCGAGATCAGACGGCCGGCGCGCCTGTCCGCCGCTCGCCGCCGTGGATACGTATGGCGGCATCCGCGCGGCAGTGGAGCGGGCCCGGGCCGTGCGTGAGGCGGTGGGGCCGGAGGTGGAGATCGCCTTTGATTTCCACGGCCGCTGCAACGTACCGATGGCGCGGCGCCTCGCGAAAGAGCTCGAATTCTGCAATCCGCTGTTCTACGAGGAGCCCGTGCGCCCGGACTACAACCGCTGGCTGCCGGAGATCGCCGCCATCACCCACGTACCCATCGCAACGGGTGAGCGGATGTGCACCGTGGCAGAATTCAGCGACGTCATTGCCGCCCGTGCCGCGCACATCATGCAGCCGGATCTCGTGCACGTCGGCGGCATCTCCAATGCGGCGGAAATCGCCGCCCTGTGCGAGGCCAACGGACTGGCCATCGCGCCGCACTGCCCGCTCTCGCCCATCGCCTTCATGGCTTGCCTGCACGTGGTGGCGCAAAGCCGCGCCGGCTGGATTCTGGAATGGCCGAAGGGCATCCACTACAACGCCAGCGGCGCCACCGGCGAGGTGGACCCGTGGCTGCGCTATCTGGACGAGCGCGACTGGCCGATGTTCGACGTGGACTCCGACGGCCACCTACCGGTCCCGGAGACGCCGGGGCTCGGCATCCGCGTGGACTGGGCGGAAGTGGAGAAGGCCGCCAAAACCGGAGTGACCTGGCGCGACGAGCTGATGCAGTTTCCGGATGGAACCATATCTAACTGGTAGCGGTTATCTCACCAGACGCGACAAAACAACATCCCGCACCTCGACCCCGGCGCCCGGCGCCACCTGAAGATCGAGCGTTGCCCTGCCCTTGACCAGATCGAGCGCGCCAACTGACAATTCCGCCCAGCGCATCTCCGGCGTCTCCTTGCGCGGCAGCAGATCGCGCGTCGCCATCGGCGTCATCGATGTCGCCGCCGCGATTGGCTTGCCGGCATGGGCGGCCCCGGCCCGGACCGTCACCTGCGCGCCGGCGGCCGGACAGAGATAGTGCACGGAGACCTGAAAACGACCGGCCTGCACTACGTCGATCTCCCAGCGCGCGCGGTCGCCCTCCGTGACCCAGTTCGTGATCCAGTCGTGCGCCCAGCCGTTGCCCTGCCAGTACCGCAGCTTCCCTTGCAACAAGGCCTGCGGCGCCGCCAGGGTCACCGGATTCTCCTCATCGTGCCCCACTGGAATGGGATACCGCTGTAGCCCGCCAGCCGGCATCACGCCCGCGAACCATGCCTCGTAAGCCTGCCGCAAACGCTGTGCCTCCGACGGGTTCTCAGCCGCGATATCCCGGCTCTCACCGGGATCGGTCTGGACGTCGTATAGCTCCGTCCCGTTCACCAGGTTGAATCGCTGCGTTCGAACTGAGCCCGGGTAGGGGGCAGCAGGATTCGCCGGCCGTTCGCCGTGCGTGAATAACATGCGGTCCGGCCAGCCCTTGGCCTCGCCTTGCAGAAGCGGCTTCAGGCTGACCCCATCAACCGCCGGCCCCGTTGGCGCCCGAACCCCGCAAAGGTCCAGCAAAGTGGGATAGATGTCCACGTGCGCGGCGATGCGGTCTACCTTCCTACCCGCCGGCAGATGGTTCTTCCACCGGATGAACATCGACGCCCGAGTCCCACCCTCGTAGACGCTGCCCTTGATCCCCCGCAGGCCGCAGTTGTACCGCTGGCCGTTCGGACCATTGTCGGAGAGGTAGAGCACGATCGTATCCTCGGCGAGCTTCAGTTCGTCGAGGCGGCGCAAAAGGCGGCCGACTTGCTCATCCAGGCAGCCGTTGAGCGCGTAGGCAGCCGCGGCCTCCTTCGGGATGTCCATGCCGCTGTATTGATCCCAGAACCGCGCCGGCGCCTGCCACGGCGTGTGGGGCACGTTGTAGGCGAGGTTCAGAAAAAAGGGCTGCTGGCGTCGCGTCTCCAGGTACCGCAGACCAAGATCCGTCAAGGCTTCAGTGACGTACCCTTTCAGCGGGTAGGGCTTGCCGTTCCGTTCGAACTGCGAATCCCAGTAGTTGATCCAGTGGCCGGTACGGAACCCTATGAACTCGTCAAAACCCTGGGCGAACGGGACATAGGGGTAGTGCTCGCCAAGATGCCACTTGCCGTAGAGCGCGGTACGATAGCCGGCCGGCTTCAACGCCTCGGCCACGGTCACCTCCTCCGAGCGCATGATCTCGCGGCCGGCTGTTACGCCATGCACTCCGCAACGCAGGTGATAGCGTCCGGTCAGCAGGCTGGCCCGCGTGGGCGCGCAAACCGGCGAAACATGGAAGCGCGTGAATTCGACGCTCTCGGCGGCCAGCCGGTCCAGGTTCGGAGTTTTCGCGTAGGGGTTGCCGTGGCAGGAGAGATCGCCATAGCCCTGGTCATCGGCAAGGATCAGGAGTACGTTCGGCGGCCGGGACGCCGGCGCCATCACGGCGGCGCCGAGGGTGCTCGCCAGAAAACCGCGGCGGCTGGGGTGTGGCACGTGGAAGCCTCTCAATCCAGCTTGCGGGCGGTCCAGAGGATCGAGTTCATCACCAGCCGGCGGTACCCCGGATACAGCATCGTGGACGCGCTATGGCCGAGCTGGATGTATACGCTGCGCGCTTTCGGGTGCGGACCGACATACACGACCGGCTTGTCGTTCAGCGGATGATCGGTCTCCATCAGCACCTGAATCCCCGGCGAGCGCCACATGCCCTTGTACACCTCGTCATGCACCGGATGTGGCGGTACGCGTGTCAAAATGGGGTGCTTGGACGTTGTTTTGACCACATTTGCGACGAAATCGACGCCTTCTTTGTACTCGGACTTCGCGTGGCCCTCCACGGCGTTCACGAAGTACTTGCCGCCGATCACCTCCTGATACCACCACGGCCAGGACGTGTAGTTGACGATGGAATGATGCGTGGAGACGATGCCGCCGCCGGCTTCCACGAACTCGCGCAGGTTAGCCTTCTCCTTCTCGCCGATGGTTTCGCCCATATCGTGGAAGACGATGGTGTCGTAGCGGCCCACAAGCTTCTGCCCGAACGCGTCGGCCTGCGTGCCGGCGGAGCGCCACGTGATGCGCGGGTCGTTCTCGAACAACGAGTAGAACTCACTCGGGAACCCGTGCCCGCCCGTCACCACCAATACACGCGCCTTGTCCTGCGCTTTCGCGTCTTGCACCTTCACATCACCGGTCGCGGCCCACTCCACAGACCGCGTCACGGCCGCTGCGAAGCCGGGTTGGGCCATCGAAGACAGATCGTGACCCAGCGGGAAATGCACGCCGCGGCCCTGGCCGAAGCGCGTGGTCCACAGCATCGGCTCGTCCTTGCCGGTGCCGCCCTTCGCCGGGTCGCTCCACGCACGGGCAATCACCTGCGCGCCGGGCTGCAGGTCGAGCTTGTGGTAAAGCTCGTCGTTGGCGACGAACGTCTCCGGCAGGCCGCGCGCAATAGGGTGATCGCGCCCGGTCCACTTCACGTCGAACACGTGCCGGGCGGAATGCCCGATATTCTCGGCCTTCCACGTGGAGCCGATCATTTGTGCATAGGCCGGCCATCCCGCATTGCCGTCCGTAGGCGCGGTCCACTTGCCCTTCCACACATGGCCGAAGAACTCGCCATAGCTGATGCCATGCACGGCCACAATGCCCTTGCCCCCTCGAACGAAATCCTCGATCGCCTTCTCCGTGGGCGCCGGAAAGCGCGGCCCCAGATAGTTCACCAGGATCACGTCGTAGCTGGAAAGCGCGTCGGCGGTGAGGCCGCGCGGCTCTTCGGTCACCTTCACGTCGAAGCGGCCGGTCTGCTCCAGTTGCGCGCGCAGAACGGGCGTGGAGAGGCGCCAGTCGTGATATTGCACGTCGGACTGGCCCGTGATAATCAGGACTCGAATGAGAACTGCCGCGGCTAACATAACTGCTTCACCCAGGAGAGACTGCGTTCGATCATGGGACCGCCGGCGCCTTCGCACTCCAGGCTATACACGCCGGAAAAGCCGGATTCCTCCAGCAGACGGACACACTCGCGAATGTTGGCCGCGTTCACGCCGTCGCCGATGGCGCACTGGCTGACTGCGATGCCGGTGAGGTCGCCGCGCGCGGCGGCGGCCAGACTCTCGCTGACGTCCTTGATGTGGACGTGGCTGACGCGGCCCAGAAACTGGCGCAGGAACGCCACAGGATCCTGCCCGGCGATGAACGTATTGCCGGTGTCCATGTTCATGCGCAGATTCGGCGAATCGGCGAAGTTGAGCATCTCGGCCATGTATTCGGGCTTGGTGGTGAAATACCCGTGCGGCTCGATGTTGATGATGATGCCGTAGGCCTCGGCCACGGGCAGCACCTGGAGATAGATGCGCCTCATGTGGGCCAGCGCCTCCACGTCCGTCATGCCTTCAGGGCGGAAGCGGTCGTCCGTGGTATCGACGCAAGGGCAGCCGGCGAGCTTGGCCCAGCGAATGGTGTGCAGAATGTACTCCACGCCCAGAGTGGCGCCCTCCGGCTTGGACAGCGGGAATGCGGCATCGATCTGCGAGAAGGCGATGCCCAGCTGATCCATCCTGCGCCGCAGCAGGACGGGGTCTTCCCACAGCGCCACATGGGGCTGGTAGCCTAGCCCGTGGATCCAGCTCACTCCATCGATGGCGCCGCATTCGATCTGCGTCACCCCGTTGGCATGAGCCCATTCCAGGCACTGTGCGAAGTTCCAGTAGGCCGAGTTGAATGCATCCGTATGAAAGCCGATGGTGAGCATGGTAGGAAATGCGATCTTATAAGAAGGAAATTCATGGCGCAACCAACTGTACTGGTGACCGGCTCGTGCGGGCTGATCGGATCCGAGGTCTCCATCTTCTTCAGCCGGCAGGGATTCCAGGTCGCCGGCATCGACAGCAACCACCGAGCTGTATTCTTCGGCCCGGAAGGGGACACCAGTTGGGTGCTCGCCCGGCTCCAGCGTGAGATCCCTGGCTACCGCCATTCCGCGCTCGATATTCGCGACCGCGATGGTGTGCTGGCCTACATCCGCGACCTGCGGCCGGACCTCGTCATCCACACCGCGGCGCAGCCTTCCCACGATCGTGCGACTACCATCCCGTTCCTCGATTTCGAAGTGAACGCGCTGGGCACGCTGCACCTGCTGGAAGCGGCCCGTCAGTTCTGCCCGGAATCTCCGTTCATCCACATGTCCACCAACAAGGTGTATGGCGACCGCCCCAACACCATCGCGTTGCAGGAGTTGGAGACCCGCTGGGACTACGCAGACCCGGCGTACGAACACGGCATCGCCGAGGATTTCTCCATCGACCAAAGCAAGCACTCGCTGTTCGGCGCCTCCAAGGTCGCCGCCGATGTGATGGTCCAGGAGTACGGGCGCTACTTCAACATGCCCACCTGCTGCCTCCGCGGCGGCTGCCTGACCGGGCCGAATCACGCCGGCGTGGAGCTCCACGGGTTTCTCAGCTATCTGGTGAAGTGCTCCGTGGAGGGGCGAGAGTACAAGGTCTACGGCTACAAGGGCAAGCAGGTCCGCGACAACATTCACGCGGAAGATGTTGCGCGATTCATGTTCGAGTTCTGGAAGGCGCCACGCGCGGCGGAGGTCTACAATCTGGGCGGAGGCAAAGGCAATTCGTGCTCCGTGCTGGAGGCCTTCCAGATGGCTGAACAGTACAGCGGCCGTAAGATGGCCTGGCATTACGTCGAGGAGAATCGCATCGGCGATCACATCTGCTACTACAGCGATCTGCGCAAAATGAAGGCGCACTATCCGGCGTGGGAAGTCACACGGAGCCTGCCGGTGATCTTTCAGGAGATCGCTGCAAGCTGGATGGAGAGGCTGGTAAAGTCCGCGCAATGAAAATTCTGATCACCGGCATCTGCGGATTTGTGGGCAGTGCGCTTGCAGAGAGCCTGCTGGCCCGGGCCGAAGGCATCACCATCTGCGGCATCGACAATCTGATGCGGCCAGGCTCGGAGCTCAATCGCGGACGCCTCCGCGCCATGGGCGTGGAGTTTGTACACGGCGACATCCGCGCGTGGAGCGACATGGCGGCAATGCCGGAGGCCGATTGGGTGATCGACGCGGCGGCCAACCCCAGCGTGCTGGCCGGCGTGGGCGGAGGCGGAAGCAGCCGCCAACTCTTCGAACACAATCTCGCGGCCCTCGGCAACGTTCTGGAGTACTGCAAGATGTACTCGGCGGGTTTGCTCCTGCTGAGCAGTAGCCGTGTATATTCGATTCCCACACTGGCCGGATTGCCCCTGGTCATCGGCGACGGCGCCTTCGCACTGAACGAGAACGCCACGCTCCCGGCCGGCGTCTCGGCCCACGGTATCGGTGTCGAATTCTCGACGCAGTCTCCCGTCTCACTCTACGGCGCAACCAAGCTGGCCAGCGAAACCATGGCGCTGGAGTACGGCGCGGCGTTCGACTTCCCGGTATGGGTGACTCGCTGCGGCGTGCTGGCCGGTCCGGGCCAGTTCGGCACGCCGGATCAGGGCATCTTCGCGTTCTGGCTCAACGCGCATCTGCGCCGGCGCGCCATGCGCTACATCGGGTTCGAGGGACACGGCCATCAGGTGCGGGATGCCTTTCACCCGCGTGACCTGGCCACACTGTTGATCAAGCAGACCCGCACCACGCGCAGCGGCGGGCAGCGGCTCTACACCGCCGGCGGCGGACCGGCCAACGCACTCTCGCTGAAGCAGTTGAACAATTGGTGCGATTCGCGTTTCGGCCCGCACGCCCCAGCCGCGGACCTCGCCCCGCGCCCCTACGACATCCCCTGGGTGATCATGGACAACCGCGAAGTGGAGCGCGATTTTCACTGGACGCCGGTCACCGCTATGCCTGCGCTACTCGAAGAGATCGCCCAACATGCGGAGAAAAACCCGGACTGGCTCCAGCGGAGCGGCCTGTGAAGCTCCCCGAGCCCACCTCCCACGATCCGCTGCACCGGCTCTCCATCGTCATTCCCGCGCGCGATGAGGCGGGCTGCATCGCCGCCACCGTGGAGCATCTGGACGTTGAACTGCGGCTGCAGGGCATCGATCACGAGATTGTCGTGGTGGACGACGGCAGCACAGACCGCACCTGGGCGATCCTGCAGGAACTCGCCGCCAGGATCCCTGCCCTCCGCCCAATGCAGAACACCGGCGAGCATGGCTTCGGCCGCGCCATCACGTTCGGTTTCGACCACATCAGCGGCGACGCCGTTATCGTCATGATGGCCGACGAATCCGACGACTGCCGCGACGCAGTGCGCTACTGGGAGTTGCTCAACCAGGGATGGGACGCCGTCTTCGGCTCGCGCTTCATACGCGGCGGCGGCGTCATCGACTATCCGAAGCACAAGCTCGTCGTGAACCGCATAGCGAACTTCTTCCTGCGTGTCCTCT
>CAYVDY010000170.1:8718-11585 GCA_964450255.1 uncultured Candidatus Solibacter sp. | reverse complement strand
GTGGCGACCATGCGGAGGGGCGGATGCGCCTTGTCCTGGATGCCGGCCACGATGCTCTCCACGTAGCGCCGGGTATCGAGCAGTGGGGCGAGGCTGGCCCAGCTCTTCTCGGACATGCGGTTGCCTTCATCGAGAATGGCGATGCCGCCGCGCAGCATGGCTGTGACCAGCGGCGAGGCCACGTACCGCAACTGGCCGGGGCCCTCGATGACGGGCTGGACGATCAGGTCCTCCGGCCGCGTGTCCACCGTGGCCTGCATGATGTAAACCTCACGGCCCAGGCGGGACGCGGCAGCATAGGCCAGCGTGGTTTTTCCCACGCCAGGTTTACCCACCAGCCGCGGGTTCATCGGCACGTCGGATTCGTCCACAACCAGCCACGATGCCAGCAGTTGACGGAGGACTTCGTCCTGGCCGACCCAGCGGACCGCGAGCTGATCGGGATGGGCCAGGTGCAGGGGCACGCCTTCGATTTCAACAATCATCCCCTCTATTGTGCTAAAACCAGCGTCGGATGCCTAACATTCTTTGCGCCGTGTGCGGCGCCCACTCCGAGCAGACCGTCGCGCCGGCGGTGGAGCCGCAGGAGCCGCCGGACTTCGATACCCGGCCCGGCGAACCGCTGCGGTCTACGCTCTCACACTGGTTGCAGCAGTGCCCGGCCTGCGGATACGCCGCGCCGGAAGTCGCCTATGCGCCGGAGGGCGTGGCTGTGCTGGTGAAGTCCCAGCAGTATCAGAACTGCGAAGGTCCGTTCCTGAAGCACGCGTTTCTACTGGATCAGCTTGGCCACCACGCCGACGCCGGCTGGATGGCTCTGCAGGGCGCGTGGTTCTTCGATGACTCGGGCGACGGCGCGCTGGCGCTGGGGTGTCGCACCGTGGCGCTGCAGTTCTGGAAGAAGGGAAAGGCGGCCGGGCAGAACTTCGCGGAGACCATTCCGGAAGAGTTCGCTCTGGTCACCGACATTCTGCGGCGTTCAGGGATGTTCGAGGACGCGCTGGGGACTTGCCTGGACGCGCTGGAGGAAGAGGAGCTGCCTCCAGTCATTGAGGATATGCTGCGTATGCAGAAAGTGTTCATCGAAATGAAGGACTATGGGCGGCACTCGATGTCCGAACTGCCGCGGCGGCCCGAAGGATCGACGAGGGTGACGCTATGAATCGACGAACGTTATAAGCGCGGCCGCGGCTGCGCCCGCAAGCAAGGAGAAGCCCAGCATTGGCGTGATGGATGGCGTGACGGGAAGGCGAAGCGATCTGGCCCCCTGGAGGTCCAAACGTCTCGGGATTGAGGGGTTGGAGGTTGCAGTGGGCCGCGTTGAGAACCGCCTACCGCTGCCGCCATCGGTCGCTGCGTCACAGCCGAGATTCCTGACGGCGTCGCGCGTACAGGGCCTGCCGCTGGTCTCAACCTGCCAAGGCATGTTGCATTTCGGGCCGCAGCCACTCCTGAGAATCACAGAAATAGACACACAGGCCGACACGGTTTTCATCACTCCAGGGTTTAGCGAGACTGACAATCATCGTTGCTTTGCAACTCACTTGCATTTACAATATGAATTCAGACGGTCTTCCAACATGCTTCCGGTCACTCTTCGCATCCTCTTCCTCGCGGCGCTCGCCCAAGTCGTCCCAGCCCAACAATCACTGCTGTTTAGGGGTGTTGTCGTGGATTCTTCCGGCGCGTCGATCCCCAACTGCATGGTCACTCTACGGTCCGCGGCTGCACGCGCCAAGCTCGCCACCGCTACCAACTTGGCAGGTGAGTATCATTTGAAGCCTTCCGTGCCGGGTTCCTGGACAGTCACCGCGCAAGCCTTGGGTTTCGCGCAATCGGAGCTCACGGTGGAGATCCCGGCGACCGGACTCGCAGAATATGTCATCACCCTTCAGCCCGCGGTTCTCGCCCAGGAGCTGCTAGTTTCAGCGAACTCCGTCGCCGGTACACCGGAGATCGTCAGCCGCACACCCGGCTCCGTCTCGGTCGTGGATTCCGCCACGCTGAGCGAATCCAAGGTCGTAGGCTTCGAGGAGGCGCTCCGAAAAATGACCGGTGTCTACGCCCGCCCGGAAGAGGGCTTCAGTCTGCGTCCGAACATCGGCATCCGGGGCTTGAACCCCGCACGCTCCACCAAGGTTTTACTGCTGGAGGACGGCGTGCCGCTGGCCTACGCGCCCTATGGAGATAACGCGTCATACTACCATCCATCGGTGGATCGGTTTGATTCCATTGAACTAGTGAAGGGTTCCGGCCAGATCGCCTGGGGGCCCAACACCGTCGGCGGCGTGGTGAACTACGTGACGCCCGCCATCCCCGGCAAGTCCGCCGGCATGCTCTCGCTCACAGGCGGCAATCGCGACTATTTCAACGGCCACCTCCGCTATGGGGGCACATGGAACAGCACAGGCTTACTCTTCGATGCGGTTCGGAAGCAGGGTGAGGGCGCACGCGACAACGTGCGCAGCGGCCTCAGCGACTATAACTTCAAGACCCTCACCCCGCTCTCAACGAAACACGCTCTCGCCTTCAAGGCCAACTACTATACCGAGGACTCGCGCCTAACCTATTCCGGTCTCCGCCAAGCAGAATGGCAAATGGACCCGCGCTGGAATCCCTTCCGTAACGATCACTTCTACGGCGACCGCTGGGGAGCCTCCGCCGCTCACACCGCCGTGCTGCAACCCAATCTCATTCTCACCACCACCGCCTACGGCTCTATTTTCCATCGCAACTGGTGGCGCCAGTCCTCCAACTCCGGCCAGCGCCCCAACGACGCAGCCGATCCCGCCTGCGCGGGCATGGCCAATCTCAACACCACGTGCGGCAACGAAGGCCGTCTGCGGCGCTATTACACCTGGGGCGTC
>CAYVDY010000170.1:0-8708 GCA_964450255.1 uncultured Candidatus Solibacter sp. | reverse complement strand
CCGTTCCTCGGGGTCCGCTCGGAGCTTGACGCCGGCGTTCGCGCGCACTACGAGACGCAAGAGCGCGTGCAAATGAATGGCAACTACCCCATATCACGCACCGGTTCCGTCGTGGAAGATAATCAGCGCCGCACCCAGGCCTATTCAAATTATGTGCAGAACCGCTTCTTCTTCGGCAATTTCACCGTGACCCCTGGTATTAGGCTTGAGCACATCCGATTTCAACGCACCAACCGTTTGTTTGACTCAGGCCGCGGCGCCACCGGCAGCACGACGCTCACGCGCGCCATCCCCGGCATCGGAGCGGCCTGGACCCCGAGGAACGCCATCACGGTTTTCGCCGGCGTTCACCGCGGCTTTTCGCCGCCGCGCACGGAAGACATCATTGGCAACACAGGCGGCTTCGTGGAACTCGATCCCGAACTGAGTTGGAACTATGAAGCCGGCATCCGCGCCCGCATCTCCCGGCAGTTCAGCCTGGAATCGACCTTCTTCCGCATGGACTACCAGAACCAGATCATCGCCGCCTCTCTCGCCGGCGGCATCGGTTCCGCTCTGACCAGCGCTGGCCAGACCCTGCATCAGGGCGGTGAGTTCGCCGGCCGCTATGACGTTCGCAACGTGTTGGGTTCCGGCAGTTCACTCTATCTGCGCGGAGCCTGGACGTGGATTCCCACTTCCCGCTTCGAAGGCCTGCGCTACTCGAACGTGGCCGGGGCCGGCGCCGTGCAGATCACGGGTAACCGGCTGCCCTACTCCTCGGCGTCGCTGCTGAACGCAACTGCCGGCTTCACGCATCGCACGGGCATGAACGTCCTGCTGGAGATGGTGCAGACGTCCAGGCAGTTCGGCGACGACCTGAACTCCGTTAATCCGTCAGCAGACGGCCAGCGCGGCATCATTCCCGGCAACGTGATCTGGAACGGCACACTGAACATGCCGCTGGAGCCACTGCGCACCACCGCCTTCATCACTGTAAAGAACGCGATGGACCGCCTGGTCCTGGTGGACCGCTCGCGCGGTATGCTCCCCGGATCGCCCCGTTTGATTCAGGTGGGATTCCGCTGGAACTTCTGACCAGGGGCGTAGGAGCACGACAGGGCGGCCATCCAAGCGGACCCTCCCCGCTCACCTTCCCGAAGGACTGGGAGTCCGTCGCTGGCCGCAGCCCGTCGATCCCACTACCCGCCGAAGTCGATTGATCGCAGCGACCGCGAACCTTCGTCGGCCCCGCGCCCGGCTTTTCGAATTCCAGCGGTGATGTTCAGGGGATCCTCGAAGGCTGGTCGCGAAGATCTTCATGCTGGTCTTCATCGCGAGTGCACCTTGCGGGACCCCAGGGAGATGGATGCGGTGGTGAGTTCACTCAAGGAACTTGCCCATCACCGCGGCTCTCCGGCGCTTCAGGTCTATCACAGAATCGGCAACGCAACGAACCTCGGTGGCTGGGCGCCCGCGCGGCAGATTCGCGCGCTCGGCCGGCAGCGAATCTGCCAGTTCCATTTCAAGGACAAGGGCTATTTGGGCGAAGGGAACGTGGACGTGAAGGCTGCGTTGGGCGCGACCCGCGAGCTGGGCTTCGAGGGGCACATCGTGCTGCAGACCGGTGCGCCCTCCAATCTAGCGGCTGGACTGGAGCGCCCCGAGCAGCAATTGCGGGTCCGGTGTGCTGAGAAGCACCGCGTAGCCGTCGCGCGTCGGCAGGTAAAGCACAGCGTCCTTCTTCGTGAGAAACGCCAGCGCTTTGTCGCCGTTCTTGAGGCGGAACCAGCCCGATGAGTAGCCCGGCAGGCCGATGCCGTTGGTGCGCCACGAAAGCGCATACTCCCGATTTTCACCCAGATTCAGGACGCGGGCCTGATCGAGGAGCAGGGACGCGCGAGGGACCATGCGGCCGTAGAGGTCCCCGCGAATGCGGAGACCCTCGGTGGAAACCTCGAACGTGACGTTTCGGGTGGAGTAGAAGATGTAGCCGAACAGGACTAACATGCCCAGCAGTAGGAGCGCGATGGCTGCCGTTGTCCAGGGCGCACCGGTTCCGGCCGGTACGATCGGGAATACCTGTTTCACGCGCCAAGCCGCTCCAGGTACCGAATGACGGCATCGATGCCCTGGTAGAAGTTCGGCAGATGGAACTTCTCGTTGGGCGAATGCAGATTGTCGTCCGGCAGGCCGAAGCCCATCAGGACGCTGGGAATCGCCATCTGAGTCTGGAACAGCCCGACGATCGGAATGGAACCGCCGCTGCGCATGTAGACGGTCTTGGCGCCGAACACCTCTTCCATGGCCAGCGCGGATTCACGAATGAACGCGTTGTCCGGATTCACCAGAGACGGGCCCGCCCCGTGCAGTAGTTTGAACTCAGCCGTCACGCCGCGCGGCGTAACGTCCTTCACCGCCGCCTGCAGTTGCGCGATGGCCTCATCGGGCCTCATATCCGCCACCAAGCGCATGGAGAGCTTTGCCACGGCCCGGGCCGGAATCACGGTCTTGGCGCCGTCACCCGTGAAGCCGCCGCGGATGCCGTGGACTTCCAGAGTGGGACGCGCCCAGGTTCGATCGAACACGGAGAAGCCCGGCTCGCCCGTCAGGGCGATCGATCCAACCTCTTTCTCCAGGTACGCCTGCTCGTCAAACGGCAGACTTGCCCAGGCCTCTTTCTCAGCCGGCGCGGGAGGCAGCACGCGGTCGTAGAAACCGGGAATCGTGATGTGGCCGTCGCGATCTTTGAGGGCGCAGAGAATTTCGGCGATGGCCATGATCGGATTCGGGGCGGCGCCGCCGTACACGCCGCTGTGCAGGTCCTGCCGCGCGCCCTGTACGTGCAATTCGCCATACACGATGCCGCGCAGGCCGGTGCAGATGGTGGGCATGCCCTCGGCGAACATCTCGCTATCGCAAATGACTACCGCGTCGGCGGCCAGTTGTGCCGGCTTCTCGCTGACGTACTTTTCGATCGTCTCGCCGCCGGATTCCTCCTCGCCCTCAATCAGGAACTTCACATTGATGGGGAGCTTGCCGTCGCGCTGCATGATCCACTCGACAGCCTTGATGAGGATCCATGTCTGTCCTTTGTCGTCGGTAGCGCCGCGGGCGTAAATGTTATTGTCCCGGATCTCGGGTTCAAACGGCGGCGACTTCCACTCGTCCAGCGGATCGGCCGGCTGCACGTCGTAGTGGCCGTAGAGCAGCAGCGTGGGCTTGCCCGGCGCGCCGAGCCATTCTCCGTAAACCAGCGGGTGATGGGCGCGGTGGATCAACTCCGTGCGCGTCATTCCAGCGCGCTGCAGCGCGGCTTCGATATACGCCGCCGCGCGCTCCATATCGGGCTTGTTCTCGGGTAGCGTGCTGATGCTGGGGATCTTCAGTAGTTCGATCAACTGCGCCAGCGCCTCTTTCTTGAAGCTATTGAGATCGGGCATGAATCCAACCTTTCGTCCGCTAGAATATCGTTCCCGCCGCCTCTATGCACACCAATCAATTGATTCATGAGAAGAGTCCCTACCTGCTGCAGCACGCCCACAATCCCGTGGAATGGTATGCGTGGGGCGAGGAGGCCTTTCGCAAGGCGCGCGAAGAGGACAAGCCCATCTTCCTCTCCATCGGCTACTCCACGTGCCACTGGTGCCACGTTATGGAGCGCGAGTCGTTCGAGCAGGAGCGCATCGCGGCCATTCTGAATGAGCATTTCATCTCCATCAAAGTGGACCGCGAGGAGCGCCCCGACGTGGACCGCGTCTACATGCTCTTTGTTCAGGCCACCACCGGCAGCGGCGGCTGGCCGATGTCCGTTTGGCTGACGCCCGAGCTGAAGCCGTTCTACGGCGGCACCTATTTCCCACCAGACAACCGCTATGGCCGGCCCGGCTTCTCCCACGTGTTGAAGCAGCTTGCGGACGCGTGGCGCCAGCAGCGCAGCAATCTCGTGGATTCCAGCGTGAATATCCTGGGTGAGTTGGAGAAGCACGCATCTGTAAGCGCCGGAGAGGAGGCGGTCAATGCCGAGGCCCTCGACGCCTGCTTCCGCTACTTCCAGCGCACATTCGATAAACACCTCGGCGGTTTCGGCAATGCGCCGAAGTTTCCGCGGCCGTCGGTGCTCAACTTCCTCTTCCGCTACTACCATCGCACCGGCGAGGAGGACGCCCGCGACATGGCGCTGCTGACGCTGCGTGAGATGGCCAAGGGCGGAATGAACGATCAGCTCGGCGGCGGCTTCCATCGCTACTCAGTGGACGAGCGCTGGTTCGTGCCTCACTTTGAGAAGATGCTCTACGATCAGGCTCAGCTTGCCATTTCGTATCTGGAAGCCTTTCAAATCACCGGCGACGCGCAGTATGCCCGCACTGCCCGAGCCGTCTTCGAGTATGTCCTGCGGGACATGACACACGAGGGCGGGGCGTTCTATTCAGCCGAAGACGCCGACTCCGCGCCGGATCCCGCGAAGCCGCATGAGAAGAGCGAAGGCGCCTTCTTCGTTTGGAGCTACGCCGAGATTCTGGAGTTGCTGGGCGCCGGGCGGGGCGCGGCATTCGCTAAGGCCTTCGGGTGCCTGCCGCAGGGTAACGTGGAGAGCGATCCGCACGGTGAGTTCACAGGCAAGAACATCCTGTACGAGCGTGACGAATGGAAGGACTCCGGCGAGATCGCAATCCTGCTGGAGGCCCGTGAGAAGCGTCCGCGGCCGCATCTCGACGACAAGATACTGACGTCCTGGAACGCGATGATGATCTCCGCCTTCGCGCGGGGCGGGCGGGTGCTGGGCGAGCCTCGCTATCTGGCCGCGGCCCTGCGCGCGGCCAGGTTCCTTGACGCGCAACTCTTTGTGGAGGGCCGGCTCCAGCGGCGCTGGCGTGACGGCGAAGCCGCCATCGGCGCGTTCCTGGACGATTATTCCGCGCTCACTCTGGCGCACCTGGACCTCTATGAAGCCACCTTCGAATCCGCCCATCTGGACCGTGCGCGCGCGCTCGCCGTGAAGATGCTGGCGCAGTTTGAAGACAAGCAGAATGGCGGTTTCTACTCCTCACCTGTGGGCAACACGGAACTGGTGCTGCGGCTGAAAGAGGACTACGATGGCGCCGAGCCATCCGGTAATTCTCTGGCCGCGCAGGCGCTGATCCGGATGGCGCATCACACCGGAGAAGAGGCATTTCTCGAGGCCGCCTCCGATACGCTGGCCGCCTTCGCCACGCGCATTAACCAGCAATCGGTCACGGTGCCGCAGATGCTCTGTGCACTGATGGAGAGCCTGGCGCCCAAGTCCGAAGTGCTGTTCAGCGGCAGCGCGGATGAGTTGATCCGCGAATTCCATCGCCACTACCGGCCATTCACTGTCGTGCAATCGCAACCCGGCGGGCAGGCCTCTGCGGCGCTGTGCGAGAATTTCGTGTGCTTGCAGCCGGCGCACACGGTGGAGCAATTGCGCGCGATGCTGGATTCTGGAGAAAAACATTAAGATCCGCGCTGGGCGTGGGCGATAAGCCGCTCATGCCTCGCACACTGGCTGCTCTGTTCGCCTCACTCGTCGCCCTTCTGCCCGCGCTCGTGGTGATCGATAGACTGGCGGAGATTCCAGTGAATACCCACTCGCTTGTCTCGCGCCTGGTAAACTCTCTTGCGGCGCTGCCTGGGATGTCCCTCAGTCCGCTCACTGCCGCCACGCTTGTGTGCGGCGTGTGCTGCTGCCTTTTCGCATTCCTCGGCTCGGCGGTCTACCTCAGTCTGGTTCCCCGGCGTTTCGCCGTGCGGACCGATCCTGCTAAACTGGCGCTGAATAGAAGGAGTTACTATGTCCCGTACAACAGCTTTTAAAGGCATGCCTCTCGAACTGGTCGGCCCTGAATTGAAGGTAGGCGACAAGGCGCCGGATTTCCAGGCCGTCGACAAGGGATTGCAGCCGCTCTCACTGGCCTCCACCGGCAACGGTGTGCGTGTGTTCAGCGTGGTTCCTTCGCTGGATACGCCGGTGTGCGACATGCAGACCAAAAAGTTCAACGACGAAGCCGGCAAGCTGCCCTCGGTCGGGTTCTACACGATCAGTGTCGACCTGCCGTTTGCGCAGAATCGCTGGTGCAATAGCTTCGGCGTGGACAACGTGAAGATGGTTAGCGACCACAAGTTCGCCAGTTTCGGCGAGCAGTACGGCACGCTGATCAAGGACTGGCGCGTGGAGTCGCGTGCCATCTTCGTCATCGACAAGGACAACACCCTGCAGTACGTGGAGTATGTGCCGGAAGTGGCCGAACATCCGAACTACGACGCCGCGCTCAGCATAGCGAAGAGATTGGCTGAGTAACTCGTCAGCTCAGTTTGGCGTATCTGCCGTTGAAGTAAACCAGCGGCGCGCTGGCTACCGCCTGATCGGCGCAAGCGGCGTGCCGCACTTCCCCCAGGAAAATTGTGTGGTCGCCCGCCTCGATCCGCTCTTTTGTCTCGCATTCCAATACCGCTATTGAACCTGCCAGCACCGGTGCGCCGTCTGAGCCCTCGTTCCACAGTACGCCCTCGAAACGGTTTGGATGGGACGAGGCGAAGCGCGCCGAGAGATCTGCCTGCGAATCGCTGAGGACGTTGATCGCGAAAAACTCCGCTGAGGCGAACGGTCCGTGCGTGGCCGCCTTGTGAGCGACGCAAATCAAGACCATCGGCGGGTGCAGCGAAACCGACGTAAACGAGTTGACTGTGAGGCCGTGCGGCTTGCCGTCCCGTCCGGTTACGGTCGCGATGGCGACTCCGGTAGTGAACGCTCCACAGGCTTTCCGGAACTCCGAGCTGCTCATTGGTGCTGGATGCGTGCTTGACAAGGGGAAAACCCTAATCTTATCATAGGCTTTGCGATGCGGCCCGGCCCGCGGACCTGAGGAGGGGCTCTTGATCAAGCTGGATATTGTCAATGAGGTGGTCAACCGCACCGGGATCACCAAGACCAAGGCCGAGATGGCTGTCGAGACTGTCTTCGAATCCATGAAGCGGGCACTGGCGGAAGGCGACCGCATTGAGCTCCGCGGCTTCGGAATCTTCAACGTACGCCCCCGCAAAACCGGCATCGGCCGCAACCCCCGCACGGGCGCCGAGGTAGCAATCCCGCCAGGAAAAGCTGTGCGCTTCAAGCCCGGCAAAGAGCTCCAGACGCTCGAATAATCGAGCATTTCCGACGTGGAATCTGACACATCATCCAGCGAACCCGGTGGTGGCGTCGGGCACTGGATGCCCCGCGTCTTACCGCCGGAACAACCGGCCTGGCGGCGGCGGCTATGGCTGCATGTTCTTCTGGTACTGCTCACTTTCTTCACCACCACCACGCTGGGCGCCCGCCTCGCTTTCAACTTTCAACACAACCTGCCGCCTTTTGACGTCGAGCACGACCTGCTCGTCTTCCTGCAGGTCTTCCGTGATCCGTCCATTCTCTGGCAAGGGTTGCCGTACTCCTTCACGCTTCTGCTGATCCTGATGGCCCACGAGTTCGGCCACTGGTTCGCCTGCCACTACCACGGCATCGACGCCAGTTTGCCCTACTTCCTGCCTGCTCCGACATTCATCGGCACGTTCGGGGCCTTCATCCGATTTCGCTCGGCCGTGAAAAGCCGGCGCGAGTTGTTTGACGTTGGTGTCGCCGGTCCACTGGCTGGTTTCGTGTTTTCCATTCCCGCCATGGGCATCGGCCTCGCACTTTCTAAAGTGGTGCCGGGTATCGGCGCGCAGGGTGAGATGCAGATGGGCACACCCTTGTTGTTTCGCCTGATTGAGCTTTGGCTGTTTCCCGGCGCCGCATCGCCGGATGTCTATCTGCACCCCGTGGCGCGAGCCGCCTGGGTGGGAATGCTGTTGACCGCCCTGAATCTGTTGCCGGTTGGGCAGCTTGATGGCGGACACATCGTGTACGCCTGTTTCGGCGAAAAGCACCGCCGCATCGCTCTTGGCGCAATCCTCCTGCTGATCCCGCTGGGCTTCATCTACTGGCCTTGGTGGCTCTATGCTGTGGTGTTGTTCTTCGTCGGGCGGAAGCACTTCTATGTATTCGATTCCGGACCGCTCGGTCGCGGCCGCTGGCAGTTGCTGGCCGTGACCCTGGTCATCTTTGCGTTGGCGTTTATCCCCGCTCCCGTTCAGTACAATAGCGAGCAGGGTTTGCTGCCCTAAGCTTCCGGATGAAGATCTCCGCCACCATCATCACCTACAACGAAGAGCAGAATCTGCCTCGGGCGATCGAGAGCCTGCGCTGTTGCGATGAGATTCTGATTGTGGATTCCGGCTCGTCGGATCGAACGGTGGAGATCGCGCAAAAGTTCGGCGCGCGTGTGCTGGAGGCCAACTGGCGTGGTTACGCGGGTCAGAAGAACTACGCTTCCGATCAGGCTACTTATGACTGGGTGCTCTCCATTGACGCCGACGAGGCGCTAAGCGAGGATCTGGAAGGCGAGATATGGCAGCTCAAGAAGAATGGCCCCGATCGCGATGCCTACACCGTGCCGCGCCTCGCCCAGTATCTCGGCAAGTGGATCCTCTACTCCGGCTGGTATCCGGATCGCAAAATTCGCCTTTTTGACCGCAGAAAGGCGCGTTGGGTGGGCGAATTCGTGCACGAATCGGTCGTTAGCGAGGGCCGCGTGGGTGAGCTGGAGGGAAACCTGCTGCACTACACCTGCGGCTCGCTGAGCGAGCACCTCAAGACGATGGACCGCTACACCACATTGGCGGCGGAGGAG
>CAYVDY010000169.1:0-11694 GCA_964450255.1 uncultured Candidatus Solibacter sp. | reverse complement strand
AAGTAGGAGCTCAGCGAAGCACTCCGCGTCCGCCCCGCTCGTCTGGCTAAACAGGGCCAGCTCTCGCCTCCTTGCGCGTCTTTTTCCCGACGAGTGCCGCCTCTGCCGCCAGCCGCTCACAAGTTTTCCGGCCGCTCCCGTCTGTGGCGCCTGCCTCGCCGCCCCCGCCGCGCTGGAGCCCGAATATTTCTGTGCTCAATGCCGCACGCCCTTCCTCAACGCCAGGCCGCTGAACCCTCAGGGGCTCTGCGGCCTCTGCTCCGCCGGCCTCATCCGCTTCGATTCCGCCTATAGCTACGGCGCCTACGACGGTAATCTGCGTACGCTTCTCCATCTCTTCAAATATCACCGCATGCGCCCGCTGGCCGCGCCGCTGGGCCGGCTGATGGCGCGCGCCCTGCCCCGCGACGAGCGCATCGATGCCATTGTCCCCATGCCCATCCACTGGCGCCGCTGGATCACCCGCGGCTACAACCAGAGCGAACTGCTGGCCCGCGAGGTCAGCGCCCGCTCCGGTCTCCCCGTGGAGCGGCTCCTCAGCCGTTCGCGCAATACCCCCGTCCAGGCCGGCCTCACCAGCCGCGAGCGCCGCCTGAACGTCAAGAACTCTTTCGCCGTCCCAGATCCCGCCCACGTCGGCGGTCGCTGTCTCCTCCTGATCGACGACGTGCTCACCACCGGCGCCACGCTCAACGCTGCGTCCGGAGCCCTCAAACAGGCCGGCGCCGCCCGCATCGCCATCCTTACCCTGGCGCGCGCGGACCGCCGCAACCCCTACCCCTCGAGAGGAGTGACCGCTGAATGATTGCGACCCACGACCGCCTGCACAAGCCCGTGCTCGTCCTCAACGCCAGCTATGAACCCATCAATATCTGTGCCGCGCGCCGCGCTCTCGTTCTCATTCTGAAGGGTGTTGCCCTCGCCGAGGAGCACACCCAGGGCCACTTCCATGCCCAGCGCGCCAACGTGCCCATGCCGAGCGTTATTCGCCTTCTCGAATACCGCCGCATCCCCCACCAGACCCGCGCCCTGTCCCGCAAGAACATCATGATGCGGGACCGCTTCACCTGCCAGTACTGCCACAAGGTGTTCAACAGCGGCGATCTGACCCTGGATCACGTCATCCCCCGGTCGCGCGGCGGCGAGACGACGTGGGAAAACTTGGTGGCCTGCTGCCATTCCTGCAACAACCGCAAAGGCAATCGCACCCCGGATGAGGCCAACCTGCGCCTTCTGCACACGCCCCATCCGTTCAATCTGCACACCGGCCGGCACTTGATGCGGCTGCTTGCCAAGAGCGACGAGCAGTGGAAGAAGTACCTGTTCTATTGAGACGCGTTCCGATCGCAGCCTGGCCCGTCAGTTTGCTCCCCTGCGGCGGCGGATAGCTCGCCCCATCGTGGGCAAGCCATCAATAGTGGTATCGCGCTTGAAGGAAATCGATGCCTTCATCGCTGACCCGATACACCACTCGATGCTCCTGCGTGATCCGCCTGGACCAATACCCCGCGAGCAGAAACCGCAATGGCTCCGGCTTGCCGGTGCCTTTGAATGGATCCCGCAAGACAGCTTCCACCTGATCCAGTACTCGGACTGCAATGCTACGGTCCGCCTTGACCCAGTACCACAGGTCGTCCCTGAATTCCGGATGGAAGATAGCGGACCGTTTAACGTCCCGTTTCACCAAGCATCTCTTGCCGGAGTGAGGCGGCGCTTTCCGGCTTTGCGCTGCGCCGGTCCGCTCGATTCAGCGCCGTCAGCAAGCGCCGAGCGTTCCGTGGCGATCGGAGCAGGTGGGCGGTTTCGATCAACCCAGCGAGCTCCGATGCCGGAATGAGCGCCACATCGCGCGACCCTTTTCGCCTGACGATGACAGTTTGCTGTTGGTCCACCACTTGATCCAGGACGCTGGATAGGTTCTCGCGAAGGCGTGTGTAGGTAGTCTCAGTGCACATCGGTCACTCCGGCCCAAGTGTGCAGCATTACTGTACGTCCCACCTACCGGGCCGGCCTTCCCAGTTGCAGCACCGTGAACGGCTTTCCGCCCACCAGGATCGTCCCCACGCGCGGCGTGGGCTCGGGATTGTCCTCCGTCAGAAACCGGATCTCGCGGCGGTCCGCGGCACGAACCACGCGGTAGACGGTCAGCCAGGGCGATTCCGGGATCGCCGGCACCAGATCGCCCAGCCCGTAATAGAACGAGAGCGAGCCTACCCCGGCCATGCCGGAGACCACGGTCTCCGAAGGACGCAAGGTGACGTAGTGGGGCTGGATCTCTCCACTCCCGAACTGGACCACGCGCACCGGCGCGCCGTTGATGATAATCCGTCCCTCGCGCGTAGTGGAATCCGGGTTCGCCTCGATTTCATACCGCAACACGCCTCCGTCGCCGGCCTGGCTGGTTCTCAGCCGGATCCAGGCGGCGTCCGTCGTGGCGTTCCAAACGCAAGGTGACGAGGAGGGCACAATCGAGAGAGCTTCGTCAGTGGACCCGCGCGAGAGGTAGATCAGATAGTTCACAGCCGGCAGTGCCCGGCACGCATCCGTGGTCTGGACCTCCGCCGCCTGAACCCACGGGCCAACCACGCCCGCCGCGCCCTCGGCGCGCACCGAAACCGCCAGGGGCTCGCCCGCCGCCCCCGCGTAGGTCAGGAAGAGGCGGAAGATCACGTCTGTGCGGTCCAGGCGGAGGATCGTGGGCATCAATCCGGCGCACGCACCGGAGTGGCCCTCGACCGCCGACTCCGCGTCATGGAACTCGGCGCCATCGGCGCTCACCTCAATCACTCGACGTACCTGCGAAAATCGGAAATAGCACGGGGCCGCCGCCGACCCGGGACCGGGCGCCACCGAGAGTTGGAGCGCCTGCATGTCTTCCACCCCGTTCTCATCGCGAAGGTGAAACAGAAACGGCACTGGTCCGTTTACGGGCATGTCGGAGCCAGGCGGCGACATCGAAAGCAGTTCCATGTCCCGCGCCGGCCCCTTCTGGGTCACCCGCACAGTATTGCGGCCGATGGAGATGACGCCACTCCGGTGGAGGTTGTCGGAAATTACGCCGACTTTGACCCGCGCCTCCGCGTCAATCCGCCACGCGCTCAGCCAGGCTCGCCCACCCTTCACCTGCCAGTCACATCCAGGCGTCGCGGCCACCGGCACCGTGATCTCCTGTTCCGGGTCGGAAACCGTCAGTTCCCGCAACTCAGGAACGGCGCAAGGCTCGTCATAGCGAATGAAGACGTCCAGTCCCTCGGGCCTCTCCTCACCCAGCGTGATGGTCAGGCCGCTGTGCGGGTCCGTCCAGGTCGTCCACGCCGGCAGTGCCGGTTGCGCCTCGCTCGATTCTCCCAAATCGAATCTTGCTTCGTCCAGTGTGGCCGGCGTCATGTCGAGAAGGTTCGTCAGAGGACCGGTTTCCGGAGTCTCCAGCCGGATCAGGGCGCCATTACCCGTCGGGCTACCGGGGCGGTATTCCAGCCAAAGCCACTCGTTGGCGCCGGCGCGACGGCGGATGCGCAGCGCCCGGACTCCCGATCCGCTACCCAGAGGGGTCACAAGGAAGCTGCCGTTCTCCTCCACGCTGACGACATCGGTCCCCGGCTCCAGCCAGCCCAACGCCAGTTTGTGCGCCGCCGCCAGATCGCCATCGCGGCTCTTGCCCATCACGGAGGCGGAGTCTCCGTACTCCAGAGGAACGGCGCGGAAATCATCCGCCTCCAGGGAATCGCCGGGAAATCGAAGCAGGCGGGAGTGGCCCAGTCCCAGGTTATGCCCGAACTCGTGAAGGTACGTGCCTAGCATCAGCGCGGGATCCGCGTAGTCGTTGAACCAGGCCCAGGAGGCGAGAATGGGGCCCTCGTCCGATTGGATCTCCCCGCAGCCCAGTGTGGCCATGCCTCCGAAGATGCAATCCCGTACCGGCGGGAACACCAGGAAATAGCGTTGAAACTCCCTGAAGTCGATGTCGCGGTCAGCGGCCCTGATGGCGGCAGCCCGCATCGCCATCGTCTCGCTGCAACTGTAAGCGCGATCCAGCGTGTACGGGCCGAATACGTCGCCCGAAAGCGACAGCCTGTCCTGCGACTTCTCGCGATACCAGGAATTCGCTGAAGGCGAGCCCCCGTCGAAGAGCAGTTTCCGCAAGCTGCTCGGCGGCGTTGCCGGGGCGGGGCCCCCTGGAAACGATACCAGAATGACGGCGACCTTCTGCGGCCCCGTCGGCTTGCACATGGATTCCTCCGCGCCCCTTCGCGTCACCTCGGCCCGTCCCACGGCCATCGTATCGCCCACGCGCACGCCTTCCAACCGCACGATATCTCCGCACCGGACGCTGGGCGCGGCGGAGGAACTTTGATAGGCGGAGACGGGCAGGCCATCCCGCATGAACTGGTAGATGGCGGTGCTGGCGCCGCCTTCGAAATCGTCGGCCACCACAATCTCCACGGGGCCTGTGTAGACGTCGCGCCTCTCCGGCGCCGCAGCCACGGCCGCGGCGGGAGACCGCCTCATTAGCGCCTTGAGCCTGGATTCCTGCGCGCCGGCAGGCTGCCCCGACGCCACTTGCGCTGCACAGAGCGCTCCCACCATGATCCCGGAGCTTCGTCCCCGCATTTTGCCTTCAGTCTATCCCTGTCCCGGATAATTGGAGTATTTAGTCTGAATGACTCAACCGCTTACAGCTCTCTACGACGTGCGAGGTGAGCCGTAGGTTCCACAGCGTCGCCATAAAAGATCGTCAAACACGCCTACCCACCGACGGCGGCACGAAGTCGCCTTCCGGTTGAAAACCCAGCTCCCAGCAACCGTCGCACAGCATCAGCTTGCGGCAATTATCCCGCCAACAGGAAACAGTGCCGATCAGCGCAAAGAATAGCCGGGTGGCATGGTCGGAGCCGCATCCGCTCAACAGCGCCAGGTCCCCTGCGCGGAACTCCACCCTGAGGAACTCCGCTGCCTCCTCAAGCTCCTCAAACCCGTACACCGTGCCTGCCCGCATGCCTGCCTCCACGGCCTTCCGCACAGCGTACGCATGATGGCGCCCCACCAGAACCAGCAGGTCCAGCCAGCCCGAACCTAGCGCCCCGATATGTCTCCACAGCGCCCGCTCGTTCATGCCGGAGTCCGAAAAACCCGTGGTGACCAGGATGCGCCGCTCCGCCCGTGCCTGCTCCAGCACTGCCAGCGCGGCGTGAAAGGCATCCACGGAAGCGCCGCCGTCATCGCGCAGGATCACCACTCCGCTGGGGAGTGTGACGGGCTCCAGCCTCGCTGTGTAAGGCTTCACGCGGCCCAGCGCCGCTGCTCCCTCTTCGAGTCCGATTCCCAAATGGAGCGCCGCGGCAAGCGCAGCCAGTAGCGACGGCACCCAATGAACGCCAACCAGTTGCGTCCGCACCTCGCAGCTCTCTCCGTCCCAGTGGGCCCGGTAGCTCAGCCGGTCCGGCCAGCGGCTCGACACCTCATCCGCCCGGAGCCGGAAACCCGGATCGCTGCCGAATTTGAGGACGTTGGCGCGGGTACTGTCGGTCGCCGCCAATAGCCTTGGGACGTCGCCGTTCACGATCACCAGTCCCCTCGGCGCCACATGATTCAGGAAGCGCAGTTTCTCCAGAATGTACTGCTCATGATCCGGGAAGCCCCGCGTGTGCACTCGTGCCAGGTTCACCATCACCGCGATGTCCGGCCGGACCATGCGCCCCCGAGACTCCATGGCGCCCGCTTCGGCGATGCCGACCTCAATCACGGCGTAACGGTGCCAGGGCCGCACTCGCAGCAGGTTCAGCGGCACGAGCACGCCGCTGTTCTGGTTACCCAGGCTCTTGTAGGTGCGTCCGCGAGCGGCCAGGATCGCGGCCAGCGCCTCCTTGGTCGTCGTCTTGCCGACGCTGCCGGTAACGCCGATGAACGTCGTGCGGAACAGCACTCGCCGCCACAGCCGCGCCACGGTGAACAGCCACGGAGCCGCCCGCCGCACCAGCGGCCCCAGCACTCGCTGCCTAACCCACAGTTCGGATTTGTGCGCAGCGAGACTGTTCATTTCGTCCAGGGGTCTCCGGCCCTTCCCGATGATATTCGAATCGTCAGCCGATTTGAGAGTTCATGGCCTGAATCGCTACGCAGCTCGTAGTAGCATGCTATTGAATGAGCAGCGTCACTCGTCGAAGCGTTCTACTGGCTGGCTCGGCACTGGCTGCGCCGGCGAACGAGCCGGCGCTGCCCACGGTCCGGCTCGGTGAGCATACCATCTCCCGCCTGTTGGTAGGCGGAAACCCGGTCAGCGCGAACTCACACGTCTCGTCCAGTCTGAACGGAGAGATGCGCGATTACTTCACCTCGGCCAACACGAAGAAGCTGCTCTCCTCGTGCGAACGCGCCGGTATCAATACCTGGCAGTCCCGCGCCGATCGCCACATCATGCGCCTCCTCCACGAGTACCGGCAGGAAGGCGGCCGCATTCAGTGGATCGCCCAGACAGCCTCCGAATACGGTGACCTGAAACGCAATCTGGGCGAGGCTTCCGCACTCAGTCCCATCGGCATCTACCATCACGGATCGCAGACCGATAAACACTGGCAATCGGGCCGCATCGAGGACACGCGGGAGGCATTGAAGGCCATCCGCCAGACAGGCGCCAAGGTGGGCTTGGGGACGCATATCCCCGAAGTGATCGATTATGTCGAGTCCAAGGGCTGGGACCTGGATTTCTATATGACCTGCGTCTACAACCTCAGCCGCACTCCGGAGGAAGCCGCCCGCACCGCAGGCCATCCGGTAAAGGGAGAACTGTTCTGGGACGCCGACCGCGAGCAAATGCTCACGCGTGTCCGCCAGACTGCGAAACCCTGCCTGATCTTCAAGGTGTATGGAGCCACGCGGCATTGCGCCACGCCGGCTGCGCGGTTAGCCGCCCTCCAGCTCGCCTTTCGCTACGCCAAGCCTACCGATTCCGTCGTCATCGGCATGTTCCCCAAGTATCAGGAGCAGGTGCAGGAAAACTGCCGCCTGGTGATCCAGGCCGCAGCCCGAGGCCAATCCGCATGACCGGCCGCGAGCGAATCCTTTGTCTCCTGCATGGCGGCACGCCTCACCATCCCGGGCTCATGCCCATCACCATGATGTTCGCCGCCGGCCGGATCGGCGCGAATTACGGCCGCTATGCGCTCGATCACAACGTCCTGGTGGAAGCGCAACTCCCCGCCGCCGAAGAGTACGGGTTCGACCACGTCTCCGCCATCACCGAGACCCGCGAAGCGCCGGACTGCGGTGCGACTCTCTGCTTCTTCGACGACCAGCCCTATGCCCTGAGCGAAGAGCAATCGCTGCTCGTCGACAAATTCACACTTGCGCATCTCTCGCTGCCGAACCCGCGCACAGCCACGCACATGCGGGACCGCCTGCTCGGCATCGAACAACTCCGCGCTCGCGCCGGAGCGGAACGTATCGTCGAAGGCTGGGTGGAGGGACCTTGCGGCGCGGCGGCCGATCTGCGAGGCATCAACCGCCTGATGCTGGACTTCCACGACGACCCTGCCTTCGTCCGCGATCTTTTCGAGTTCGTTTTGGAGCTCGCCATCGCCTTCGGCCGGGCGCAGGTGGAGGCCGGCGCCGATCTCATCGGCATCGGAGATCCGGCCGCCTCCCTGGTCGGTCCGCGGCTCTACGATGAGTTCGTCTGGCCCATCCAGAAACGGCTGGTGGATGGCCTTCACGCCGCCGGCGCGTTCGTCCGTCTGCACATCTGCGGCAACCCCCGCCGGTCTCTTGCGCAAATGGGACGCCTCGGTTGCGACATTGTCGACATCGATTCCATGGTCTCGCTGGCCGATGCGCGCGCCGCCATGGGACCGGACCAGATTCTGCTCGGCGGCATCGATCCGGTCCGGATTCTCCAGAACGGATCACCGCAGGACGTGGAGCGGGCCGTCGAGGCATGCCGCCTTCAGGCCGGTCCCCGCTACATTGTCGGCGGCGGCTGCGAGATTCCCAGCCTGACGCCGCACGCCAACATGCTGGCCTTGGCCGCCTGCGCGCGGCAGCCCTAGTTTCCTGGAGGTTCATGGCGGTCTACTCGAGCTGGATTCGCCCCGTGCTGTTTCACGCCGATCCCGAGCGGATGCACGATCGCGCCATTACGGCCGCAGAATCGGCCAGCCGTCTGCCGATCGTCCGTTCCGCCCTCGCCCGCATGTTCGCCTTTGACGACCCCTGTCTTGCCGTCGAAGTGGCGGGTCTACGCTTCCGCCACCCGCTCGGCCTCGCCGCTGGCTTCGATAAGAACGGCCGCGGCATCCCGCTCTGGAACGCTTTCGGCTTCAGCCATGTCGAGATCGGTTCCATCTCCGCCCAACCCTCCGCCGGCAATCCCAAGCCGCGCCTCTTCCGCGTCCCGCAGGACCGCGCCATCGTCGTCAACTACGGCCTGCCCAACGACGGCGCCGAACGCGTCGCGCTCCGTCTCTCCGGCCTCCACCCTACCGCCCCTCTCGGCATCAACATCGTCAACACCAACTATGGCCCTGCCGCGCCGCCGCAATCCGACGAGGCTATCATCGCCGATTACGTCGCCTCCATCCGCCGCCTGGAGCCCGCTGCCTCCTACCTGTCTCTCAATCTCAGTTGCCCCAACACCTGCGATGGCCGGGCCTTTGTCTCGGACCCCGGCCGCGTCCGGCAGCTTCTCAGCGCCGTCGACCAGGCCCGCCCATCCAAGCCCGTCTTCCTCAAGGTGGCGCCCTTTGCGGATACCGCCAGCCTGGATCGCTTCCTGGAATCGGTGGATGGCTACGACTTCATCCGCGGCTTGTCCATCAACCTGCCGCCCGGCAAGCCAAGCGGCATGACCGCTCCCCCGGAACTTCTGCAGACCCTGCCGGGGGCCGTTTCCGGACACCCCGCGGAGGCCGCTGCCAATCGGACCATCGCGGAGATGTACCGCCGTCTCGATCCGCGCCGCTACGCCATCATCGGCTCCGGAGGAGTCTTCATCGCCGAAGACGCGTGGCTCAAAATTCAGTTGGGCGCCTCTCTCGTTCAGCTCCTCACCGCATTGGTCTATCAGGGTCCCGCCGTCGTTCGCACACTCTGCGAAGGCCTCGCCCGCATCGCCGCCCGCGAGGGACTTCATTCCATCCAGCAAGCCGTGGGCAGCATGACGCGGCCGGCCGCGAGCGATTTCCGGCCGAAGCGTACAATTGGGTGAAATGCAACAACCTCGGTCTTGCGGAGGACCGCTCCATGACCAGAAGAGACTTTCTCAGTAGCGCGTTAGCTGCCCCGGCGGCTCGCGCGCAGGCGCGCCAGAAGCCGAACATCCTCATGATCCTGATGGATGATATGGCTTCCCGTTCACTGAGCTGCTACGGGAATCCGTATGTCCGGACGCCTCACTTGGACCAAATGGCGGCCGATGGAACGCGGTTCACCCAGGCCTATGCGACCCCGCAGTGCACGCCCACGCGAGCCAGCCTTCTCACCGGTCAGTACACGGCTCGGAACCGCATGTGGCATGTCATTCCCTGGTATGGCTATCCGTGGGCCCGCGTGCAGGAACCGCCGTATCGGGAATCCCTGCCGCGGGAGAGTTTCACGCTCGCCAAGGGGCTCAAGTCGGCTGGGTATGCGACGGCTTGTATTGGCAAATGGCACCTGACCATGGGTGAAGACGGAGACTACGTCACCCTGAGGCCCGAGGGCGCCCCTCACTATGGCTTCGACACCGGAATGAAGCGGATTTCGAACGAGATCATCGCGGCGGACCGCGGTGTGGATCTGCTCTCCGAACAGGCAATGCAGTTCATCCAGCAGCATCGCCAGCGGCCATGGTTCTGCTATCTCTCGCATCACGCCATTCACGGTAAACTGGCGGCGCCGGCCGCGTTGGTCCAGAAATACCGGGATCGGGGCTTTCCCGAGGCAGGATTGAATAACGCCACTCTTCTGGCTTCCTTGGAGCACATGGATTCGGGTATCGGGAAGGTGCTGAGCCGTGTGAAGGACCTGGGTCTCGCCGGCAACACCGCTGTCGTTTTCATGACCGACAATGGCGGCATCCACCAGCGATACCGACCGGTGCCGGAACGCGACGGAAACGGTGACGGCTGGCGCCTCCGTCCCGGAGAGCCGGAGTTCGACAGCACTCCGCTCCGCGCAGGAAAAGGATTTCCCTACGAAGGGGGAATCCGGGTCCCTCTCATCGTCCGGTGGCCAGGCATGGCGAAGGCCGGTGCGGTGACGGATCGTCCGGCCCACATTGTCGATCTCATGCCGACGTTCTTCGAAATGGCCGGTGCCCAACCGCCGCGGGATCACGTGATGGACGGCAATAGCCTGCTGCCGGTGCTCACCGGGAAGGGAGCAGTTCCGAAACGACCCATCTACTGGTACATGCCCCTCTATGACATCCGCTGGGCGGGTACGCCCTGTGCGGCGGTCCGTGACGGCGATTACAAGCTCATCGAGTATTTCGGCGATTCCTTCGATCTCGACAATGGCGCCAGGTACCGCCTCGGGAACCGGCTTGAACTCTACGACCTTCGCAACGATGTTGGCGAACAGATGAATCTGGCGGAAAAGCAGCCGCGCCTTGCCGCCCGGCTGCGCGATCAGCTTCATCGCTGGATCCTCTCCTGCGGATCGCCAGTCCCAGGTCTGAATCCACGCCACGAGCCGGCCCGGGCCCTGGAGGAGACGAAGAACAAGCCGGCGTGACGGAGGCAGAAAATCCGCATCTGTCCGGCAGACGCTCTGTTATGCTGATAGGTCTCGCAAGCGCGGAAACTCAAACCTGGAGGGCCAAATGAAACGTTGGCTGTTCGTCTTATTGGCGATCGTACTCGTCGTGGGAGTCTGGAACTTCAGCCCCAGAGCCCGGATGATCGTCGGCGGCGTCTTCGTCAACCTTGCCTACTGGTCTCAGGACCACGTCACCAGCTTTGACCTGCAGCACGATCACCCCAGCCCGGACGACATCATGAACTTTTTCCTCAAGCAAAACGAGATGGCGTCCCAGGTGCGAAAACGCTTTCCCCGGACTCCCCGCCACCCCGAGATGGCAATCGTCATGTGCATGGACCGCCGCCTCGATCCCGTGGAGGTAGTAGCGGACACCAGGATGTTCTACTACGTCATCAGAAACGCCGGCGCCACCATCGGCCCCAAGGAGCAGGAAAACCTCGAGGTTGCGGTCAGGCAGGGGGCCGGAGTTGTTCTCTTCACCCGCCACAGCGATTGCGCTGGCGAAACACTCGCTTCAGATTCCAAGGTAGCCCCTCTCTTCCCGGAAACCGTACACGCCATCGAAGAACGCGACATGCGCCTCCGGCAGTTTCTGGCGCGCCCGTACATCCAGGAAAGGGTCAAAACGGGGAGGCTCCTCGTGAAGATCATGGACATCGATACCATGAATGAGCATGCCTTCCCCCATCGCGATCACCCCTCGATCCTCACGGAACCGGAAACGCCGGGCCCTCCGCCCGCCACCTCGCACTGAAGGCCGAACTGCGTTCGCCCTGAGTCCGGCGTCGAGTACCAGTTGTACTATGACAGAATCACCAGCAAACCCTCAGTGGTACCAGTAAGAACTACCGGAAAAGCCTGGCCCTCCCTCCCGTCCGACCTTCCAGCTGCGCCATCCGTAAGTGCTTGTTATAAAACAGTCAGTGCGCTGTTTCCCACTTCGAATTGCGTTCCGGGGAG
>CAYVDY010000168.1:9586-11700 GCA_964450255.1 uncultured Candidatus Solibacter sp. | reverse complement strand
CCCGCCAAACCCGGTGGGGCTTGACAGGGTCGCTCCATATCAGAAGTAGAACTTCGCGCCCAGCACCGCACGGCGTGCGTCGAGGGTTGAAGTGTACTGTCCAAAAGTTCCGCTCACCTGCCGGCCGGCGGCGTCGAAACGAGCTGTGGTATCGACACCCTGGAAGCTGGCGTGGTTG
This sequence comes from uncultured Candidatus Solibacter sp., assembly GCA_964450255.1. Lineage (GTDB taxonomy): Bacteria > Acidobacteriota > Terriglobia > Bryobacterales > Bryobacteraceae > Paludibaculum. The sequence goes on along the minus strand of CAYVDY010000168.1, from coordinate 11,522 downwards.
AAGAAGTTGTAGAACTCAAAGCGGAGTTGGAGGCGGTAGCGTTCGTCCTTCGTGATCGGGATGTTCTTGTAGAACGAAACGTCGAATACATTGGTGCCGGGCAGGCGGAAAACGTCCTTGGGGGCGTTCCCGATGCCGAACTCGGCCCTGGTGGGTGGGGCGAAGACGCTCGTGTTGAAGTGCTTCAATTCCGTCCGCTCGCCCTTTGGCAGGATCGGATTGGAGAGCACGTTGATGCGGCTGTCCACACCGGCTCCGCCGCCGCCGACTAGATCGACAGCGTTGACAAGCGAATAGCCGACGCCGGAAGGCGCGCCGCTGATGAAGGAAGTGACACCAGCGACATCCCAATTGTCGAAGACCCACTTGGCGAACCCGTTGTCCCACACCTTGCTCAATTTGGGGAGGGAGTAGGCGTAGTTCAGAACGAAGTTGTGGGTGCGATCGAAGTTGCCCTTGCCGTAGTTCCTCATGCGGAAGTCGAGGAACGGGTTGATGGCGTCATTGTTTCCGTTGACGACGTTCATCGCCTTCGACCAAGTCCAGGACACGCCGAACATCAGACCCTTGGAGAAGCGTTTGTTGACCTGGGTCTGCAGCGAGTGATAGTTCGAGGACGACGACATCTCAATGTACTGAATGTCGGCGTAACCGGGAATCGTGCGCAGGAAGTTGTCGGGCAGCGGAGTGTTGCCGGTGGTGGGATCGATGCTGCTTGCCTTGAAACGCTCACCGTACGGGATCGCGTTCAGGCTGCGGCGCTGCAATAGGTTGCGGCCGACGCTGCCGACGTAAGCTGTGTCGAGCACGGCGCCCCATCCGATGTTCTGCTGAATGCCAAAGCTCCAGTTGTAAACCTCGGGTGGCGCGTAGTCCTTCTCGATGGCGAGCGTGCCGGGAGGCGAGGTGCGGAACGGGCTGCTGAGGAGGTCCGCCATCTGAACATAGGTGGCGGTGTTCGTCACTGTGTTCGGGGGCTGCTCGCGGTGTTGGATGATCTGATCGTCGTTGAAGCGATCGTAGAAGATGCCGGCGCCGCCGCGGATGGCGGTCTTCCCGTTGCCGAAGACGTCCAGGGCAAAGCCGAGACGGGGGGCGAACTGGATGCGGGGGGTATTGACGAGGTGTTCGAAAACCACGTTCATGCCCTGGAAGGGCGCCAGCGGGCTGGTGGCGAACTGCCCGATTACCGCCGGGGAGAGCTCCTGGCCGGTGATGGGGTCACGTCCCACGCGAGCGCCGGCGGCGTTGCGGTAGGGCTGAATCAGCGGGATTTGCTTGGAGCGGTCGTACAGTTTCGAGTCCCAGGAGGCGAGATAGTCGTCGTCGCTCCAACTCGGTTGGATGTAGTACATGCGGAGGCCGGCGTCGATGGTGAACCGGCGGGTAACCTTCCAGGTGTCCTGGGCATACCATTCCACGTTGAGGTAACGGGAGTGGCCGGAGGGGTGGTTGGTTGATTCGGAGTAGCTCTGGACAGTGCCGAGAATCGCATTGGAATAGGCGTAGTTGCTCTCCAGCGGATTGTTCACGTCGCGGTTGAAGTTGAACGTGCCGTTGAAGGCCGAGCCGCGCGCGGCGTTGCGCGTGGTCCTCTCGACATAGATACCGAACTTCATGTTGTGAGGGCCGCTCAACCACGAGAAGTTGTTGTTGTAGTTCCAGATGTTGTTGGTGCCGAAAAAGGGATACCGGTTTTCAATGTTCAGCACGCCGGCGTTTGGCACGCCGCCGAAGTTGGCATTGGGAATCAGGTTATCCGGATTGGCGGCAGGGTAAAACTGCGGCAGGTTGAGGCCAATCTTCGAGCGGACGTTCCGATCGAAGCCCGTCTGCTCGAGGGGGGCGACGAGCTGCTTGGCGCGGTTGATGCCAAAGGTGAACTCCTTCACGTTGGTCGGGCTGGAGGTGTGAATGAGGGTGGCGACGGAGACTA
>CAYVDY010000168.1:0-9576 GCA_964450255.1 uncultured Candidatus Solibacter sp. | reverse complement strand
CCGAGCGAATGTCGTAGATGATTGGGAGTTGTGGCCAACTGGAACTGGCCAGCACGAAGTCGAACTGACCCTTGAAGGCTTCATAATCCTGAATGCCGCGCCAGTAGAACTGAGTACTGGGACTGATGTTCCAGTCGATGCGCAGGACGGAATCGCGGCGGGGTTGATCGACGGTGGATTGGATCAGCGCGTTATAGGAGCGGGCGGGATCAACCGCGTTGTTCAGCGGCAGAATGTTCAGCAGCGCCTGGCCGTTCTTGTCTATGCGGTTGGCAGGAACGATATTGCCCGCAAACGGGACGCGGTTGTTTAGGGGATCCCAGATGGGGATGACTGCGCCGTTCTGGTCGCGCGAATCGGAGAAGTTGCCTGCGCGTTCCTGAGCCGTCGGGAAAGTGCGGCGCACGAGATTCGTGGGGTACTTGCGGGGAAGGAATTCCTGCGACCAGAAGAAGAAGAGCTTGTCGCGGTCCTTGTTGAACTTGCCCATGGTGACGGGGCCGCCGACGAAGTAGCCGGGATAGTTGAAGCGATACTGCGGGCGCTTCAATCCGTCGCGATTGCGGAAAAACTCATTGGCGTTGAAGGCCTCGTTACGCACGAAGTAATAGGCGCCGCCGTGGAACTCTTTGGTGCCACTCTTGATGACGGTGTTGATGGTTCCGCCGTAGGAGCGGCCGTACTCAGCCTGGTAGTTGGTGAGCAGCACCTTGATCTCGGCGACAGCGTCGATGGAGGGCGCCAGGTAAGGGCCGGTCATGGAACCGGTATCCAGGGAGGAAACGCCGTCGAGCGTCAGGTTGATGGTGCCGGTGCGGCCGCCATTGATGCTGACGCTGGAGAGGTTGTTCCACCCGGGGGCGTTGCGGTTCTGGGTGTCAACGATGCCGGGAAGCAGTTTCAACAGGCCGAGGTAATCACGCCCCTTCAAAGGGATGTTTTGCGTCTGCTCCATGGAGATGACGCCGCTACGTTCGGCGGATTGGGTTTGCAGGCGCGCAACTTCGGCCTGCACTTCAACTGTCTGAGTCATCTCGCCCAGATCGAGGGCGACCGTCTTGAGGACGAGGCGCTCGGACGAGTTGAGGACGAAGTCGGACTGTTCGTACTTTTTGAAGCCTTTGGCTGAGACGGATAGCCGGAACGTGCCCGGCAGAATCTGAGTGAATACAAAGTCCCCGTTGGTCTCGGACTTGGTCTGACGGGTTTGGTTGGTTGCTACGTTGGTGAGAGTGATATCTGCGCCCGGAATGGCAGCGCCTGACTGATCGGCGACTGTGCCCGAAATAGAGCCGGTGAGGCCCTGGGCCTGGATAATTCCTGCGAGAGATATCAAGAACAAGAAACCTGAGAGCAATCTTCATGGAAGCATCTCCTTGACAAGGCAAGAGTGGAATGCCCAGGACTTTATCACAACCAACGCCTGGCAACAACTGGGGTGTGGACTACTGGTTCGCCGCGCCCAGCGCCAGCGCCAGCGCTCCGCTGAGGCCTGGATACTGGCAGCCCGGCGGAACGATGGCGGGCAGCGGAAGATAGCCATTGGTGATCTGCGCGGCGCGAGCCTGAATCATCGGGAAAAGCTGGCGCTGCTCCATCACGCCGCCGCCGAGCACAATCGCCTGCGGCGAGAGGATGCAGGCCAGATTGATGCAGGCCTGCGCCAGGTAATCGGCCTCGATGCGCCAGGCCTCGTGACTCAACGGCAACTGATCGGCGCGCGTATTCCAGCGTGCCTGCATGGCGGGACCGCTGGCCATTCCTTCCAGGCAGTTCTTGTGAAACGGGCAGGCGCCCTCAAAGCTCTCTAACTCGCCCGGTGCGCGGCGTACCACCATGTGGCCCATTTCCGGATGGAGCAGGCCATGGACGAGTTGGCCACCAACCAGCGCGCCGCCTCCAATGCCGGTGCCCACCGTGATGTACACCAGGTTGTCTAGACCCTGACCCGCGCCGCAGCGCGCTTCCCCCAGCGCCGCGCCGTTCACGTCGGTGTCGAAGCCGATTGGTACGTCGAGCGCCAGTCGCAAGGTGTCGCGCAGTGGGAAGTTCTGCCACGCCAGTTTCGGCGTGTTGGTAATGCAGCCGCTTTTGTAGCTGATGGGGCCGAATGAGGCGACCCCGATGGCTCCCAGCGGTCCCTGCCTGGCAAAGTAGGCGATGACTTCCGCAATGGTTTCGTGCGGGCTGGCGGACGTGGGAATGCGCTGGATGTCGCGCGGCTGCGAGGGATCTTCGCCGACGGCGACCACGAACTTGGTGCCACCAGCCTCAACGGCTCCGTACAGACTCATGCCAACAGTGTATTCAGAACGTCTCGCCGGCGTCGATCAGCAGGTTCATCAACCCGTCACCGCCACGGCGGATTTCACGCTTGGCGATCTCCACGCTTTTCACACCCAGCGGTCCCCACGGAACGGTCATGCGGCGAAAGTGAATCATCCACTCGGCGGGGCTCTCCGTCTTGGCCGGCGCGTCCCTCAGATACGTGCAGAACGAACTCTGGAGCGACTCCAACAAGGGCTCGCTGGTGGCCGCCGGCAGCAGGTCGCGGAAGGCGCCGGCCTTCATGTGGAAGTGGACCAGCGGAGAAACTCCGTCTTCGGGTTGCCACGCCTCGATGCGGTGGAGCAAGGCTGTGAACTTCGCCTCCCAGTCCGCGCCGGGCTTCTCGGGCGGTGGTCTGAGCCCGGCCATTTCCCTGGAGATCTCGCGGGATTCGCCCTCTTCTCCGAAGACGTAATTCGACGCCTTATCGTTGCTGCGTTTGGGCTTCAGGTCCTTGGCGACGATCGGCGGAATCTCCTTCTCCAGGCCCGCGTCCTGGCGCATGGTGTCGTTGAAGATCAGCAATGCGTGGGCTTCGGGCAAGTCGGAGCACGCCTCGCCGTTCCATTGCGTCATCAGGTAGAAACGGTACGCCTCCAGCAGCGGCATGGGATTCTGGCCTGTCGCGCGCAGACGGCGGATCAGCACCGCCAACTCCTCGCCGGTAGCCGGCGTGCCGATAAAGCCTCGCGAGTTGGGCTGCGCCTGGAGCAGGGCGGAACTGAAGGCGGAGACCAGCGTGGCGGTCTCTTCCGGCGTGCCGTTGTAGGCGCGCAGCATCGCCGCGGCCGCCTGGATCTGCTCCGGCGTCGTGGAGGCGGCTAGGATGCCCGTGAGGAACTGGATGGGGCGCCCATCGGCCTTCTCCTTGGAGGAAAAGCCGCGCTGGGCCATCTGCAGCGCGAGGCCGTAATACTCCTCGACCCGCGCCACCATGCTGTCTTCACAGGTTCGGCGCGGAGGTGACGGGATGGGCATCCGGAGGGTCATCTCGAGGGCTCGGCGGGGGTCCAGCGCCATCATTGCCAGCACGGCACGGACTTGCAGCCCCAGGCCATCAAGACGCTGCTGGTTGGCTTCCAGGAGCCGCGTGGCCATGCTGTCAGGCAGTACGGGCAGAATCGCAGTCGCCAGCGGATATGGCTGCCGGGCCTGCCCTGCCAGGCGAAATGCCTCTTCCACCAGTTCGATGCGTTTCGCGCGGTCGGGCACTTTGTAGACGTTGCCGCCAAAATTGAGGATGATGTTTGCGGCGATCTCCGGAGGGGCTGCCGGCGCACGTTGCAGGATCGATGCCACGTCGGGTTGGTTCGCCAACAGCAGCGCCAGTGCGAACGGTGCGATCATTTCCTGACCCGCGCCATCACCTGCTGAACTGCGTCCTGGATGCGCGTTTCCACCTCTTCGGTGAACGGGCCGGGCTGGCCGTAATAAATCATGCTGTCCACTGCCTCATAGCCGCCCTGTTTCAGGACCCGCGCGCTGGGGATATAGCAGGGCACGTCATTGCTGTAGCCTGCCACCATCAGACGTTCGCCTGGGAAGGTGCGTTGCACCCAGAGCGAGTAGTCGATTACCACTTCTCCGGCCAGCGCGACGAAGGTGAAGCCCTTCTCGAAGCGGATCGCCTGGATGGGGTAGGAGAGCGTCCGCGGTTCGCGGCGCTCGGCGTAGGCCTCGAGCATGAAGCGGGCGCGGCGGGCCTTGAACTCGTTGGGATCCTGAAGCTCTTTCTCGAACTGCTCCTTCGTGTGCGGCGCGAAGGGCAACTCCGCCATCTGATAGGCGCTGCGGATTCGGCCGCTCACGGGCGCCATGCTGCTCTTTGCCACACGCACCACTTCGGCGCCCAGCGCGTTGCCGTGCTGCTCAGCGAGTTCCAGCTTGCTGCGCGGATTCGGATTCTGATCGCCGCCGCAGAGCTGAACGAACAACGCGGTGGCGCCGGGGAACTGGCGCTCCACTTCCGCCTGCGCGAAGCCGGCGTAATCGCCGCTGAGCTGCATAAACTCCGCGGTCAGCGTTGTGTTGTGGCAGGCGTAGCCGAAGAGGATGGCGCGTACTTTGCCGTTGGGCGCTAGCACGCGAAGGACCGGCACTTTGTGGTCTACGGGGCCGGTGGGGTTCACGCCGATGGTGACGCCGCTGGTCTGGATCGCGCGGCGGTTGGCCGCAAACCCGGTCTCTCCGTAATCGAATGCCAGCGAGGCCGGCTGCATGTCACCCAGCGCCGCGCCAATTACGGTGAACAGCTTGCCGCGCAACTCGGCCGTGTACGCTTCCACCGCCGGTTTGTGCTCGGGCACTCGTGCGCCCATGATGTCGAGGTTGCCGCGGACCACCGGGCCGGTATGCGTGTGGGAAGAATTGAAGACGATCTGCGATCGCTCCAGCTTGTACTTGGACATGGCCTCGGCGGCTACGTAGTCGGTCAGCACGCGCGGCAGGCCGATCAGATCCGTCGTGACCACCACCAGGCGGCTGCCTTTCCCATCCTCGATGGCAAGGGCTTTGGCCCACAGCGGCTGCAGCGCGCCCTGGCTCGGCGACTTACGGGCGGCATAGCCCGCCATCCAGATGGTTCCGCCCATGGGCGTGATGTCCATCCGGCTGGCCCCCACCTTGTACGCCGGCGCCGTTTTGCCGAGACTGGAGGTCTGGGCGAGCATGCCGCAAACCACTGCCGAGATCGCAAAGAATCTGTTTTGCATATCAGCCCTTCCTTGTTAGACTCCCAATATCTGCCGAGCCGCAGTCTGGGAGTTGTCAATGCCAATCAGCCGCTCTGTTGCGCTACTTCTCTTGCTGTCTACAACAGCCTACCCACAAGCCCAAAGTAACGCAGGGGAGGTCAAGGGTGCAGTCCTGGACCAATCGGGCGCGGCCCTTTCCTTAGCCCGCCTCACCATCACTGACCCGGACCGTGGTCTCAATCGCACGATGGTAACCGATCCGCAGGGCGAGTTCACTTTCCCGATTCTCCCTCCCGGCCGCTACCGGCTCAAGGTGGAGGCCTCCGGCTTCACCACCAAGGTGCTGGACGGAGTGGAGGTACGGGTGGGCGATACGATATCGCTGCTGGTCCAGATGGTGGTCAGCGGCATCCAGGAGCAGATCGAAATCACGGCCGAAGTGCCGGTGGTGGAAACGGCGCGAATCCAGCAGGCCAGCACCATCGAACTCACCCGCATTCGCGATCTGCCCATCAACCGGCGCAACTATCTGGATTTCGCGCTGCTTTCGCCGGCGACCGCTTCCACTCAGGATATGGTGGATGGTACTGACTACCGGGTCTCGCAGACGCCGCAATCCGGCATCAGCTTTGGCGGCGGCAACGGGCGGGGCAACGGTTTCTTCATCGACGGCGTGGAGAACTACGTGAACTCCGGCGGTGTGCGGCTGAGCGTCAGCCAGGAGGCCGTGCAGGAGTTCCAGATCAATCGCAACACGGCATCCGCGGAGTTCGGCTGGGCGTCGGGCGGCACCGTCAATATCGTGACACGCGGCGGCAGCAACGCATACCACGGCAACGTCTTCGGATTCCTGCGTCACCGCAGCATTCAGGCGCGCAACTACTTTGATCCGCAGAAATCGGCATTCACGCGCTCTCAGGCGGGCGCCACTTTCGGCGGCAGGCTGAAGCGCGACAAGACGTTCTTCTTTCTTGCCTACGAGAGGCTGGACCGCCATGAAACTGCCTTCGTGCCGATCCTGCGCGATACTTCCGCGTTCAGCTCGGTAACCGCGTCGCAGAGCGCCCTGTTTAGCGGGTTGCGCGCCATCGGCAACCCGCAGCTCACTGGACTGGCCAATCAGTTGACTGGCGCTCTGACGCCGGCCAACTACCCGTACGTCACCAGGACGTTTAGCACCAACAGCGGCACCTTTCCGTTTGGCGAAGAGACCAATAGCTTCTCCACCCGCGTCGACCACCGCTTCTCTGATTCGCACAGCATCTACTTCCGGGGTAGCCTGGCGACGCTGAAGAATCAGAACGATCAGTTCGGCGCCCTGGTCGCCTACAACCGCGGCCGCAGTTTCGATTTCTGGGACGGCACGGCCATGCTCAGCGATACGCTGCTGCTGGGCTCGAACTGGGTGGTGGAGACGCGCGCGATGTTCAACTATAACCGCATCTACGTGGTCCCCACCGACGCCGTCGGCCCAGAACAGAATGTCACCGGATTCGGGCTGTTTGGCCGCGAGATTTTTCTTCCATCCAGCACGTACGAACGCCACTATCAGGCCATGCAGAACTGGAATCACCACTCCCGCTCCCACGATCTGAAGTTCGGCGTGGACATGAATCCCGTGCGCGACACCGTCATCTCGGAGACATTCTTTAGCGGCCGCTTCGGCTTTGGCGAGGCGGTCCCGCTGGCGACCGTGATTACCGGCGCCACCGGAAGTGCGGCTGCTGTGAGTCAGATCCAGGGGGCGCTGCAGGCCAGCGGCCAGTCAGCGCTGATCCCCAATCTGAACCAGCCCGTCAGCGCCCTGCAGGCTTTCTCGCTAGGCCTGCCGACCTTCTATCAGCAGGGGTTCGGCGATCCGCGTTGGACGGGATGGTCCAAGCGCTTCGGCATGTTCGTGCAGGACAGCTGGCGGGTCAGCCCGAGTTTCACACTCAGCTTGGGCCTGCGTTACGACCTGGAGGTCAACTCCCCGGTGGTTGGAACGGACAAGAACAACTTCGCCCCGCGCGCCGGCTTCGCCTGGTCGCCGGGACGGGATCAGCGGCTCGTGGTTCGCGGCGGCTACGGCGTGTACTTCATGCCAACCAACCTGCAGGTCGTCAATATCGCCGACACTCTTTCGGGCAAGTACATCAATCAGGTGTTCTTGCCCCTGACCGGCATCCCGCAAATCGTCAACCCTCAAACCGGGCGGCCCACCACCTCGGCCGATATCTATCAGGGTCTGCTGCGCTCTGGCGTGCTGGGCGTGCGAGCGGTGACTCCGCAGGATCTTCTGCCATATGGTGTTCGCGTGGGCCCTGGCCTGCCGCTGCGTGTCGAGTTTGGCAGCGACCGGCTGCGGCAGGGCTACGCCCAGCAAGCCAGTTTCGAAATTGAGCGCGCCTTCGGCGAGTGGTCGGTTTCGACGGGCTACAACTTCAACCGAGCGCTCGGCGTGGCGCGAATTACGGGCCGGAACCTCGTGTACTCCGGCCAGACCCGCCCCGACGGCACGCCCGTCTATGGCCGCGTGGATCCCACGCTGCTGCAAAAGAACATCTTCACGTACGACGGGAACACGAACTACCACGCGGGCATCCTTCAGGTGAACCGGCGCATGCGCCGGAACTTCACGATTGCCGCGCACTACACATGGTCTAAGGCGATCGACGACGTGACCGACTTCAACTCCGATTTCTCGCCGATGGATCAGCTATGCAAGCGCTGCGAGCGATCGCTCTCCTCGTTCCATCACAGCCACCGTGTTGTCATGAACGGCGTCTATCAATCCACCGCGAAAAACTTCATCCTGCACGGCTGGAACCTCTCGCCGATCTTCAGCGCCAACTCGGCCCGTCCGTTCAACATCCTCACCGGCGTGGATATCAATGGCGATAGCTACGTCACCAACGACCGGCCTTTCCCTGCGGGCCGCAACATTGGCCGCGGACCGGGCTATATCAGCTTCGACATGCGCCTTTCCCGGCGGTTCATTTTCAGCCATGACGAGAAGCGTTCGATTGAGTTCATCGCGGAGGGATTCAACCTCGCCAACCACACCAACTTCCGCACGGTGAACAACACGGTGGGGGCCGTGCCGCTCAGTTCTCTGCCAAATCCGATACGGGGCATCGCCGGCGGATCGCCGACCTCTCCCCTCTCCTGGACCTCGGCCTACGAGGCGCGGCAGTTCCAGTTCGGCCTGAAGCTGAACTGGTAGGGGCCTCGACGCCTCCGCGGGCACGCGATATGCTGTCTGCGGAGGTTTCGGATGGCCATGTCGTTTGCGACGAGACGAACGTTCCTTACAGCCGCCGCCGCGGCGCAGGCGTTGGGTGCAGGCCCCCGGCCGAAGCTTGGCGTCATCGGCACGGGCGGACGCGGGCAGTACCTGATGCGCGAGCTGAATAAGCTCGGCGACGTGGACTATGTGGCCGTTTGCGATGTCTATGACGCGCGGCGCGACCAGGCCGAAAAGGCCGCCGGCCGCGAAGTGAAGAAGTACGGCGATCACCGCCAATTGCTCGATCACAAAGAGATCGACGCCGTCATCATCGCCACGCCGGATCACTGGCACTCGCCCATTGCCGTCGACGCGCTCCGCGCCGGCAAAGATGTTTACGTCGAGAAGCCGATGGTCCACAATCCCCAGGACGGGCAGGCCATCGTTAAGGCTGTGCGGGAGACCGGCCGCGTGCTGCAGGTGGGCACGCAGGGCCGTGCCCTGGCGCAGTTTGTGGAGGCGAAGAAAAACTACGTCGAGAGCGGCATCATCGGCAAGGTTGGCTTCGCCCGCACCTGGTACCTCAGCAATAGCGGCTACGTGCTGGAGTCGCCGCCGGGCATGCAGCAGAAGCCGCCCGGGTTGGATTGGGACCGCTGGCTGGGGCGCGGGCCGAAGGTGCCGTGGAATCCCGATATCTACTTCAGCCCCTATAAGTGGCTCCACTATGACGGCGGAATGATCATGGGCATCGGCATCCACGTCGTCGATTCCGCGCACCATTGGCTGGATCTGAAGGCGCCGCTCTCGGCCGTTTCCGGCGGCGGATCGGTCTACTATCAAAACGACCGCGATACACCCGATGTCATCACCACGATCCTCGAGTACCCCGGCGTGACAGTGACCTTCACGGCCGAGTGCCTCACGGCGCCCGGTGTCCGCACCAGCGCGGGTGTGGAGTTGCGCGGCACCGGCGGCACGCTGTGGGCCGAGCGCTACGTGGTGGACAAGGGCTGGGAATACACGCCAAACAGCAAGTTCAGCAAGGAGCCCAAAGCCACGGGCGGCGGCACGGGTGCCACGGCCGCGGGTCTTCTCAAGAACTGGCTGGATTGCATCCAGACGCGAGCGAAACCATTGGCCCACGTCGAGGCGGCCTACTATTCATCCGTGGCCTGCTTCATGGCGAATCGCGCCTACCAAACGAAGTCGCGGATCGCGTGGGATCCGGCCTGGAATATTTGACGTACCGGCCGCCCGTTACAATCGGGAAGTGGACGAAGACAGCCTGCGCTTCAGGCAAGAAGAACTACGCCGTCAGGCTGGGCTGTGCGGCTCCTGCTGCCA
>CAYVDY010000167.1:0-11708 GCA_964450255.1 uncultured Candidatus Solibacter sp. | reverse complement strand
CGGCCGTTCCATTTTGCCATGGAGCCTGGTTCAGTGCCGATTTTGCGTCGGTTATCTGGTCCTGTGAGCCTCGCAGCCGGCGGGGTTCGCATACGAGCGGCTACCTAAGTTCGCGCCAGTCTTGCTCATTCAACTCAATCTTGTGTTTCTTCGCAGCGGCTTGGATTCGCTTCCAGGCGGCGTCGCGTTCAGAGTCGGTCACACCTTGCACCTGGTTGAAACGGGAAGTTGCATTGCGCACGTGAGCAGCATCGTGAATGGGTTCTTTACGTTCCGACGGGAAGACGGCAGTCATTGCATCAACGTAGCGACGCGAGGCGTTCACGGTTTCTGTTCGAGGGCTCGCTTGATGCCGATGAGGACGTTCTCCTGTGCGGCGCGTGTTCGGCTCACGACGAGGCGCCTGAGAATCGCGCCCTTGAATCCGGTGAGCCCCTGCTGTGTCGAGCCCTTCAGGCTGACCAGGTAGAATCCCTTGTCGCCTGTATGGCCGCTCTCTGTGACGCAAGCCGTGAGATCCAAGGCCAGCTGAAAGTAGTGGCTGGCGTAGAGCTGCTTTACCATCACGACCTGGGCCACGCCTTTGGGGCCGATCGACCGGTAGGCTATGGCGTGATTCAGTCGGAGAGTCGGCTTCAATCCGAATTTCACGCGCTCCCAATAGAATACCGTTTCGATACTGGTCAACGGAGTGGCGGGGTAGTCGAGCAGATAGCGGTTCAGCTCTGGCAGGTAGGCGGGTAGAGCAACTGACCGTCCCAGCAGGGACATCAACTGAGCATCCACATCAAAGGGCCGTTCCGTATCGTAATAGCTTCCCAGAGCGCTGTTGCCACGGTCGCGATAGCGCTGCACGACCTCCAACGCCATCTTGCGAACGCGGTCGTTTACCTGTGTGGCCAGTTCGGGTCCATACCAGTCCATTGCATTCTGAAGTTCGCGCATTGATTCGGACGGCAACTGTACACCGCACTTGCCGGGTCGGCACGCCTTGAGACTGCGAATGTCATCGGGTTCCAGGGCGAAGCCCCCGAGGTCGGACAGTGTGGGCGGCTCGCTAAACCGGCCGACTCCCATGTAGCCCGGTAGTCGCCGCAGTCGTCTCACGTCCAATGCGAACTGAACATACTCCGCTGGATTTGCATTGACGAAGACCGCGCCGAAGACAATGATCTCTGAGGGTGTTTTGGATGAAAGGACTTTGACCACGGCTTTGCCGCGTGCGATCGAGGCGATCTGGACTTCCGTCAATCCGATCTGTTCCCTGAAGAAGACACGCGGCTCCCGCATCTCTTCCGAGGCGCTGACGAACGCGGAACAGAAGATGACACTGGCCACAATTGATGCCCGCTTCAAGTCGGCCTCCCGTGCTGCCAGGATGTGCGCGGATCGGCAACGGCGGTGCTTTGCGTCGCCTGGGCCGTATCCATGTCTTCCTTGGACAACAATCCCCCTTTTTCCAGTTGCACGCGCCGGCCGGCCTTGACCTTGGCATTCTGAGCCGCGACCTTGGTCGTTACTACGTTTGCCACCACTGCTGCGACAGCGGCCTTCGCGGCCTGGATGCCCGCCTGGGCCTTCTGCACGCCGGCCTCCGCATTGGCGACGCCAGACCGCGCCGCATCGAGGCTTGCCTGACCTTGATCGACCTCAGCCTGGAGAGCGGCCGGATTGACCCTTGCTATCAACTGGCCCTTGGTCACCTTGGTGCTGAAGTCGACAAACAACGCCTGAATCGTACCCGATACCTGCGAACCGACTTTCACGGTTACGACGGCGTTTGGGCTACCCGTCGCTGAGATGGCCACATTTATGTCGTCGCGATCGACCGTCGTCGTCCGGTATTGAATGTTGCCTTGCCCCCGGAATAACACCCAAGCCCCCAGCCCTACCACGGCGCATGAGGCAACGATAACCAAGGCAACTGTTTTCCGCTGCATGCCCAAGGATCACTGAGCACGTTCGATGCCAACACGAGCACGACACCGGAACCTGCACCCGGATCGCAGGACGATGCGTGCGGCGCGCGAGGCGCGCCAAAGGTCGAATTCGCCCAACCACGTGGTCAGCTTCTGGACGATTGCGGTTCCTCGGACCCGGCTTGGGATAACGCGCCTCATTGCTCGATTGTTGCGACCCAGTATGAGCGGGGGATGTCATCGTGATCACTCCGGACAAAGCAGACAGCACTTCTGAAGTTGCGAGCTCGTCCTCGAGTCTGCATCAGGTCTCCTACCGACGGCCCGCGCGCATCACAGGGTGTTCGACGACATCTGGTCATTCGACGACATGGCGTCATGGTGGTCCCATACCGTCGAGCCCATCAACCCACCAGTTCACACCGAACTAGCGATGCTATCCACAGGGCCGTCGTTGGCCCCTGAGGTACCCCTCTGGATTCCCGAGTGACTCTCAGGCGGGCATCGAGTCAGTCTCGTGCCATCCCGTTTCACAACGAATGAGTTTCCTCGCTACGTTTATCACGTGATGATTCGAAAAGTTCGGTGGGGAGTCTCTACATGAAGCCCGTCTCCCCGCGGCGTGTTGTTGCGACTTCGATACATCGTTCCTGCCCTCTCGGCTCAACCTGGGTGCAATTGATATCTGCACGGACCTGAGACCGGCCCTCGCCAGGTGCCAGTTCCTGTTCATAGCGCCAATGACGCCGTCGGACTACCATCGCAAGTCCTGTAATGTCAATTCCTTAGCCGACTCACCCCTCCATCTTTCCCGCGCGCTTGGGGCTGTGTCAGTTGATGTCTGCACGCACACCCGTGCAGGTAACAACTGCAACTGAGTATGAACCGCGAGGGCCGGGTGGAACCAGGCTGCGCCAGGAAGGCAAGCCAGGCGAAAGTCGGATGACTGTGTTCGGCGCAACAGCGCCGTGCTGTCAGCCGGCTGCTGCAGCGTTGAGTTCACGGTGGAGTGCTTGTACTGTCTCCGGATAGCCTGATTCTCCTTGATGGTGCTGGATGAGATAAAGCGCGACGGAGTATTCCTGCATGATGCGAAATGCGAAGACTATATCCACGTTCCTTCCGTGTCGTGCGGCACGTGGCGGCGCCATCAGACTCTGAACAACTGCCGCGTCAAGGTGAAGCCTGTGCTCGGAGAACTGCACCACGAGTACTCGCTGGAAAAGAAGGCGGCGTAACGGCCGGATGGAGTACTTGCGCAGTTCAGGTGTGCTGCTACGTGTCAGACGTTCGCAGATTCCTGGTATCACGGGGTTGCCCGGCGGCGCGGGATGTCGTACCGTGAGTCTCAATTGGAGGTCGAGATGGGATCAAGCACCAGGCTAGTAACACTATTGATTGCGGCAGCGGTTCCATTGCCGGCGGCGGCGCAGGAGAAGACGCCAGCGCCTCTGCAGCCGCAGTGGGAAGGAGTGCCGAGGCGGTACAAGAATCTCCCGGTTGGGAAATGGGTTGTGCCGATGAGCCTTGCAACGTGGCGGGCACAGCGCGGGAAGGTGAGGAAGATTGTCATCGTTTCGCTGGGCGATCTGCCACCGAGGCCGTCGCCGCGGGACGTGCGCGTGGTGGCGACCGACCAGAAAGACGGGTACCGGATTGAGAAATTCGTCTTCGACAATGGAGTCGACTCGGTGGTGCCAGGCTACATCGCCATCCCCGACCAAAGGCAGGGAAAGCTCCCGGCGATCCTTACAATGCACGGCCACGGCAGCACTAAAGACAATATGTTCGGCTACAAGCCGACATCTCAGGACGTGGCCGGGATCCTGGCGAAGCAGGGGTTCGTCGTACTGGGCATCGACAACTATTTCAATGGAGAGCGTAAGGGGACCGGTCCGGCGGGAGAGTTGGAGAGACAAGAGAGAGGCGCGGACCAGGAGATGTCGCTATTCAAGCTGAATCTCTGGCTGGGGCGGTCACTATGGGGGATGATGCTCAGGGACGAGCAGATCGCGCTCGACTATCTCGCTTCGCGGCCGGAGGTGGATCCGAATCGGATCGGGGCTCAGGGCATGAGCATGGGGAGCACACGCGCGTGGTGGCTGGCGGCGATCGACGACCGCATCAAGGCGACCGTCGGGGTGGCTTGCTTCACGAGGTATGAGGACCTGATCGCGATCCGCGAGCTAAGGGCGCACGGCATTTACTACTTTGTGCCCGGACTGCTGAGGCACTTCGACACGGAGGGCGTGATGGCGCTGCTGGCGCCGCGGCCCTTCCTAGCGTTGACGGGCGACAGGGATGCCGGTTCCCCGCTCGAAGGGATGAAGAAGCTGGAAGAGATCCTGACGCGGCTCTATGGACTGCACGGCAAGTCCGAGGGGTTTCAGAGTGTGATCTACCCTGAAACGGGACACGTCTACAACGACGACATGAAGGAGCGGATGGTGGCGTGGTTCAAGCGGTTTCTGTAGCTGCGTGATAGCATAGCCGGGCCGTCTTCCAACCACGCCGGAAATCGAAGCGGTCAGCGTCAGATGGACCGAGAGAACTCTGGCTGGGGATGCGACCGCATCATCGGAGCCCTGGCCAATCTCGGCCACCCTGTTTCCGATCAGACTGTCGGAAACATCGTTCGGCGATATGGAACTGGCCGCCTGAGGGGTGATCAAGTTGAAGCTCGGGTCCCCGAGTGAGACTCAGGTACGGAACGAAAATGGAGAATTTCTGCGAGACAAGTTTCTCCTGTGTGTTAACCAACGGGTTTGAGTCGCGGTGATCGAACCTCGAGGAAGTGCACCGCTCTCAGGATTGGCATGTCTCTCGCACGATCGGCAGCGTCATGGTGCAGGCGCCGCCAGAAACGCCAGACTCAAGGACCGCCCTGGCGGAGGTGTGACTCCCGACTGACGTCGCGACAGGGGAGCATTGAGTTCTCGGGCCGCACGGGGTTGCTCTCGCGCGGCCATTTTCGGCTATTTTCGGTCTTTCAGATCCTACTCCCTCAGATATACTAATACTGTCATCCGTACTGTGGGATGCAGATCTTGCCTGCGAGAGGTCACGCAATGCCGGAACCAGCCTCTTGGAACCGCCCCTTATTCATGATCGGAGCTGCGCTACTCATGGCCGCCGCTCTCTCGTCGCAATCAACCGGGCCGGCGAAGCCCGCGGCCAAAGCAGCCGCTCCGGAAGAAGCCGGGGGGCGCGACGAGTACGCAACCGGATGGCAACGGGTGCACGAGCAGAACGCGCGCAGGCTGGAGAGAGTGGATTTTGAAGCCCTGCGGCGCGCGATAGGCGACCTCGACAGCAGCTTCCGCGATCGATATGCGGGCCAGGAGTTCCTGCGGCGCATCGAACTGGCGGAGAAGCGGCGGCCGGCGATCCTGGCCGCCCTGAAGAAACGCCAACCCGCGGCTCTCGACGAAGCGCAGGCAGTATTCGACCTGCAGCGGGACGCGATGCTCTCCAATCCGCTGTTGGACTTCGACCGCTTGCTGGTGGTGAAGCGGAAGCCGCTGGGTGATCCCCGCATGCCCGAATCGCAATCGTACGGTCTAGGCGAGTTCCTCGGACTGCCCCGCCAGAGTTCCTGGCAAATTCACGCCATTCCGCAGGTATTCGGCTGGGAGAACGAAGTCGCAGTCCTGTCTTCACTTCGTCACGGCGCTCAGCTGCAAACCCTGTTCCGTCCGCCGAGCCGCCGTCTCGTGAGCGATGTGGACCTGAACTGGGACGCCGACCGGATGCTGGTCTCGATGCCAGACGACAAGGGGGTGTGGCAGGTCTGGGAAATCTCCGCCGACGGCAAGGGTCTGCGCCGCCTGTCTCCCGGTGGCCAGCCGGACGTGCATTCCTACGACGCCGTGTACCTGCCGGGCGGCAAGATCAATTTCATCTCCACCGCTGCCTTGCAAGGCGTCCCCTGCAATGCCGGCCTCACCGTCGGCATGATGTACCAAATGGATGCCGACGGCAGGAATATCCGCCAGTTGAGCTTCGATCAGGATCACAACTACAACCCGACGGTGATGAACGATGGGCGGATCCTGTATCTTCGTTGGGAATATACGGACATCCCGCACGTGTGGGCGCGCTACCTCTTCACCATGAATCCGGACGGGACAGATCAGCGCGCCTATTACAAGAGCGGTTCCTATTGGCCGAACTCGACCTTCTATACCCGCCCGGTTCCCGGCCATCCCAGCAAGGTCGCAGGCGTGATAACGGGACATCACGTGGGACGAGTGGGGGAGTTAATGGTCTTCGACCCGGCGCGGGCGCGCACCGGAGCAGAGGGCGTGGTGCAGCAGATCCCCGGCTACGGTAAGAAGGTCTCGCCCCTGATCCAGGACAAGCTCACGATCAACGTGTTCCCCAAGTTCCTGCATCCGTATCCGCTCAGTGAGAAGTACTTCCTGGTAGCCGCGAAGCCCGCACCGGAGTCGCTTTGGGGCATCTACCTTGTTGACGTGTTCGACAACATGACGTTGATCCGCGAGGAGGAGGGCTACGCGCTGCTGGAACCGGTTCCGTTCCGGAAGACGCCGCGGCCGCCTGTGATCCCGGACCGGGTCAACTTGGCTCGCAACGATGCGGTCGCCTATGTTTCCGACGTCTACAGCGGCCCCGGGCTAAAGGGCGTGCCGCGCGGAGCGGTGAAGAGTCTGCGCCTGTACACCTATCACTTCGGCTATAGCAACCTGGCCGGCATCCACAACCGCGTCGGAGCCGATGGCCCGTGGGAACCGAAGCAGGTGCTCGGAACGGTGCCGGTCGAGAAGGACGGATCCGCTTATTTCCGAGTTCCGGCGCGCACTCCCATCTCCATTCAACCGCTCGACGAGAAGGGCCGGGCGGTGCAGCTGATGCGGAGCTGGCTGACCGCGATGCCGGGTGAGTTTGTGTCCTGCAACGGCTGCCATGAATCGCAGAGCCTGGCAGCGGTGAACCGGGACACGATTGCGATCCGGCGCGAGGTATCCGAAATCCGGCCCTGGCGCGGAGAGCCGCGCGGCTTCGACTTCTCGCGTGAGGTGCAACCGGTGCTCGACCGGCACTGCGTAGGTTGCCACAACGGCACGCCGCGGCGGGACGGCCGCACGCTGGCCAACCTGCGGGGAAACCAGGGCAAACTGGTCGCCTACAAGAACGGCGATCCAGTGGCGAAATTCATACCCTCGCCAGCCACTGAATCCGACCACCGGAAATACGGCGGCATCTTCGAACCCTCGTATATTGAACTGCGGCGCTACGTGCGGGCTTCTGGCCTGGAGAGCGACTTGCGCGGCATTCCTGCGGGTGAGTTTCACGCCAATACGACGCACCTCGTCCAGATGCTCGAGGCTGGCCACCACGGCGTGAAGCTCGACGAAGAGTCGTGGGACCGGCTGAATACTTGGATCGACCTGAACACCCCAGCGCACGGCACCTGGCGCGAGACTGTGGGGTGCGAGCGGGTGGACAAGCTAGCTTTGCGCCGGGCGGAGTTGCAGCAGATGTACGCCGGCTTCCAGCGCCCTGACCCTGAAGCAGTACCGGTGGCTCGCCCTGCGCCGGTGGAACCGATCGTGCCGAAGATGTTGCCCGTGGCAGCCGGGTCGGCGAAGGCGGCGCTTTGGCCGTTCACCGCGGATGAGGCGCAGCGGCGCCAGTCCGCGCTCGGCGGCACGACGCGCACACTGGACTTGGGCGACGGCGTTCGGATGGAGATGGTGCTGGTCCCGGCGGGCGAATTCGTCATGGGGGATGGGGCGGGATACGCTAATGAGAGACCGCTGGCCCCGGTGAGGATCGACAAGCCGTTCTGGATCGGCAGGTTCGAGGTGACCAATGAGCAGTGGGCGAAGTTCGATGCCTCCCATGACAGCCGGTACGAACACAAAGGCTCCTGGAAGTTCAACGAGTGGGATCTCGGCTGGCCGCTCAACGGGCCGCGCCAGCCGGTAGTCCGGGTGTCGCAGAAGGAGGCCCTCGCATTCGTGGGGTGGCTGGCCGAGCGCTCTGGACTGAAGGTGGCACTGCCTACCGAAGCGCAGTGGGAATACGCCTGCCGGGCAGGCTCGGCTGCTCCCTTCTCCTACGGCGCGGCGGATTCGGACTTCTCCAAATTTGCCAACCTGGCCGACTACACAATCCGCGACCTGGTTTACGATGTCCGCGACCAGTACCCGCCGGACCTCGTGCCCCGCGAAGCCCGCTTCAACGACGGCAAACTGGTGACCGCCGATGCCGGCACTTACCTGCCGAATGCCTGGGGGCTCCATGACATGCACGGCAACGCCTGGGAATGGACGCAGACGGCGCTGAGGCCCTACCCCTACGCCGAACGGGATGGGCGCAACACTCCCGGTGAAGGAGAATTTGTGGTCGCCCGGGGCGGTTCCTGGTACGATCACCCGCTGCGCGCCCGTGCCGGGTTCCGCCTCGGCTTCCCGGCTTGGCAGAAGGTCTACAACGTCGGACTGCGCGTGGTGGCGGAGGCCGAACCGGAGAAGCCGCTCCTGGCAGCCAAAGACACCGCTGGAAGGAAACTCCAGTAGTGCGTCCTGGACTTCTGGCCGGCTTCGTGGCCGCAGGGTTGGCCTTGGGCGGTGAACAGTTGTCTCCACACGCACTCGTCGCGCGCCCGGCCTCGTGCTCCCTCTTCATCGCGGAGTTCACGGCCAGCCAAGTCGCCGAGTTCGACATCTCATCGGGGACCGTACGCCGGACCATTGCCCTGCCAGACCGTCCTACGGGGCTCGCCCTGTCGCCGGACGGATCACAGTTGTTTGTAACCGGCGGGATCGCGGTGGGACGCGTCCACATCATCGACACAGGTTCGGGGCGGGTGTCCGCATCGCTGGCTGTCGGCCATTCCCCGGTTGCCCCCGTCGTTGCGGTGGACGGCAAGACTCTCTACGTATGCAGCCGGTTCGGCAGCAAAGTGGAGGTGATCAACCTGGGCTCAGCCACAGTCGCGGCCCGGATTCCCGTAGTGCGTGAACCGGGAGCGGCGGTGCTCTCGGTCGACGGCAAGCGTCTGTTCGTCGCGAACATGATGCCAGGGGGACCGGCTACCAGTGCGCACGTCAGCGCGGAAATCACCGTGATCGACACGCTGACGAATCGAAAGGCGGGGACCATTCGCTTGCCCGACGGCGGGGCGAGCCTGCGCGGTCTCTGCCTGTCGCCGGACGGCCGCTACCTCTACGCGACCCACCTTCTTTCGCGGCACCGTTTGCCTGCATCGCAGATCGAGCGCGGCTGGATTCAAACCAACGCCTTCACCGTAGTGGATGTGCGCGAGTTGCGCGCGCTGAACACAGTCCTGCTGGACGACATCACGATGGGAGCGGCGAATCCCTGGGGCATCGCCTGCACGCCAGATGGATCTCATTTGGTGATCGCTCACGCCGGAACGCACGAGCTCAGCGTCATCGACCGGCCGGCGCTGCACCGCAAACTGGAGCAGGCCGCGGCAGGCGCGAGGGTGTCCGACGTTTCGGCGTCGAGCGCGGACGTAGTGGACGACATGGCGTTCTTGCAGGGAATCCGGCAGCGCATTCCGTTGGGCGGGAACGGTCCGCGCGGGCTCGCCGTCGCCGGCTCCGTCGTATACGCGACCGAGTATTTTTCGGGCAGTGTGGCCGTGCTGGACCTGGGCCGAAAGCGGTGGGAAGCACGCTCAATTCCGCTTGGTCTGGATGCGCCGCTGACCCCGGTGCGCCGCGGCGAAATGCTCTTTCACGACGCCCAATACTGTTATCAGAAGTGGCTCAGCTGCAGTAGTTGCCATCCGGGCGAGGCGCGTCCCGATGGACTGAATTGGGATCTGATGTTGGACGGTGTGGGCAATACGAAGAACACCAAGAGCCTGCTGCTGGTCCACCAGACGCCGCCGACGACATGGACCGGAACCCGTCCGAACTATCATGCCTCCGTGCGCGCCGGCTTCCGGACCATCGAATTTGCGAGCCGCCCCGAAGAGGACGTCGCCGCCGTCGAGGCGTGGCTGCGGTCACTCGAGCCGCTCCCCAGTCCATTCCTGAAAAACGGTTCGCTGAGCGAGGCTGCGGCGCGCGGGAAAAAGGTCTTCGACCGCGCCGGCTGTCCAGGTTGCCACTCCGGATCCCTCTATACCGGACTGGGGCAGCACGATGTCGGTTCGGGTCGCGGGAAGGAAAAGACGGTCCGCTTCGATACACCGCCGCTGATTGAGGTCTGGCGAACCGCGCCGTACCTGCATGACGGCCGCGCCGCCACGTTGCGGGAGTTATTTACGGCTCCGGGCTTGCTCACTTCCCACGGCGTCGGCTCCCGCTTGAAACCGCGGGAGGTTGACGATCTGATCGCTTACGTTTTGTCGTTGTAGGTGGCCGCGCCACCTGTGCTCCGCGAAAAATACGTCACACGTTACGCGGCCTCCTTCTCCAGCCTGTATTCGTGATGGAACCCACTGAGCACCGGCGTTGATTCGACTCGGTACCCGGACGGGGACCTGCAGTTCGTGTTCCAGAAACCAGAGCAGCGTTTGCCGTGCTGAGCCGAGTTCGAAAAACTTGCTGAACACCAGCAACACCAGTTCCTGCACACGGCGGTCCGGGTCCTTTTCCAGCCGGTCCTCACCCTTCACATACCCAGCGGGTGACGCGACGATCAGTTCGCCTCGTTTTGCCTTCTCGCGCCGGGCCTCCACCGAGCGTTGTCGCAGCAGGTCCAATTCATATTCGTTCAAACTGCCTTTCAATCCCAGCAGCAGGCGATCGTTGCTTTGTCGCGGCGTGTACACCATTTCTTGATCGATCAATAGCGTGTCCACGACACGACAGACTTCCACCAGCTTTTGCCATTCCCGACTGTTGCGGGCAAAGCGCGACACCTCTCTGGCCGCGACCGCACCCACATGGCCCAAGCATACTTCCGCAACCATGCGTGCGAAACCCGCTCTGGGCACGGTACCCGATGCGGTTCGCCCGAGATCCTCATCGACAATTTCGATGTCACGCCAGCCAAGGCTACACAATCTATCCCGCATGCCGTACTGCAGTTTCTGACTCTCCAAGTTGTTCTGAACTTGATACGCCGAGGATTGGCGCACGTAAAGAATCGCCTTTCGTTCCAGATGGTGCGGCTTGATCTTGTCACTCACCGTGCGCCTCCTCTGCGATTCTCGCCTCTGCCGCTTTTCCTCGATGCTGCATCAGTAACCGTGCCAGCAATCGCACTATTGTTTGTTGAACATCGGACGAGAGATCTGTCCAATGCGGGTTGCATTGCGGACGAGCAAACAACTGGAGTTGGCTCGATCTCCGCGGGACCTCCGTTACCGCCATCAGCATCTCCTGCATCTAGCAAGTATCGATGCTGTGTTTCCGGCGCATCACGAGCTTTGGTCCGTAGCAGTGCCGACTGAAGGATCTCCTTGAGTTCGCGCAGGGACTGGGCGCTCGCGAATCCTCGCTTGGATTCCTGGGTCTTGCAGCAGGCCGCGACGTCCAACATCCAGAGCGGCACTTCCAGAACCCGAGATGTCTGGACGTCTTCCAGGCTGCAGTGCGCTACTGCCTGGCCGCGTTTTACGAGAGTGGCATGCACCCACACTGCCCGGCCGTGCCATGGGTGCCAGGAATAGCAGATTTCACGGAGATCCCTACTATGGGTGTTGTGTTGCTGAGTTGTACCACGACGACCGTCTGCATGACTCCCTGGAAAAGGACTCACCGTCCCGCCGCCCTGTCGAGGCCAAGCCGGACGGCCACGGCGAAGTTATCGCCCCCGATCGAGCCGGCGGTTTGCACCATC
>CAYVDY010000166.1:0-11746 GCA_964450255.1 uncultured Candidatus Solibacter sp. | reverse complement strand
TACCGCCGGGGCAGGGTGGAGGCGGTCTGCATTCGTTGCCGAGACCGCGATACAAACCGTCTCCTCAGCACTCTTCCCACAGAAGCTGCGCAACCGCCGCAACAGGCAGGCCGTCTCAGCTCCGTTCGCGCCTGAGAAAGTGTGCGCCTCGTCCGCCACCAGGAAGTCCAACCGCGCTCCGGTAAACATCTCGATGTCGTGCTGGCGCGTGAGCAACAACTCGAGCTGCTTCACGTTGGTCAGGAGAATCCGCGGCGCTCTGCCCGCTGCCCGCATCTCCTCACGCGACACCAACTCCTCCGGAGGATGAACCGCGCCCGGCTGCCCCTGCGTCCGCAGTTCGGCCACCTTAGCGCCATAGTCGGCTCGGGATGCGCCTTGTGGCAACCGGAACCCGGTAACGTCGCTTGCCAGCTCCGGCGTCTTGCCGACGTACAAGCCGAAACTGATGCCGACCCCGCACAGCAACTCGCGCAACCGCCCAAGCTGGTCCTCGGCCAGCGCATTCATCGGATAGACGATAACAGCGCAAATCCCTTCCGAGGCCCCCGAGTCCCGCAGCTCCAGCGCCCTGCTGATGATCGGATAGAGAAAGCACTCGGTCTTGCCGGATCCCGTGCCGGTCGAAATCAGCGTGGTCTTGCCGGCCACGATTGAGCGGATCGCCGTCTCCTGGTGCCCGTAGAGCTGTTCGTGGTCCGCGATGTTTGCCAGCAGCGGATGCAGCACGCGCTGGTTGGCCATTTCCCGTATGCTGGGTCCCCGGCGAAAGCTACGCGAGAGGCTGACGAAGGGGCCGGCCAAGAGCGGCGTGCGTCGCGTTTGGTCCAGGTTCAAGAGCTGTCGCATCTGCCGGTGCAAGTTCGGATCGGCAAAGGAGTACGTCGTCAGTTGATAACGGAGAAAGTCCTCGACGACATTTTCCGTGTAAGTGATCGGGTTCAGCAAGCTCATCGGCATCACGATACCGTCCACGGCACAGCGGCCTTGCGGGAGATAGCAATATTCAAGACCTTGGGCTCCGGGTCGATATGCCTCACTAGTTGTCTCAGTTTCTGCAACACTCCGGCCGCAGGGTCGCGAGGTAGCAGTTTTGTAGCCGGCCCCTGATACGGCTCCAAGTGCAAAACGATCCTCGTGTTCGTGGTTGTGATTGACCTTTGTGCGAACTGCCTCTCAGTGAGATCTGTCGCGTTGATCGCCGCATCCTTAAGGCCATCGCGAGTATCAACCACCTTCTCCAACACCAGTTGAGCAAGGCCGCTTGTATTGGATTGCTTGGGCGCGCCCCGAAGTATTCGGAAGTCCTTTGCCTCGATGAGCCAGACTGGATCTGGGTTAGCTCCCACCTCGATTGCGACGACGTCGACAGCCTTCTTATCCTGCTGCCGCAGCACTGTCGAGTAGTGAGCGGACGCATCATACTTTGAAGCTTCAATCGTTGGCCGGAAATGAAAATTCAACGAATCGACCCGAAGGGTGGCCATGACGCTTCAATTCCCGCCTTCGTCACTTGGTCCGGCATCGCCAGGTTCAGCACTCAGCCCCATCTCGGTGTTGATGTACCGGTCCGACTGCTCGAGGTCCTCATCGAGCGCAGCAATATCTCCAACGTCATCCATGGTCCTGCCCTGCCGCACGCTAACGGCACCGTCCGGTTCAAAATGGAGCCCGAAGCAACGCGTGTCTGACTCAAGGAATTCCTGAGTCTGGAGGATGTGCAGTTCACGGAGCAGGAACAGGCTATGGGTCCCAATAAACACCTGGATGCCGCTCTTGGCGACCTGCATGATGGTCCTGGCCAGCGTCTTGATGATCCGTGGATTCAGGTTGGATTCGGGTTCATCCCAGAAGAGATAGCCCTTGTCAAGAAGGGAGCCCGTGGCGATGAGCCGCGCCACCATGGCGAGCTTTCGTAGCCCTTCGGCAACAAGGTGCATCTCCATGCTGCCCGAGTCCGCATTGAGGTAGAAGCGGCCTGCTTTGTCCACTTCCACTTTCCCGCCCATGGCCGCCTCAAGAGGCACCAGCAGATTCTTGATATTCTTCTCGCGGGGACCGCGAGCGAGCGGTGCTTCCAGCAAGATGCAGGTATCCCGCCAGGTCTCCTCGAAGGAAAGGTGGGTAGTTTCATAGAGGGCAACAAAGCCCGGCGCGATTGTCAGCAGTTCTCTCGTGGGCAGGAAAACCGGCAGATTCTTTTCTCGAGCAGTCGGCATGACTTCAACGGTCACTTCCGTCTTAGCCACAGTGGAAAACGTAAAGGTAAGATTCAGCTCGCGCCGGTCGAATCTGTAGCTGAGCCGGCATTGCCGACGTCCGCGCGCCCTTCGGACGAGTCGTCCAAGGCCATCTGGCCGGAAGACAGTCAGCAGTTTCTCCGCCAGAGCCGATTGAACCTGAGCCTTGCTGGGAATCTCGGTTGCCCCATCCTTTGCCCTTGCGGCGCTCACCGCGATTGCCGAGTATGCCGCTTTCAGGATATGGGTCTTTCCTGCTCCGTTCTCCCCAATGATCACATTCAGGTTCTTGCCGAAGTTGAGTTCAACTTCGGGGAAGACTGTAAAGTTTTCCAAAGACAAGGATTTCAGCAAGATCGTTCTCCAATTCTCTTGAGCCATTCGCACGGCGACAATCCCGCAGATGGAGAGTCATCCCGGCGCCTTTGCTGTCGACTCTCTGTCACCTTGACAATTATGCTTCAGACGCTACTTCTGTGGAGCCGCGCACGCTGCCTCGTCGGCCCCCGGATCCAATGCACTTGTTCGTTCCGGTATTTAGTCGCACTGACTTGGTTGGTTACCTCTTCTTCCGCTTCGGTGGAACTACCACATTCCCGAAGAGGTCGGTCTCAAGCGGATTCCCGAAAAGATCGACGGCGACTCCGTCGCCGTTTGCGGGGTCCGCGCTTTTCCCCGAATCTGGCGGCGGTAGGAGCTTCCCGAGGACTCCGGCGTGGCGCTCGCACTCCTCCCAGGAATCCTCGACCGACTGCTCCAGTTGCCAAGGATGGAATCGCGGCCCGAGGGCTGCTGCCACGGGCTGATGTATTTTTGCGCGGCCATCGTGGCCGAGGTCGTAGTCCGCGAGGCATATAGTTTCCGGGAGCATCCAGCCTTCGCCATTGTTCTGCGCGTGGAAAGTCTCGAAGCCCATGTTCTGAATGCTCTCGTATGCAACCTGTGCCAGGACAGTAAAACGGTGCTCAGGCAGTTTATCTCTATCCACACGCCAAAAGCCCTTCGTATCAAGGGTCCGCGAGAGCCGTGAACTCACCAACTCCTCTGGAGGATGAGCGCATCCGGCAAGGATATGCCTGAACTCGATGCGATCAAGACCGAATAGGTGCGCGCAGCTCGCTTCGAGCACAGCGCGGAGGCGGAGGCGCTCAGCAGAGGAAACAGCCCATCGTTCCCGCCAGGGCCTATAGTCTCGCAGCTCAGTCCATTCCCTCGCGAAAACCGTCGCCGGCCAGGATAGAGATGCGATGCAATTGAGAACCGATCGCTGTTCTTCGACGCTCTTCCTAGGCAACACCGGCAGGTCTTCCACCAGGGATAGGGTCATGTTGGTCCCGGCCATGCGCTGCCGGAGTATCCAATCGACCACCACCGAATTAAGTTGGCCGACAAGCCCAAGTCCAACTTCCACATCGCCCAGAATTGGAAGCTTGTGGTTGCATGGAAACGGTGGGATGAACGCGGCGATGAACGTCTGTGCGTCTGTGGCGCGGGAGACGTCGCGAAACCCAAGTTTCGACCGGCGAAGTGAGTGCTCATTGCTGATGAAATCACTTCGGCTCATCAGATACTGAGGTTCAGCGCGCTTGCTCTCCCAGGGCATCGATTCCCATTTGAACCCGCGCTTACCGGCGATTCTCCGGTAGGCCGAAGCACAATAGTCGAACTGATGGATCATCGCTCCCTGATACAGCGGCAACGCGACATCTTCTACTGCCTCCAACTGCACCGCTGCTGCGCCGTCGGCCGAGAGGATCAGGCCGGTCGGACGCTCCAAGATGCTCTTCGGCCCGTCGTACGGCTGCCAGTCACCCAGCAGCCAGTGGCCGTACTCATCCGGACGATATCCCTTGTCCTCCCACTTCCAGCGGGGCGGGAACAGTTCGGAGTCATTCGTCATGTCGAACTCGCGGGTGTACTTGATGTTCCAACCGTCAGGCGACTTGTCCCCGAGCAGCACGCCGTTCGTGTATAGCTTCTTTACGATCTCCAGGTCGCGAGGTGTACGGATTTCGAGAATGGCACCAGAGTGCGGGCTGAACGCCTCGATCTCACCTACTGAGACCGGCAGGTAGCCGCTCTCATTCGGGATGTCGGTTTCAAGTTCGTGCGCCTCGGGCGAATCCCCCGGTCCCAGGCGGAATCGCGTTCGGAGGCTTTCCGGGGCGCCTCCCTTTTCGACTTGGATTGCGGCGACCTTGAAACGATGATCGACGGCGACGAAGATAAATCGCTCATTCTGAAACGCGTAGAGGTGACTCCAGCGAGACTCCTTCAGGAACAACCGGCGTAGCGCGCCTGCGCCCTTATCAGAGTAGATGCCTGACGGAACTAGCAGGCCCAGGCGTCCCCCCTTACGCAAGAGCGCATGACCGGCCTCCAGAAACATCTTGTACGTGTTCAGGTCGGCCGAGCCCTGATGCAGGAACGGGTGCGCTGGATCTGCAAAACCACTGCGGCCTTTGCGCAGGTCCGCCCACAATTTGTGATCGGCGGCGGATTGGCTGAACTTCTTGTCGAGCGGGAAGTCGTGGTGTGGCTTCTCATCTTTGTCGAGCCACATCTGGTCGCCAAAGGGGTGCGCCGCATACTTCACCCAATTGGATCGGGCCTTGAGGCGCGCGCAGTAGTGCATCCAATTGAGCTCCACGCGCGGCTCATGGCGAAAATACTCCAATTGCCGATCGAGCGCTTCTTGCTTGCCGTAGCTGCGATAGAGCGGATCCACATCGGAGAAGAACTCCTTGGAATTCGGCTTCTGTACCTCCCACGGTGGGTTGCCGATGACGGCATCAAAGCCTGGAGACTCGCCTTGGAAGACATCCGGGAATTCCAACTCCCAGTGGAAAAATCGATGTGCGGCGCGCAGCTCGCGGACGATGTCTCTCGCCTTGGCAGAGGGGTGTAGAAAGTCCGCCGGCAGCGGCGCGTGTTCCAGCAGATCACCTGGCCAGAACCAAATCGCACACCATGTGTCGAACGCCCCACGAAGCTGACGATAGGCAGAGCCGGGTCCAAAATGCTGCTCGTAGATGCGCCGGCGCTCCTCGGTCTCGTGTATTGGCAGATTGTGAATCTGTTCGAAGACTCCCACGAGGTGATCGTGTACGCCGATCGGCGAAAGCTGCTTCTCCAGGAACTCGAAGGCTTGCTCGCGGCGCGCCCGGATCAATCGGACAAGCTCGTTTTTAACCTGCTCTTTCCGCTCCTTGATGGCGTGAGTCCATTTGTCGCCTTTGGGAGAAGTCCCTTGCTCCCGGTAGTGATGGATGAACTTCTTTCGGTCCTTGTCGCCGCCGTCGCGGTCCCAGGCCATGGCGGGATAGTCCTGAAAGCGGTCGAACCAACAACCGATGAGGGCGTTGCCGGTCTTCATCTTGTGATCGAGGAAGCCGAAGGGCAGACGCGGGTCCATGGTCTCGATCCAAAGGGCGAGACGGCCGAGCTCGATGGCGAGCTGGTCCAGATCGACGCCGTAGAGGCAGCGCTCGACGATGTGCCGGCGGAGGTAGGCTCGCAGATAGTCGTTGAAGTCGGGGTCGCCGAATGGTTTGGGGATGGTCTCGTCGCCGAGCATGGTTGCAGCGTGCCCGTCGGCGAGGCGTACGATCACGCCAGTGGGATTCGGCTCCAGGCGTTGGTGGTGGTGCAGGCTCTCGACCAGTGCTTCCGTCAAGAACCGCAGCGCCGACAGAAGAAAGGAGCCCGAGCCGCAGGCCGGGTCACACACCTTGAGCGCTAGGATTGCTTCCGGTGTCCGCGGGATGTCGCCGTCGTAAGCCAATTCGCGAAGAGCGCGGCGCGTGATCGGGCCCGCTAACTGGGGACGCGTGTAGAAGGTGCCGGAGCCCTTGCGGGTGTTGCCTTCGCGGACCAGATACCATTCACCGGGAAAGATCGTGCGCGGGACCAGGGTCCGGGCGGCTTTGTCCAGGTCCTCGTCGTAGTCCCGTTGCTTCTCGGGTGTCGGCTTGCCCTTCGGCTTTTTGACCAGCTTGGCGGCTTCCGCCGCCCGGCGGGCCCAAGCGTGGATCTGTTGGCGCAGATGTTCGCGGTCCTCCGAGGCGTCATCGGTTTCCGCAACGTCTTCCTCGGTGACGACCTCAACGACAACTTCCTCGTCCTCGCCCGTTTGCTCTGGCGATTGGTCTTCCGGTTCTTCCTCGGTTTTTTCAGCGTCGTCGTCGCCGGACTCGCCCTTCTTCTCCGCTACTTTGAACTTCTCGAATAGCTTGGAGATCTCATCCATCGGCATCGCATCGAGCTGCATGAATGGAAGCGCCGGTTGGTCGCCGAGGTTCAGAAAGACGATGGGCGAGTCGGCGCGCCGCAGCTGGAAGTCGAGCAAGCCTTCGTAGAGGATGCCGATGTACTCCGTGGAGAGATCCGAGAAGTCGATGGAGGACAGGATGAGCTTGGTGGTGCGTCCCTGCGGCACGCGCTCCCAGGCTCGTGTCAGCAGCTCGAGGATGTGGTGGATTGCGTGATCGCTGGGTGAATTGTTGGGGTGTTCGAATAGTGCCAGCGCTCTGAGAATGGGGTCTGTGGAGCCGGCCTGTCCGGGTTGAAAGAGGCCACCGCCGTACTGGCGGACCAGCAGCCCCTCGTGGGACGAACCTTCATAGATGAGCCGGAAGAGAGATAGCAGTCGCGGCCAGGCGCTCCATTGATTGCGTAGGGCATCGGCGGAACGTCCTCCGGCCATGCGGTCCAACTGTCCACGAAGACCCTGGAGGGAATAGCTGTCGTTGTAAATGGGATCGGTGCGAGGAAGTAGTTCGCGGGCCTCGGCGAACAGGACCACCACGCAGCGCATCACGAGACGAGTTGCCGCGATGTGGACATCGCGCGGAGAGACGGCCACGCTCTCGGCGCGCATATGGTCGATCACTTCGCCGGAACTGTGGATGAGGTGCTCCACCGCCAGCCGAACACGTTCACCCAGGTTGGCGGAGAGCTCCGCCTGGCCTTTGCGGGTGTCCTGGATGGCCGCGATGAGCGGAGCGGGCTCGCCTTCTTTCGGCGGGGTGAGAGCTTTGGGGCTCAGGAGGTGCAGAAGTGCCCGAACCTGATCGCTGGGCTCGCCCTCTTCAAACCAGAGCGCGATATCCCACTCGCACCATGCCTCATAGTCCGGGCCGGCGTGGATCAGCCGCCATTGGACGCCGTTGGTGAGCAGGGCCAATTTCTGCTGGCTCTTGCGGAGCCACTCAACTACTCGCGCGATACTGCGGCGACCTGTGCCGATACCAATCTGTTTTACGTCGTCGTCGAAGACGGGCAGAACGGCCCCGTTGTTTCCCAACCAGAGTCTGCGGGGTTTGAAGTTCTCGCCGGTGATGAGCCGATAGCCCCACTCCGCACCGACGGCACTTGCCTTCTTCCACTCCAGCGATGGCAATTGCAGGATGCCTTCCAGGACTGTGTCGAGCAGTGCCGCTTGTGCGCCCTGCTTCTCGGAGTGCTGCTGCGCCTGGACGGAACTGCGGAGGCGATCGGCCCAGTAGAAGGACAGTTCCGGCTTCTGCGCGGAAAAGTGATGGGCGAGCCGCGCTGGGGAGATGAGCAGTCCCCCGTGCTTGAGACTCGACCACCAGGTGAACTGGCTGAGGGGATCGACGTGGTTGGTCATCGAGTGCTCCCCGGCAAACGGATCTCGACAGCGACTGGGAAGACCTGGGCCGACTGCCTGAGTTGGTAGCGCTTGGGGAGAACGAGGGAAAGTACACGATCCTGTTCGGCCTTGAGGCGCGTGAGAAGCTCCTGGAAGTGACTGGACCGGCGTTGCAGTTCGGCGTCCAGATCCCGCAGTCGGTCCTCCTGGGCACGGCGTTCGATGTCGATGAGAGTGAGCTGGCGCATATCGGCGATCAGCCGATCGCGCTCCTTCTCCAACTTAGCAATGGTGTTTTCACTCATCGCCCGTTCCACTTCCTTGAGTCTCAGACGGAAGCGCTCCTGTTCGGCTTTGATGGCTTCGGCGCCCACGTCCCCGAGGCGTTGCTTTAGTGCTTCGGTGAGCGAGACCGCGCGGTCCTGGACGAAGGTTCGAAGGTCCGGTTCCGCGTCTTCCCAGATATGCCTCGCGCCTTCAATCAGGACGGTATCGCTGACGTGTATGCCGGGTCGGTCGGCGGTTGGCTGTTGATAGGGGAGCGGATCACCGAGGTCGCCTTGCCGCACGGGAATCTGGTAGGTCCGTGTCCAGTGATGAAACGGCTCGCGGAGTTCGTTGATGGCCAGCTCTTCCACCGTCAGGAGTATGAGCGCATCCACGTCCTTCGGCAGGTTACCCGTGCGGACCGTCCAACGGCTGGCCGTGTGATCGCGTTGCTTTCGTCCGGAGCCTGGGAACCTCAGGCGGGCGAGCGTGGATAGGGCATGGTGGAACACAGGGTGGCCCAAGTGCACCAGAACTGTGTCAGGCCTCGCACGGAACACAGCGCGGCCCTTCGACGCGTCCAGGAAGAACGCGGGATCAAACACGATGGCGGGGAGCGCGCCGAGTGCCGCGCCCTTCCGCTCCAGCCGAATCGTGTCGTCGATCAGGGATTGCCATCGTGGCGGGATCGGCGTCGCCAACCTCATGCGCCCTTTCGCATCCGGCCCGTCGAGCCTTGGATAGCCGAACCCCGACGCCAATGCGACTTCCAGGGTTTGCTTGAGTGTCTCTGGAGACAGGTCAATGTGGCGCCCGAACTCGGCGAGATGCTTGGCGTATTCTTCGCCGCCGGTTTCGTTCGAGTCGCACGGAACGATGGCGCGGCCCTTGGCCTTCTTGACGTCGCGCTCCAGATGTTCAAGGAGCGGGTCCGTGTCTTCCTGATCCTGGAACCGGCGCTCAAATGCAGCATCGAATACCTGGCCCATCGAACCGAGGTCCTCCCGAATCTCGTGGACCTTCTGAACGACCTTTCCAATGAACTTGAGGTCGGCGTCGTCTTCACTCGTGAAATGAAAGACCGTGACGTCGCGGGCCTGCCCGTGCCGGTCCAGCCGGCCGTTACGTTGTTCCAGCCGCGAGGGGTTCCAGGGGATATCGAAATGGAAGACCAGTCGCGCCGATTCCTGGAGATTCAACCCCTCGGAGGCAACGTCTGTCGCGATCAAGATTCGGATTGGGTCCTCAGGGTCATTGAAGGCCGCGATGACCTCATCCCGATTCATTAGGCCAGCTTGGCTCTTACCGCCGAAGAGGACGCGAATGCGGGACTCGTGGTCCGAGTGGAATTCGCTTTTGAAGCGGAGGAAGAGGTAGTCGAGCGTGGTCTTGTACTCGGTGAAGATGATCAGCCGCTCGTCCTGTTTCCACTGCTTGCCGTCGCGCAGGTTCTGAGTCACGACTTCCAGCACCCGGTCGAACCGCGAGTCTGATCTGGGCACCCGCAGAGCCCCGTCGGCCCTCGTGAGCCCGAGGCGCTCCAGCGCATTGTCAATCGCCGCAACTTCGCTGGTGAGGTCCGGCAACAGTGGTTTCAGCCAGGCGCCGACCGTTCGGGCAGCATGGTGGGTGCGGCTCTCAATTTCGCCGTCGTCGTCGAGGTCTTCTTCGAGAGATCGCTGCGCAGCCTTCACCGCCGTGGCGTCAGCCGCATCCCCATGCGCCCCATCCAGGAATCGGTACCACGATTCAGCAAACGTAAATGGCGATGACAGAAGGCGCTTCGAGAGAATCTCAATGGCGAAGCTGCCTGCCAGCTGTTCCGATTTCTGAGAGGCGGCGATCTTCGACTTCACAGCCTTCCGGAATTCCGCGACCGCGAGCGAAAGTGCACGCTCTTCCTTGGTGAGAAAGAGCTGCTTGGAATCGAGATGACGCTGAGGGAACCGATTTGGCCGGTGGTTTCTGGTGTCCAGATCGTTGATTTCACTCTTGAGCCGGCGGACCACTACCTGCTGGACGCGCTCCTTCTCTTTATCTGTGAAGTCGCTGGTTTGAGTGAAGCGCACCGGGTCCAGGACTTCGAGCAGTCCGGAGAAGCTCCGTGTATGGCCGTTGTGCGGGGTGGCAGTGAGGAAGAGCTTGTGCTCAAACAGCGGTGTGATCTCCCTGAGTGCCTTGACGAGCTGGTTATCCTCTCCGAAGGGCGAGGGGAGCAGATTGTGGGCCTCATCCACGATCAGAAGATCCCACGGCAACTGGGCGCGCGGGCCACCCGAGGCGGAATCCGCGACCCGACATGTTGCGAGAAACTGTTGCAGGATGTCCGGTTGCCGCAGGTAGTAGTAGGAGGCAATAATCCGGGGGAACGTGCGCCACGGATTGGCGTCAAGGCCAAGTCGCCGCTGAACCGCATGTGTTTCGGTGCGATCGATGAGATCGAAGTTGAGGGCGAACTTAGTCTTCATCTCGCGCTGCCATTGCTGCGTGAGTGAAGCGGGAGTGAGGATCAGGACCCGCCGCACACGCCGGCGGATCAGGAGCTCTGTGAGAATGAGGCCGGCTTCGATTGTCTTCCCCAGGCCAACATCGTCCGCCAGCAGGAGCGACACGCGCGGCATCTCCAGGGCCTTCAGTAGCGGAACGAGCTGGAAGTCATCAACCTGCACTGCGCCGAAGAATGGGGCGGAGATGGGAGCTTCTGGCGCCTTGCCGGACCCGTCCGGATGCAGGAACGGCGTCAGTGCGGCCCACCTCGCCGCTCGGACCAGAGCGTCAAACTCGCGTGGCTCCATCGACGCTTCGGATTGAACCTGTGGCAGTGCGTTCGGTTCCACGAGATCCCGTCCGTGTTCCCGCTCCCACAGGACCGTGTCCTCGGCCACGCCGTCACTGTCCGTGTATTCGACTCGAACAAGATGAAGCCGCCCTTCCTGGGAGTCGAACGGCTCAACGGATGCAATGAGCCCCCGACGGTTGCGGATGGTGGCCAGCATGCCGGGACGAGGGAGTTGAATGGTCGGGGGTGGAAGCATCTGGTCTGGGCTATGTGCGTTCAGGTACTGAATGTCCTATTCTCTACTAACGCACGAGGGCGTGGAGAAGGAGTTGGGCAAAGGTTATCTGTCTCAAGGCCTAGCACAACCGGGAGCCACCAGCTACTCCCGCTGCTCCCGCTGCTCCGAAAACCAAGAGCGAGGACTAAGTAGCGGTTTTGCAATGCCATTCTCGTGGACTTCGAGAATTCCCGAATGGTCGAATCTATCCAAGCGTTTCATCGCCGTTGATCAGGTTGCGAGCGGTTTCGAGAACGAGGGTGCGACAAGCAGCGGAACTGCCTTATCGAAGAGCGTTTAGGAAAGCCAGCACACGCCGCTAATCATCGGCGTGCCCGCGACGGCGGCGACGATCGGTGCCCCGGAGGAATGACGTGTCGCACGGAAGCTGTATGGTTGGTGTGGGAATTCGGCGGAGGGTTTGGGTCGGTGGTCGTTGGCGGCGCTATTTCTCTCCGACGATGCCGAGGAGGATGCTTCGACCCATCGTGAAGATCAGGAAGCACGCTACGCCGGCCAGAAATAGCTTGACGATACGTGTGACGCTCTTCGCTTTTTCCGTGACGATT
>CAYVDY010000165.1:9868-12085 GCA_964450255.1 uncultured Candidatus Solibacter sp. | reverse complement strand
GTCGGCGCAGGAGGTGCAGACCTGGGCGCAGACAAGGCACTCTTCCACGGCGCGGATGAGGGCGGCGGTCGGCTGGTTCGCGACGTCCGGATGGCTGCGGATCATCTGCTCGGCGAGCATCGGGGCGCTCCTGTGTTGTGGTCTTCGCCAACACGTCAGCGCTCCGGCCGGTTCCTTAGAGCCCGCCAACAGGGTCGCGCGGCATCGTGAGAGGTGTGGCCGATCTGCCACCTGCGCGGGATCGTGAGTGACAAGGGCAGCGCCTTCGCCCAGTGCGGCCTGGGCCTCACAGACCCGGCGTACCCCAAGTATCCGCATCTGCCTGTCAAGCGCTGCGGCGGCTGGGCTCCGTCGGGGATTACGGGGCGCGCTGAACGTTAAGCACCAGCGGATCGCTCTGCTGCGCGTTGCCGAGCGACCGGATCTGGAAGACATAGAGCCCCGGCCGCAGCGTGTCCGGCACCTGGGCGTTGATCTGCGTTGGCGACACGGAAATCAGCGGCAGCGGCAAATCGTTCATCACGGCGCACGTGCCGCCCAGCACGCTGGGCAGCGGGATCTGATCCGCGTTGTTCGCCAGCCCGAGATTCTGCCCGGTGATCGTCACGAAACTGCCGGGCCGGATGTTCTGCGTGCCGTCTACCGAGTTCACGATTCCGCGTGAGCCCAGCGGAATAAGCGGGCGCGAACTGGATGTACTTTGAGACAGCGGTACTACGCTGAGTCCCGATAGCGTGATGGCGTAGGCCACGGTTCCGGCACGGTTCACCGACATCCAGCGCGGCGGCACATTGGCGCGCGTCTGTCCGAGAACGGTGGTCGGTGGATTCTCAGGAATGACGCCCAGGAGTTGTTCGGCAGAACTGCGCACGTCTACCAGTTCCAAAGTAGTCCGGGCTTCATCCCGCGTGGACGTGGGGTTGAGGTTCTGCCGCACCGGCAGCGTCATGCGCACGAAGAAGTTCTGATCCACTGGCGCCACCGCGGCCACATGCCGCTGGCCGGCGCTGACCACCGTCTGCGTGGGTGGTTGGCCGGGTGCGGGCGCAGGGCCGGTTTGAATGACGCCCGGCCGCTCCGCCCCGCCAATCACCGATAGCGAGTTGTTCAGGATGAGCCCATTGGCTAACATGTAGGCACTCTGGGGAGCGATGCCCAAAGGGCCGTAATACGTGCCGGTGATCGGCGCGGAGAAGAGTTGCCGCGTCGCCGTGTAGGTGTCGGCCAAGGCGTCGTAGAGGTAGCCGGCGCCATTGCCGGCGAGCAGCATCACCTGGCTGAAGTCAGGCGCGCCGAGCATGAAGCGTGGTCCGGTGATTGGCGTTTGCGCACCGTTGGCCTGCAGGCCCAGAACCGGGCTGGGATCGCGCGGCAGCGCCTTGTTGCCGATCACCTTCCACACCGTGCCGTTGGTCATCACGAAT
Source organism: uncultured Candidatus Solibacter sp. (assembly GCA_964450255.1). GTDB lineage: Bacteria > Acidobacteriota > Terriglobia > Bryobacterales > Bryobacteraceae > Paludibaculum. Next base: position 10,661 of record CAYVDY010000165.1, on the reverse strand, counting down.
TGCAGCCCGCTGAGGCCCATAGCCAGTGTCTGCGGCGCAACCAATCCAGCATTGCCGGCGCGCGGCAGAGGGGGGAACTCCACTTCGCCGACGTAGCGGCCGAGTTCCAGGTCCACGATGCCGATTCCTTCGGTACCGCCCGTGTCGCCCGTCACGCCCGGGCTGCACGCCACGTACAGCGTGGTTCCATCGCTGCCCATCGCCATCTGCTGGGGCATCTGGCAGACGTCGATCGGCTCCAGCAGCCGGCTGCGGCGCGTATCGAATACCTCGATTCGATTGAAGCCCGCGTTCGCCAGATACACCCGCTCCCGCTCATCGTCGATGATCAGGTCACGCAGGCCGTGACTGCCGCTCAGGGCAGTCGGGATGGGGTAGATAATGCCCCGCATATCGGGGGTCCGGTAGTTCATGTAGACCTTGATCCGGTTCGGGATATTGATCGCTTCCGCTGAGATCAGGTCCATGGTGAGGGGGTTGCCGGTGAGCCCGTTGTTGAAGCTGAGATTCGTGCCGGGCTGGCGGACGACGCCGCTGCGGCCCGGGTCCATCGTCAGCTTGATGGCGGACGGCGCCAAGCCGCTCTCCGCCTGTGCGATCAAAGCGGAGTTCAGGTTTGGAACGGCGAACGTGAGCTTGCCCTGGCCCAGATTGTTGACGCGCAGGCGGGGCGTTGCGGAGCCCCGGGTGGCGGCGTCCCCCGCCCGAAAGACTGTGGGCCGTTTCCGGCGGGTGATCCGGTGATTGTAAAGGCTCGAAAAAGGCCGGTGAAACACGCCGGGCTCCGGAAGCC
>CAYVDY010000165.1:0-9858 GCA_964450255.1 uncultured Candidatus Solibacter sp. | reverse complement strand
CGCCGTTACCACGGCTGCCGCAGGCTGCCAGAAGGGCCGCCGTGGCGATGCCCCGGTTGCAGTCGTCCAAAGCCAGAAAGACTGTGGTCGTTTCCGGCTGGATGATCGGGTATTCGTAGAGTCTCGACAGAGGCAGGTGAATCATGCCGGATTCCGAGAGACCCCATGCCTGCGAGCCGTCCGATGTAATCACCAGGCGCGACACGATGGATTCGGGCAGCTTGATTCCGAGTTGTATACCCAGGTTGCGGGCATTTGAAATGAGCAGGATCGAAGAGAGCGGCCTAGCCGCTGGCACCGTGGTCGCCGCCTGGTTGAAGGCGCTATACAGCGTGGCCCCGTCCGGCGAATAGACCGCACCGCCGATATTCTGCAGGGAGTTGAAAGCGCCGAACGACGCCGGGAACGGGAACGGCGCATTGACGGTGGATTGCTGCGCCGTGACGGCCAGCGTGTTGACGTCGTACTGCGTGAAGCCGGCCATGAACTTGGCGCCGTCGGGCGACATCGCCAGCGTCGTGGATTGGCCGGTCACGTTGCGGCTCTTCAGAATCACGCCGCTGGCCACCTCATACACAAAGGCAATCGTGTTGGTCCCGTTGTTGGTCACGTTGAGGCCGATGATGAACTGGCCGTCCGGCGTGCGGGACATCTTGCTGTAGAACTGCGTGCCGGCGCGGCCATTCACGGCGGTCGCCGGCAGAGTCGGCGGCGTCACCGGCGGCGGTGCGACGGGGATAGAGAGAACCTGTTGCGTGGTCTGGCTGCTGTCGTAAAGCAGTAGTGTGTTCAACGCATTATTGGTGCCGGTGCCCAGCGTCGTGATCAGCACGCGCCCGTCCCCGCCCACCTCCACGCCCTGAGGCCGGGCCGGCAGCGGCACGGTCGCCGAAACCTGATTGGTCCCCAGATCAATAACGCTCAACGTGGAGTCCGGCGCAATCTGAGACCCCGCGTTTGTCACGTAGAGGTATTGGCCGTCCGGTGACATGGCCGCCGATAAAGGACCGCGGCCCACAGAGATGTTCTGCACACGCGAGTTGGTCCCGTAGTCCCAAACCTCCACGCGGTTCGCGTTCTGGTTCACCAGGTAGAGGCGGCCCCTCGATTCATCCAGGACGATGTCGGACGGCGTGCCACCAAGCCGGATCACCTCCCCGAACGTGGCGCCGATAGTCTGTGCACTCATGCGCCCGGGGGCCATCAGCGCCAGAATTCCGAATAGGACCGCGCCGGACTTCAGCGCCGCTTCGAGAGTGCGTTGCACAGACATGGTTAATCAGTTAGTCTAAACCCTACCGCCCGGATGAAGTTGCTTCCGCCACCGAAACCTTGCTGCCCTGCCAGGGTTATAGGATCTCTGGCCAGGAACCTGCCGGACCGTCGCCTCACATGAAGATTCGAGTGTACAACCGAACGCGGGGTTCCGTGGTGGCCGACTCCGCGGATGTCGCCAATACCAGCGAGACCCGCCGCGAGGGCCTGTTGAAGCGGACCGGGCTCGCGCCCGGGGAAGGGCTGTGGATCTCGCCGTGCGAGGCAGTGCATTGCTTCTTTATGAAGTTTACGATTGATGTGGTCTACCTGAACAAGAAAAAAGAGGTTGTGAAGGTCAGGCCATCGCTGAAGCCGTGGCGAATCTCCGGGTGTCTTCGGGCCCACTCGGTGCTGGAATTGCCGGAAGGGCGGATCGCCGCCACGAACACGGTTCCCGGAGACCAGTTGGAATTTGAGAAAGTAGACGGGTGATGAGGTTCTCGGCGCTACTGCTCTTTGCTGCAATCCTGACCGGCTGTGCGAAACATGCCGCGCTGGCTCCCACCGCCACGCCGCCGCAACCGGCGGTGCGCTCTGCCATGGAACGGCAAACTCGTAACGCCGTAATCGCCGGCGAAGGCGACCAGCAGATCAGAATCCTGCGTCAGCGTCTTGCGCTCGCGCCCGATGCCAACGACGTGCGCGTCCAATTGGCAAAACGCTATGAAGCCTCCGGTTTCTCAGATGTCGCGCTGGAGCACATCCGCATGGCCCGTCCTCGCGAACCTCAAAGCCGTGAACTGCTTCTGATGGAAGTGGGCCTGCTTAGAAAACTCGAATTGCCGGGGGAGGCAGCCGGAGCGATAGCGGAGTTTCTGGCCAAACAGACTGCTCCTGACGACGGGTTGCAGGCGTGGCTGGGCATCACTTCCGACGAGGCAGGCAAGCTGCCGGCGGGAGAACGCGCCCATCGCGCCGCCCTGGACTTGTCCCCGGACGACGACGCCCTGCACAACAATCTGGGATACAATTTGATGCTTCAGCGCCGCTACGATGAGGCGGCGGCGGAATTCGGAACGGCGCTCCGCCTGAACCAACGGTCGGACACCGCCAGAGGCAATCTGGCGCGGGTAATGGCCGTTCGCGCCGGGAACCAGGATCCGACCGGCGCCGTGGCCCACTGGACAATGACTATGGAGCCGGCGGCGGCCCACAGCAATCTGGCCGCGGTCTATATCGACCAGGGCCAGTACCAGAAGGCTCGCGAAGAGATCGCGGTTGCGCTACGCTACCGTCGTGACTACTGGCCGGCGTTAAGGAACCTGGAGTTGGTTGCCGAGTTGGACGGACGTCCAGCCGAGTTGCCATCCCAGCAGACCGAATCACGATGGAGCCGCTTCACGGCATCGTGCAAGAGGGTTTTCGTTCATACAGAGGAGGAGGTCCCGGGGCGGCCGAAGTCTACGAAGTCGAACACCCGGGCCTCGCGTTAGCAGGGAGTATACAACTGATGGAATATGTGATGCGGCAGATTTTAGTTCGCCTCGTGCGAGACAAAAAGGGCCAGGACCTGGTCGAATACGCCCTGATCGTCGCAGCCGTTGGGTTGGCGCTGATCACTACGGTGAATCAGCTCTCCACGGCAATTGTGAGCCTGTATTCGAGCATTACGCAGGGTCTCACCAGCATTGGCGCCTCAGGACAGTAACCCGGACGGACGGCCGCCCGCATCCGGCGGAAGGCTCTGGCTGGCGCCGGATCTGGCAATGGTCCTCGGCGTCCTGACGCTCTTTACCTGCCTCTTTCTGTTCGATGGCTCGGCGCGGCTCTTTCGGGATTCCGATACCGGCTGGCATGTGCGCACCGGCGAGCGGGTTCTGGCCGATCTCGCGGTGCCCAGGAACGATCCGTATTCGTTCACGCAGCCGGGCCGGCCATGGATGGCTTGGGAGTGGGCCGTAGATGTCGCCATGGGCGCTCTCCACCAGGTGGCTGGATTGCGCGCTGTGGCCTGGCTCTTCGGCTTGGCGATTGCGGTCTCTGTCTGGCTGTGGGTGAGGCTGACCTGGAGCGCCGGCGGGGACTTCCTGCTCGCCTGTGCGTTGATGCCCTGGATGTGGACCACCGCCGGTCTGCACTGGCTGGCCAGGCCTCATCTGTTCGGCTGGCTCTGGCTGATGCTCACGCTAATGGCCGCGGAACGCGCATCGGTTCGCTTCGTGCCCATGCACGGCTGGATGGCATTTCTGCTGGCGGTGGTGTGGTCCAACACCCACGCCAGTTTCGTTCTCGGATTTGTGGTGCTGGCGCTCTATGCGCTGGGAGAGCTCACGGCTTGGCTTCTTTGGAACAGTGGCGATCTGCGACGGGCGCGCTGGTACGCGCTCGCACTGCTGTGCGCCGCGCCGGGCACGTTATTGAATCCCTACGGATGGGCTCTGCACGGCCATGTCTTCCGATACCTCAGGGATACGGAACTGCTCAGCCGGGTGGCCGAATTCCAGAGTTTCAACTTCCACGCCGATGGCGCGGGCTCCGTACTGGGCGTCCTGCTGGTAGCCTTGGCCGGCGCAGCCTGCGCCTTCGGACAACGGGCCGCCGGGCGTGGCTTCGTTCTGTTGTTCCTCTCGCTGCTGGCATTGCGCTCAGCTCGCGGACTGCCTCTGCTGGCGATGTGCGCACTACCGCTGGCCAACGGGTCTATCACGTTGGCGCTATTGCGCATCCGCAATCTGCGGCCCGCGGTGCAGGCGGCGCTAAACGGCTTCCTGTACTACTCCGGGAATCTGCGCAAATTGGATGCCGGTCTGTGCGGATGGGGTGTCGCGCCTGTGGCCGCGCTGCTCGCCTGGCTGATTCTCTCTATTCCCGCGGTGGCGGCGCATTCCGGATTCCCGCCAGATCAGTTTCCCGTGGATGCCGCGGCGCAGGTGGCGTCCCTGCCCCGCGAGGCGCGCATCCTCGCCCCGGACAAGTTCGGCGGCTATCTCATCTACCGCTTCGCGGGAGAGCGGAAAGTTTACTTCGACGGCCGCAGCGATTTCTACGGCGCGGCTTTCATGACGTCCTACATTCGCCTGATGGAGGCGCGGCCCGGATGGCGCGATCAGGTCCGCCGGTTCGCTTTCACCCACGCGCTGCTGCCATCGGACGCTTCCCTCTGCGCGGCGCTGCAATCGGCGGGTTGGCGGACGCTTTATCAAGACAAAGTGGCGGCGCTGCTGGCAGCCCCGCCGGAATCGCACTGAGGTCAATATGGACCGGCAACGAATACTGATTATCTTCGGCGCGGCGTGGATCTCCGCGGCGCTCCTCACCTGGTTCTTCTGGTCGCGCACCACCGCGCCTCAGGCCGAGAAAACCGTGAAGGTCGTAGCCGCCAGCCGCGACATGGCCGCCGGCCAGAAACTGAAGGCAACTGACGTCAAGACCATCGACATGCCAGCCAAGGACCTGCCCAAGTTGGCCATGCTGGACCCGAAGCTCGCAGCCGGACGCGCCCTGCTCTATCCCATCATGGCCAATGAGCCGCTCACTTCCAACAAGCTCAGCTCCGTCAGCGGCCCCGATGGGCTCCCTGCCACCATCGACATGGGCATGCGCGCCGTCTCGATTCCCATCACCGACGTCAGCGGCGTGGCCGGCCTCATCCAGCCACGCTCCCATGTGGACGTGCTCTTCACCCGGCCCGGTTCCATGGCCGAGGCGATGACCACCGTCGTCCTGGAAGACGCCGTAGTTCTCTCCATCGGCCGCAACACCGAGGTGATTCCAACCGCCGCCCCGGCCGCCGGGACCAGCGCCGCACCCGCGCCCACCAACATCAGCGTTACCCAGACCCGCGCCGTTACGTTGCTGGTCACGCCGGAAGACGCCCGCAAAGTGGAGCTCGCCAAGAACCAGGGCCGCCTCAGCCTCGCTCTGCGCAACCCCTTGGATAGGTCTCGGCTCGCGAACAGTCAGGCCGTTACGGCAGAGGTGCTCGATCCGGAGCTCTTCACGCGGGTGCGCCGGCCACAGATGGTCGGCGGCGCGCCCGGCGCGGCGGCGGCCGTCCGCGATCCGCAGGCCTGGGCCGCGCTAACCACCGATGTGCCCGCGAAGAAGGCCGAAAAGAAAGAGCCGCCTAAACCGCGCCTGGTCATCGACGTCTTCCGCGGCGACAAACACCTGCAGGAGAGCTTCCAGTAATGCGCCGCCGTCTGTTCTTCCTGTTCGCTCTGTGTGTCGCATTTGCCTGGACTCAGACCTCGCCGGTGAAGGACCTTGACCTCTTGCTGGGACGCGGCGAGTTGCTTCAGTTCAACAACGACGTCGTGCGCGTGGCCGTAGCCGAGCCCAAGGTCGCCGATGCCGTCGTGGTAAGCCCCCGCGAGGTGATGGTCAATGCCAAGGGTGCAGGCTACACCACCGTGATTGTCTGGGAAACCGGCCTCGCCGCCGCGCGCTACAACATTCGTGTCGTAGAGGATTCGTCCACCTCCGAAGCCTCCCGCAAGCGCGTCCGCGAAGCGCTCAAAGAGAAGAACATCGATCTCAACGTCAACGGCGATACCGTCATCCTCACGGGTGAGGTGAAAACCGCCGACGAAGTGAAGCGCTATGGCGAGATCGCTGCCCCGCTGGGCCGCAGCGTCGTCAATCTGCTGCGCGTGCCCAAGCCGCCAGCGCCCCGCCAGATCATGCTCCAGGTGAAATTCGCCAGTGTGGATCGGACGTCTCTCAGCGAAATCGGCTTCAACTACTTCAGCCGCAATGACAAAATGCTCGGCGCCATCTCCACGCAGCAATACTCCACGCCGCGCTTCAGCCAGTTTCAGTTTCAGGACCAGAACTTCTCGAACTCCACGGTCAATTTCAGTGACCTGCTGAACCTCTTCCTCTTTCGACCGGACCTGAACATCGGCATGACCGTCCGCCTCCTGCAGAATCGCAATCTGCTCCAGATCCTGGCCGAGCCCAATCTCATCGCCATCGAGGGCAAGGAGGCCAGTTTCCTGGCCGGCGGCCAGTTCCCATTCCCCACCCTCGCCGCCACGTCCACGGGTGGTGCGGTGGCGCCGGTGGTGACCGTCCAGTTCAAGAGTTTCGGTGTGGAGTTGACCTTCACTCCGACCATCACCGAGGACGACAAGATCCACTTGAAGGTCTCGCCTTCGGTCAGCGCCCTGGATTTCTCCAACGCCGTCACCCTCCAGGGCTTTCTGATCCCCGCACTCTCCACTCGCACAGCCTCCACCGAAGTCGAGTTGAAGGACGGCGAGAGCTTCGCCATCGCCGGTCTGCTCGACAGCCGCGTGGTCAACGTGATCAACAAAATTCCCTGGCTGGGCGACGTGCCGATCCTGGGTCAGTTCTTCCGCAGCCGCTCGACGAAGAAATCGCAGGACGAACTGCTGGTGGTGATCACGCCGCGCTTCGTCAAGCCGCTCACCGCGGAAGAGCGCGCGCAATTGCCAACCTCTATCGAGCCGTTCCTGGCATCGGCCGAAGAGGAACTGGCGGCCATCAACGCCAGGAAGAAAAAGAAGGGCGGCAGGACGCCCGAATACGTCGGCCCTGCCGGCTATCAGACGCCCAATGGCAAGGCGGGCAGCAGCAAGGTGAAGGGCGCCACTCCGGTGACGCCCCAGCCTGCCGATTCGCAGCCCGTTGCCGATACCAAAAAGAAATAGAAAATGCGCGCGCGGATCACAGCGAGGAACAGTCAGCAGGGCGCCACTTCGATGCAACTGCTGGTTATTCTTGTGCCCGTGGTCTTCGCGTTCATGGGCTTCGCCATCGATCTGGCCCGTCTCTATCTGGTCCGCGCTGAACTCCAGACCGCCGCCAACTCGGCCGCCCTGGCCGGCGCGGCACGCCTCATCGGCAACGATGTGGCCCTTACGCAGGCGGCCGATCAGGCGAAATTCAGCTTCGACGCGGAGAACGGATTCGCGAATAAATACGACTTCGGCGCGGTCACCATCGGGGAGGGTACGGGCTTCCTGAATAGCGAAGCGCCCACGCTGACTTTCTTCGAGACAATGGCGGCCGCCACCGGCGATGGCGAGGGCGGGGAAGCCTCCGGGTCCACCGCCAGGTACGCCAAAATCACCATCACCGCGGACGCGCCGCTGCTCTTCTTCAGCTTCCTGCCCATCGCCTCAGAGCGCAAAACGCCAATCCAGGTATCCGCCGTGGCCGGAATCAGTGCGCCGCTCTGTACGGCCTGCGGCATGGAGCCCATCGCGCTGGCCGCGCTGGACCCCGCCGACCTCGTCGATTTCGGCTTCGTCAAGAATACCCGCTACACGCTCGGCTACGTCTGCAACGGTACGCCCACTCCCTCCGGCGTGGCCGGCGCCCAGCGCGTGGAATACATGATGCTGAACCGCTACAACGAGGAGGCCACGCTCTATCCCGATGAGACCTCCCAGGCGTTTCGCATCGGCGCGCAGGGGATGCTGCCCACAGCCACCACCGACAATTCTACGGATCCCGCCACCTTCTCGCGCCGCGCGTGCATCACCGTCACCACCGATGAAGTGGTCTGGGTGAACGCCGCGCCCTTGAACTGCAACGCCAACCGCGTGCCCGGCCCCGTCTCCGCCTTCACCTGCGGCCTCTCCATGCGCTTCGATACCGCGGTGCAGGCCAATTGCGCCAATGTCGTGGACGTGGACTCCATCGCCACCCTCTATCAGGTGGATACCGACATCACGGATCTGGAGGACTACGCCGCCTACGCCGGCAACGGCCGCCGCATCATCACCGTCGCCATCGTCGAGACGCTCAGCACCGGTCCCGTGCAGGCGCTGGGTTTCCGCCAGTTTCTCATCCAGCCGGATACCGGCTCCACCACCGTCAACGCCGGCGACTCCAATGGCCGCTTCGTCGCCAGCTACATCGGCTCCGTGATGCCTCTCAAGCAGGGCCGCTTCGATGGCTGCCAACTCGCCGCCGGTCCCGGAAAGGTGGTTCTGCACCGATGAGACGCCGAAAACAAGGCGGAGCGATTCTCCTGGAAACCGCCCTATGGACGCCGTTTCTGGTGCTGCTCTTCATGGGTACGGTGGAGCTCAGCCGCGTCACCTACACCTACTACACCCTCAAGAAGATCCTCTACAACGTCGGACGCACCGCCGGCACCCAGCAGGGCATTAACTTCTGCGATGACGCCGATACTAATGTCGCCGCCATCAAGGCGTACGCAGTCACCGGCAACGTCGACGGCACCGGTGAACCGCTGCTGCCCGGCCTCACGCCGGAACTCATCTCCATCCGTCTGGAGCGATACTCCACCGACACATCTTCGGTGGTCGAATGTACCTGCGAGGCCTCCGCCACCGGTTGTGACACCGCCCAGGGCGCGCGCGGACCGGACTACGTCGTCGTGACTCTGCCCGACGGTTACCCCATTACGCTGCGCTTCCCGGGTATCCTCAACGATCCCATCCCCCTGCGGCCCCATGTCCGGCTGCCCTTCGGAGGTACGTGATGCGCACACCCTCCCTCCGGAAACGGCGCGGTCAGTCGCTGCTCGAATACGTCATCCTGCTGGTTGGCGTCATCACGCCCATGACCTTCGGGCTCATCGCCATCGCGCAACTGATGTGGATCTGGCACAGCGTGGTGGATTACACGCGTCTCGGCGCGCGCTATGCGGCCACCCACTGCTGGCAGTCCGGCAGCGAGAACGTGCTCGAATGGATGCGTACCAACGTGCCGCCCATGCCGGATCAGGCCTCGTTTCGCGATGGCCCGGCGGAGCTCATCGTCGAATACTACAAAAAGAACGCGGAGAGCGGGCTGCTCGAACCCTTCCAGTGCGACGGCGAGTGCTCCACCCTGTGCGTGCCCGATACCGTCACCGTGCGCGTCCGCAACTACGAATTTCGTTTCTTTATGGGCTATCTGGGCCTGCCCCCCGTGCGGATTCCGGACTTCTCCACGTCCATGCCGATAGAAGGCGCCGGATGCGATCCGGAGCTGGGAACCTGCAATCCTTGATGAGGTAGCGAGATCAATGTCTTCCATCACACTCCTGATCGCCTCCACCGACGAGCACTTCCGCGAAATGGTTCGCGAGAGCCTGCTTAATATGCCCAATGCCAAGCTCGTCGGCGAGTATCCGGAGATCACCATGAACCTGTATGTCCGGGTCCTGCAGGATCTGGAGCGCTATCCCGAAGCGGCCCTGTTCGTCGATCTTGCCGGAGACCCGGAAGTGAGTCTCAAAGCGTTGGAGAAGGTGAAGCAGGCCGCGCCGGATCTCTACGTGGTGGCCGCCAATTACGCCGGAGACGCCGATTCCGTCATCAGCGCCGTTCGCCATGGCGCCAACGATTTTCTTCAACTGCCGCTGCGCCGCTCCGATTTCCGCGATGCCATGGCGCGGCTGGAACGCACCCCGCGCCGTGCCGCCTCGGGCGCCAGCCGTCTGGGCCGCGTCTACACGTTTCTCGGGGCCAAGGGTGGCGTGGGCACCACCACCATGGCCGTCAACTTCGCCTCCGTGCTTGGACAGCGCAAGCAGCACGCCGTCCTGCTCGCCCTCGAATGGCCCAGCCATGCCGTCGCCATGCACCACCGCCCCGGCCCACCGGACCCCCCCCCCGC
>CAYVDY010000164.1:0-12143 GCA_964450255.1 uncultured Candidatus Solibacter sp. | reverse complement strand
CCCGCGCAGCCTATGGCGATCTGACGGTGTTGCCTTCTCCTACTTTCTTCTACGGCATGAAGAATGGCGAGGAAATCGCGGTGGAGATCGAGCCCGGCAAGAACCTCGTCATCAAATTTGTCGCCGTCGGCGAAGCCCATCCCGACGGCACCCGCACCGTCTTCTTCGAGCTCAACGGCCAGCCCCGCGAAGTCACAGTGCGCGACCGCAAGCTGAAGGCGGAAGTGAAGTCCCATCCCAAGGCCGATCCCGCCAAGGAAGGGCACGTCGGTGCCCCCATCCCCGGCGCCGTCACCAGCATCGCCGTGGAACTGAACCAGGTGGTGAAAAAGGGCGACAAGCTCCTCGTGATGGAGGCCATGAAGATGCAGACCACCGTCTACGCGCCCATATCAGGCAAGGTCACGGAGCGCACGGCTGCTGTAGGGCAGACGGTCGAGCCAAAGGATCTTTTGCTCGTAATTGCGTGAGGCTCAGCCTGTGAGCCACCGCCGCCGCCATGCTGGGGAAGAAAGGACTCTTCCTCATGAACAATCGATCGATGGCGGCACTGCTGGTAGCAACGGCGTTGCTGCACGGCACCTTGGATGCCGGAGTCGGCAAGAACGACGCGCGCTACATGGGCGGCGACTTCACCGGCGTGAAGCCGGGCGCCGAGGGCTCCGTAAAAGTCGGCGATGACGCCGCCGTATTCTCCTGGGGCAAGCAGAAGTACACTCTGCCCTTCGCCCGGATCACCAGCCTGGAGTACGGGCAGAAGTCGGGCCGCCGCATCGGCGCCACCATCGGCTGGGGCGTGACGACGATGGGTATCGCCGCGCTGCCGATGCTGCTCTCGAAGAAGCGCAAGCACTTCGCCACCATCGGCTACAAGGACGAGACAGGCAAGCCGCAGGCCCTGCTCGTCGAGTTCGGCAAGGACGTCAACAAGGTGGCCCTGAAGATGATGTCGATGAAGTCCGGCGTCAAGCTCGAGTTCGAAAGCGAGCAGGCGGAGAAGGACTTTCGGAACTGAGTCCTCAGCCGGACACGGCACGCCGAATGTGAGGAGGCGTACGATGGGAGTTCACGGCACCCCATGACTCTCGCTCTCCTCCTCCTCGCTGCCCCCGCACTGCAATGGTCCGCGAGTATCGGTGAAGGATACTCGCCGCCTGTCGCCAACGAACAGCTCGTTTGCACTCTCAGCCGCCAAGCCGGCGACGAGATTGTTTCCTGCTTCCACCGCGCCGGCGGCAAGCTGGCGTGGCGCGATAGTTACAGCGCGCCTTTCCAGAAGAACTCCGCCGCGCTGAGCATGGCAGCCGCGCCGTATTCGGCTCCCGTGATCCAGGGCGACACCCTCTTTACACTCGGAGGCGTGGCGCACTTGCGCGCCTACTCTCTCACCACCGGCAAGCTGAAGTGGCAGCGCACCCCGGCCAAACCGGTCTCCACTTCGAAGCTCTTTTGCGGCACCGCCATGACGCCGCTTCTCGATCAGGGCCGCCTCATCGTCTTCTGGGGCGATGACTCCGCCGGCGAGTTGCTCGCGCTCGACCCCGCCACGGGCAAGACCGTCTGGTCGAACACGACCGAGCATCCCGTCTACGCATCGCTTTCCGTCGCCGTCATCGCCGGCGTCCGCCAATACGTCACGCTCTCTGAGCAGCACGTTTTCGGCGTCGACTCCGCCACCGGCAAAACCCTCTGGACCCTGCCCTTCAAGGACCAGTGGAACGAGAACATCATCACCCCCGTCATCGCTGGCGACACCGTCATCGTCTCCGGCGTCCGCAAGCCCACCGCCGCCTACGTCATCGCCAAATCCGCCACCGGCTGGTCCGCGCGCGAGAAATGGTCACACGCCGAACTGCCCATGTACATCTCGAATCCGGTCCTGGACGGCGCCACCCTCTATGGACTCACAAGCCGCAACAAGGGCCGCCTCTTCGCACTCGACGTCGCCACCGGCAAACAGCTCTGGGCTTCCGAGGGCCGTTACGCCAACAACCTCCAACTCCGCCTTAGCGGCCGCACGCTCTACGCTCTCACCGACACCGGCGAGCTGATCGTGAACGACATCTCCTCCGGCCGCCCCGTCGAAAAGCAGCGCCACGAGGTCACGAAAACCGCGGTCTGGGCGCCGCCGGTCTTCTCAGGCAGGCAACTCTTCATCCGCGATCAGACAAGCATCCGCGCCTTCGCGATACCCTAAACGAGATACCCGTGCTGGAAGTCACAGATCTCAACAAAAGCTACGATTCGCCCGCCGGCCCGCTCGCAGTCCTGCGCGGCGTCACGTTCTCCATGCAACCCGGCGAGGGTCTGGCCATTATGGGCCCCAGCGGCTGCGGCAAGTCCACGCTGCTCCAGATTCTCGGCGCGCTCGATCCGCCAACATCGGGCGTCGTCCGCCTCGAAGGTGTCGATCCCTATACGCTGGCTGAACCGGAGCAGGCGAAGTACCGCAACAAATCTGTCGGATTTGTCTTTCAGGACCACTGCCTGCTGCCGCAATTGACAGTGCTCGAAAACGTGCTGATCCCGTTGATGGTCGGAGAAGAGGACACACTCGCTCCGCAGCGCGCTCGAAAACTTCTCGATGACGTCGGCCTCTCCGCGCGCCTCGATCACCGTCCGGATCAGCTCTCCGGCGGCGAGAAGCAGCGTGTCGCCATCGCCCGTGCCATGGTGCGCGAACCCAGGCTTCTCCTCTGCGATGAGCCCACCGGCAACCTCGATCGCACCAATGCCACCGCCGTCGCCGAACTGCTGGAACGCGTGCGCACCACGCACAAGACGATCCTCATCATCGCCACGCACAGCCAGGAAATCGCCCAGCGTTTCCCGCGCCGGTCGCAGCTCAACGACGGAGTACTGTCTGGGCACGCCGCGCCATCAGGACATGCGTGAAACCGTGAGCTGCAGCCGTTGCCGCGCCGGTGACGCGCTCAGGGCTTTGCCGGGGCCTCGGCGCGGTGGGCGTGGGCGCGCTTGTAAATCTCTCGGATCTCGCTGCCTGTGAGCGCCAGCGCGATGGCGCCCGCTGCCAGCAGCGGTACCGATACGACGAAGAACATCATGCCGGAGACCAGCTTTGCCGTTTGCGCGTCCACGCCCAGCACTTTGTTCATGGCGAGGAAGCAGAAGAGATGGAAGACGCCGACGTTGCCGGGGGGGCCGGGCACAATGGTGCCCAATCGCAGCACCACCAGTACGATGGCGGCCGAGCCCAATGGTAGGTCCACGCCGTAGCCTTCGAGCATGGCGTGGATCGGAATGATCTGGAGGAGTAGGTAGACCGTACTGGCGCAAACGGCGACCGGGAACGATTTCGACCTTCCCATGGCATGGAGGCCTTCTACCACCATCCGCAGCGGTTCAGCCCAGCGGTGCTTCGTCGTGACGTGATGGGCGAATGCCTTGTTGAAGACCGCGAACAGTACGAGGCCGCCGATGACAGCAATTACCGCTGCCAGGACCCAGACGCCCGCCTGAAGATCGTTCGGCAGATCGACGAAAAGCGATGCGATCGCAAAGCCGACGATCAGCCAAACTCCATCGATGAGCCGTTCGATCAGCGCCGAGCTCAGGACCAGAGGGAACTTGATGTGGTTCCAGACCGCCAGCAGGTAGCAGCGGATCAGCTCGCCGCCCCGCAAAGGCAGCACTTCGTTGGCGTAGAGGCCGATGTAGATAGCCTGAACAGTCTTGCCCATCGGCAAATCCACTACGGGCCTTAGCAGGATGTTCCAGCGCCAGGCCTGGGAGACGTAGACGAGCACGTCGCTGGCGACCGCGACGGCGATCCACGCCCAATGGATGCGCGCGAGTCTCGGCAACTCAGTCTTCCAGTCAAAGTCGTGGTAGACCCAGAGCAAGCACGCGAAAGAGAGTATGTAAACGATGGCTGTGCCGAGCCAGGTTGGCATCCAGCGTCCGCCGGCCGAAGCGCTCGTTTCCGAATTGATCCCCATCTCCCTCCATCATAGACGGCGGGCCAGGGTCAACGTCTCGCGGCGGTACTGCCGCGAACGATGAGCTCCGGGCTCAGCTCCACTCGCACCGGGCCGGGGGTCTTCTCGCGGCCTTCAATTCGGGCGATCAGCAGATCGGCTCCACGTCTGCCCATTTCATAGGCCGGTTGCGCCACCACCGTGAGCCGGGGTTGGATGGCATCGCCGAACGAGATGTCGTCAAACACGGCCAGTGAAACATCTTCCGGGCAGCGCAGGCCGAGTTCGTTCATTGCCTTCAATGCGCCGAAGCCCATCACGGCGTTGGAGGCGAAAATCGCGGTCGGCGGCTCGGCCTCCAAAAGCATCTCTTTGGCGATGCGGTAGCCGCTCTCCAGGCGGAAATCGCCGTGCCGGATCAGCCCGGGAGTGTCAGGGCCGAAACTCGCCCTCATTACTTCCAGGTAGCCTTCGAGACGCTCCTTTGCCGTGTAGACGGCGGGCGTGCCGGAGAGCAACCCGATCCGGTGGTGTCCGCGGCTGACCAGGTGGTGCATGCACATGCGCGCACCCTTGCGATTGTCGACGGTCACCGAATCGACCGAAATTCCGTCAGGAATCCGGTCCAGGCAGACTACGGCCGTGCCGGCCTCCAAGGCGGAAGCGATGTGAGTGGCTTCCGTGTCGCTTGGCGCCATGACAACCAGAACGCCATCCACCTTGCGAGCCCGAAGAACCGCCAGTGCACGACGCTCGCGGTCCACCTGATCGTCGGTGTTGAGCGTGATGAGCAGATAACCGCGCTCCAACGCGGCATCCTCCGCGCCACGAATCAACTGCGGGAAGAACGGGTTGGTGATGTCGCTGATGATGGTGCCCAGCGTCTTCGTACTGCGTGTCTTCAGGCTCCGCGCGATCTGGTTGGGGGAGTAGTCCAGCTCGCGCATCGCCTCCTCCACTCGCTTGCGGAGCTCGGGCCGGACCGACTCCGATTCAGAGAGAACATTGGAAACCGTGCCGACCGACACGCCGGCACGCTTGGCGACTTCGCGAATGGTGATCACAGACTGCTACGATACCACCCCCGGCGTCCGTGATAGTATTTCGGACTGATGCGCACTTTAACGTTATTCCCGGCGTGTCTGGCGCTTCTGCTGTCCGGATGCGCTTCCGACACCAAGCCGGACGCCGCGCCGCCGCCCGTCAAGAAGGCCGCGAAGCCGAGCGACGACAGCCATCATTTCCCTGCCGCCAATCGAGTGTCGGCGAAGGTGGTGGCCGATCATCTGCTCGGTCATGACTTTCTGCCGGGCGGAAACCTGGCCCACTACAAGCTGGGCAAGCAGGAGTACGACCTGATCCTCATCAGGACGAAGAGTCCCACGGATGCCGCCGTGCTGCTCCTCGATTTCAAGAAGAAGCTTGATAGCCCCAAAGTAATCGCCCACTTTGGCGGCTACTTCGGCAAGGACGGTGATACACCCACCTTCCTGTTTGCCAAGAACGAATGGCTCTGCGGCGTCATCGGATTACCGTTGACTGATGCCGACGCGCGAGCCCGTGAATTTGCCAGCCGTCTGAACTGAACTGGAGATAATCATTATGCCCAAGACCGCGAAGAACTCCCGCCGCACATTTTTGAAGGGCGCGGCCGCGACGCCGTTCCTCTTCGACATCCTGCCCTCGCGCGTGCTGGGTCTGCAAGGGCAGACGCCGCCGAGTGACACGGTGAACTTCGGCCACATCGGGATAGGCGGCCGCGGCCGCGGATTCCTGCGCGCCGAGGCGAATATCGGCAAGGCGGTGACGGCTACCACCAACCTGGGTGGCGACGGCACGAGGGTCCTGCGCCCCGGCCGGTCCGTGGCGCTTTGCGACGTCGATATCAAGCGAGTGGATGAGGCGGCCACGCGAGTCGGCGGCAAGCCGAAGATCTACAAGGATTTTCGAAAGCTGTTGGAAGACAAAGACGTGGACGCAGTCTACATCGCGTCGCCGGACCACTGGCACGCGCTGCAGACGATTCTCTCCTGCCAGGCCGGCAAGGATGTGTACTGCGAGAAACCGGCGTGCAACACGATCGAAGAGGGACGCGCGATGGTGACCGCGGCCGAGCGCTATGGCCGCGTGGTGCAGATCGGATCGCAAGGCCGCTCGCAGCCCGCCGCGTGGCAGGCCGCCAACTACATCCGCGGTGGGCAGCTCGGCAAGGTGAGCAAGGTGCTGTGCTGGCACTACGCAAGTCCGGATGGCGATTGGACGCCTGACACGGCGCCGCCGCCCGAACTCGACTACGACATGTGGGTGGGGCCGGCGCGCTGGCTGCCGTACAACGTGAAGCATACGCACGGCGCGTTTCGCTGGCTGACGGATTTCGGCGGCGGCCAGATCCGCGACCGCGGCGCGCACGTGATGAGCATCGCCAACTGGATCATGGAGGCCGACGAGAAGGGACCGGTGAGCGTGCACGCAACGGGTGCGCCGCCGAAGGACGGCATGTACGATGCCGCCGTCACGATGGATGTCACGTATGAATTCAAGGACCCGGATTTCACGCTTGTGTGGGCGCAGCCGGGCATTCCGTCGGCGGAGATCGAGGCGCGTTACGGCGCTGTCTATCACGGCGAAAAAGGCCACTGCACAGTGACGCTCGGCGATGGCGCGGGCACGGCGACCGATCAGAAGGTGAAGGACTATGCCGCCTCGTGTGATTGTGGCAAAGCGTTCCGCAGTCCCGGCCACAGCGAGAACTGGGAGGACTGCATCCGCACGCGGCAGAAACCCATCATGCACATGGAGGCGGCGCACCGGGTGGCGTCTCTCTGCATCCTCGGCAACGTCTCGTTCCAACTGCAGCGCAAGCTGGAATGGGATCCCATCAATGAGCGCGTGAAGAACGACGACGAGGCGAACCGGCTGCTGAGCCGGCCCGGCCGCGGTCCATGGAATCTGTAAGGAGACACCACAATGGCAGACGATCAGAAATTTATCAGTGATCTCCAGAGCAGCAGCGCCGATGTGCGTTTCGCGGCTTGGCGTGCGGCGGGTGAAGTTTCGCCCTCTGTGATTCCGCAGGTCGGCAAGCTGGCCGCCTCCACAACGCCTGGCATTGCCAAGGCAGCGCGCGAGGCTCTGACGACGTTGACGCACGCGGTGGGCAAGGACCCCGCCGCGCCGAATCGTGCCGGGGTCGTGAAGGGGCTGCTGGAGCTCACCGGCGCGTCCTACGCGCTGGACGTGCGGGCCCACGCGTTGCGCCTTCTCTCGGGAATCGCGGGCGATGATGCCATTCCAGCGATCGCGAAGCTGATGACCTCCGCGGAGCTGCGCGAGGAAGCGGTCTATTGTCTGGAGCGCATCCCGACCCAGGCCGCCATTGCCGCGATCGCAGCTTCCTACCCGGGCGCCGCCGCCGAGTTCAAGCCGCGCATTCTGGCCGCGCTCGGGCATCGCCGTGCGGCCGAGGGGCTGCCGCTGTGCGTGGAGGCGATGAAGTCGCCGAACGCCGAGCTCGCCCTCGCAGCCTTGAAGGCGTACGGCCGGATTGGCAAGAAGCCAGCCGTTGCGCCGCGCATTCCTGATGGGAAGACGCTCACGCCCTGGCAGGCGACCGAGCACACCGACAGCCTTCTCCGCTACGCTGACGCGCAGGCTCGCGCCGGCAATGCGGCCGAAGCCATGCGGATCTACAAGACCGCAATCGATCGGGCAGAGGAGCACTAGCAGTGCGCCGCTGTGATCGGTCTGGCCAAAATCGGCACGGCTGATGCCGCCGCCGCCATTCTGCCCAAGCTGAAGAGCGCCAATGCCCGCGTGCGCATTACAGCGCAACAGGCGTGGCAATCGATGGCGAAGGTCTAGCCCGGAACCGGGCACGGGCATAGAATCGTAGGGTGCAATCCGCATTCCTACTTCTTGCTTTGGCCGTGCCCGGCCTCCACGACTCGTTTCAAAAGCCGCCAGACGATGCCCGTGTGATGATGCGCTGGTGGTGGTTCGGGCCTGCCGTCTCCAAGCCGCGCCTCGAGCAGGAGATGCGCACGATGAAGGCCGGCGGCCTTGGCGGCTTCGAGGTGCAGCCCGTCTATCCGGTCTCGCTCGACGATCCGTCGCGCGGCATCCGCAATGACCGGTTTCTCTCCCCCGCGTTCCTCGATAATCTCCGCTTCACTGCGCTGAAGGCCAAAGAGCTTGGCCTGCGCTTCGATCTCACGCTCGGCAGTGGTTGGCCGTACGGCGGCCCCAGCGTGCCGGTGCAGGAGGCCTCAGGCCGCCTTCGAGTGCAACGCGTGAAGCCGCTAGCGAACGCACGCCGCATCCCGATTCCAGACGTCAGCGCCGGCGAGCAGTACATTGCTGCCTTCGACGCCGGTACGAAGAAGGAGGTTCCGCCGCCCAGGGAAGGCAACCTGTTCCTGCCGGCCGGCACGCCCACGCCGGACGAGATTCTGTTCTTCATCAGCAGCCGGACCGGGATGATGGTGAAGCGTCCATCGGTGGGTGCGGAGGGGTTCGTCCTCGATCACTACAGCCGCAACGCGACGGAGCACTATCTGCAGTCTGTGGGCAGGCCTCTGCTGCAGTCGGTGGCGCCGATCAAGCCCTATGCGATCTTCTGTGACAGCTTCGAGGTGTTCGGATCGGACTGGACTCCGGACTTCCTCACCGAGTTTCGCCAGCGTCGCGGTTACGACATCCGGCCTCATCTACCCGCGCTCGTGCTCGACGCCGGGCCGCAAACTGCGGCGATCCGCTACGACTGGGGCCGGACTCTCACCGAGTTGGTGGAGGAGCGCTTCCTCACGCCGATGCAGGCCTTCGCCAAGCTGAACGGCACGCGCTTTCGGGTGCAGGACTACGGCATCCCGCCGGCCACGCTCGGCAGCAACTTCTTCGCCGATTTGCCTGAGGGTGAGGGGGTGGATTGGAAAGAGGTGCGCGCCGCGCGATGGGCGGCTTCGGCCAGCCACCTGTTCGGCCGCAAAGTGACTTCGTCGGAGACGTGGACCTGGCTGCACTCGCCGTCGTTCCGCGCGACTCCGCTGGACGTGAAAGCGGAAGCTGACATCCACTTCCTGCAAGGCGTCAATCAGTTGATCGGTCACGGCTGGCCATACAATGCCGACGCGCAGGGTTATCCGGGTACGCGCTTCTATGCCGCGGCCGTGTTTAACGATCGCAATCCGTGGTGGCTGGTGATGCCCGAGATTTCACGGTACCTGCAGCGCATGAGTTTTCTGTTGCGCCAGGGCAAGCCGGCCAACGATGTCGCTCTCTACCTGCCCACGGCGGACGCCTACGCCAGCTTCACCGCCGGCCGCGTGCACATGATCGAGGTCCTCCGTGCGCATCTCGGCAAGGCCGTGATGCCGCAGATTCTGGAGGCCGGCTATGGTCTCGACTTCTTCGATGACTCGTCGCTGGCGCGTGCCGGCAGTGTGGACCAGGGCGCGCTCGTCTTCGACGGCAATCGCTATCGCGCCGTCGTGCTCCCGAATGTCGAACTCATCCCTATTGCGACGCTTCGCAAGCTGGAAGCGTTTGTGAAGGGTGGAGGAGTGCTGGTAGCTACGCGCCGCGCGCCTGCCGCCGCACCCGGGTTGATGACCCCGCAGGCAGAGAAGGACGAAGCGGCCGCCATCCTGCAGCGGCTGTTCAGCGGTTCCGCGAAGGTCGTCGCCGATGAGCAGCAACTCGGCAGGACTCTGGCCTCGCTCCTCACTCCGGACATGGCGCTGAGTGAGACGGTTCCCGCGATCGGATTTGTCCACCGCCGCACGGCCGGCGAAGAGATCTACTTCATCGCCAATACGGGCAACGCACGCCAAAACAAAACTGCTACGTTTCGTGTGGCGGGTCTGACGCCGGAGTTCTGGGACCCGATGACGGGCAACGCCACTCCCGCCGCCATTGCCGCGCAGGATGCCAGGACGGTAACGCTCCAACTTGAGCTCGAGCCTTACGGCTCGCGCGTCGTCGTTTTCTCGAAGAAGCCTGCGGCTCCGCCCGTCGTCACCAAGGTTGCCCCGCTCCAGACGATCGACCTCTCCACCGGCTGGCAATTCCAGCTCGGCCCCATGAAGACGCTGCACTCCTGGACCGACGACGAGGCCACGCGCTACTTTTCCGGTGTCGCCGATTATCAGCGCGAAGTGACCGTTCCGGCGGGCATGCTCGCCAGTGGAGCGCCCGTCGTTCTGGACTTCGGAGAAGGCACGGCGCTCAACGACACGCCCAGCCGCGATGGCATGCGCGCCATGTACGATCCACCCATCCGGGAAGCTGCCGTCATCACGATCAATGGCCAGCGCGCCGGCGCTCTCTGGTGTCCGCCCTACAGGCTCGACGTGACGAAGCTTCTCAAGCCAGGCGCCAACCACATCCTCATCAAGGTCGCCAACACCGCCATCAATCACATGGCCGGCCGCGCCCTCCCGGATTACCGGCTGCTGAACCTACGCTACGGGACTCGTTTCGAGCCGCAGGGTATGGATCAGGTGAAGCCCGTTCCTTCCGGCATACTGGGCACGGTCCAACTCGTCTCCGGCCAGGCCCAGGCCACCGCGTCCGCGCAGGACTACCCCGTGCAGCCGGTTCCATTCACGGCCGTACATCTCAACGATGCCTTCTGGGCGCCGCGCATCGAGATCAATCGCAAGGTCACCATTCCCTTCGCCTTTCAACAATGCGAGGAGACCGGCCGCGTCGACAACTTCGACCGCGCCGCCAAGGCACTCCGCGGCGAGCCATTCTCCAACAAGGAACCGCCCGGCTTCCCCTTCGACGACACCGACATCTACAAGGTGATCGAGGGCGCCTCCTACGTGCTCACCGTCACGCCCGATCCGAAACTCGACTCCTACATCGACACGCTGATCGTGAAGATCGCGGCGGCGCAGGAGCGTGACGGCTACCTCTACACGACACGCACGATCGATCCTTCCAATCCTCACGCCTGGGCGGGCAAGAACCGCTGGGAGAAGGAGGAGGACCTCAGCCATGAGCTCTACAATCTCGGCCATCTCTACGAAGCCGCCGCCGCGCACTACCAGGCCACGGGCAAGCGCACGCTCCTGAATATAGCCATCAAAACCGCGGACCTGTTGGACCAGACATTCGGTCCTGGCAAGAAGGCGATCTGGCCGGGACACCAGATCACGGAGATGGGGCTGGCCAAGCTGTACCGGGCCACCGGCGACGCACGGTACTTGAAGCTGGCTCAATTCCTGCTGGACGTGCGAGCCGGCGGCAAGCCCTACAATCAGGCGCACCAGCGCGTCGTCGATCAGACTGAGGCGGTCGGCCACGCCGTACGCGCCACGTATATGTACTCCGGCATGGCAGACGTCGCGGCACTCGCGAACGACGCCGCATACGTCAAAGCCATTAATCGCATTTGGGACAACGTCGCCGGCCGCAAGCTCTACATCACGGGCGGTATCGGCTCCACATCGTCCGGAGAGGCATTCGGCCCCGACTACGACCTCCCCAATATGACCGCGTATAACGAGACGTGCGCGGCGATCGGCAACGATTACTGGAACCACCGGTTGTTCCTGCCCCACGCCGATTCGAAGTACATCGACGTGATGGAGCGCACGCCCTACAACGGCGTGATCCCCGGCGTGGCCCTGGCCGGCCAGCCGTTCTTCTATCCCAACCCGCTGGAATCCAATGGCCAGCACGCGCGCAGTCCGTGGTTCGGTTGTGCCTGTTGCCCCTCTAACGTGACGCGCTTCCTTGCTTCCATTCCCGGCTACGTCTATGCGAAGAAGGGCAGCAACATCTACGTGAACCTGTATGCCGCCGGCAAGGCGGAGATCGAACTCGCCGGCAATCGCAAGGTCACGCTGGTTCAGCAGACCGAGTATCCGTGGAAGGGCGCTATCCGGCTCACGGTGCAGCCGGCGCAGGAATCGGACTTTGCCAGCGATCGGCGCATTCCCGGCTGGGCGCGCAATCAGGCGCCTCCCACGGGTGTCTATCGCATCGCCGATACGGTGACGGCCCTGCAACGCCTCGGTCGCGGCCGCCGGCTGTGCCCGGAGGCCATCGTCGTCGCGGTCACGGGCAGCGCGGGCAAGACGAACACCAAGAACATGCTCACCCATGTTCTGAGTGGGTGGCACCCGACCCCCGCTAGCCAGGCGAGGCTCAACAACCACCCGGATGTTCCGCGGCCACAGCCCGCCACCGACACGGGGC
>CAYVDY010000163.1:8454-12196 GCA_964450255.1 uncultured Candidatus Solibacter sp. | reverse complement strand
CCAGCGCCAAAAGGGAGCTCAAGCCCTGTCTAGCCGCCGAGTCCACGTGATGCGCACACGGATTCTCGGTTGCGGCTACACGGGCCGGCGCGTCGCGCAGTTGTTGGTTGCGGATGGCCATGAAGTCTGCGTGACGTCACGGAATCCGGCCGCCTTGCACGTCGATGGCGCCCGCACCGTGGCGCTGCAGGCGCTGGCCGGGCTCGGCCCAGGCTTCCGCATCCTGCACTCAGTCCCCCTGGCCGAGGGCCCCTCCGACCCCACCCCCTCCCTCCTGGCACTGCTCCCGGACGGCGTGGAGCGAATGGTCTATCTCTCTACCACCGGAGTCTACGGCGCCCAGCGTCAGGTGGATGAACACACCCTGCCGGCACCCGCCACGCCTCAAGCGCATCTGCGAACCGCGGCCGAACGGCTGGTCCTGGGTGGTCCCTGGAGTTCCATGGTCCTACGGCCCGCCGCGATCTACGGCCCCGGCCGCGGCGCTCATGTGTCCATTCCCAGCGGCCACTTCCGCTTGATGGGCGAGGGTACCAACTTTGTCTCGCGCATTCATGTGGACGATCTGGCCACCCTTACCACCGCCGCACTGCTTTCTGATGAACCAGGCGCCTGGCCCGTCGCGGATCGGGAACCCGCCCAGTCGCGCGTGGTGGCCGAATTCGTCTGCAAGCTGCTCGGTTGCCCGATGCCCTCGTCCGCCGCGCGCGAGGAACTGCACGAAACGCGCCGTGCCGACCGGCAGGTCCGCGGCGACGCGGTCTTTCACCTGTTGGGATTGTCGCTGAAGTACCCTAGTTTCCGCGAGGGGTTTGCCTCAGCGTTGGCATCAGACTCTCCTAGCCCTACCCCCCAGTACTCATAGTTCTTTCGTAACCCGTTGAATAAATTGAGCGTTAACCCTCTAAAGTGCGGAGCCAAACAGCCGATCTAACCCTGTAGATGGCACATGTCCTGCTCACGGCCGATTTTGCGCCAATTCGTTGGCCAAATCATCCATTTGGGCAGTGCGGCATCTGTTTGGTTCTGAGATGAATTGCAGGCATTGTGGGTCCAAACTCGGGGTCCTGGAGCGCTGGCGATACGGCGATTTCTGTTCGCAGGCGCACAAGGACGATTTCTCAGGGGATCTGGTTCGTCTCAACGAGCGGATTCTCATGGACCTGCGCCCTCCCAACAGCCGGTTGAAGAATCAGCCCGAGACACTGGTGGAAGTCCCTCCATCGCTCGATGCCCAGGATCCCCCTCCGCCGCCGGAAGCCGGCTTTGTCGTGGCGCCCGATTTCGCGCCTGTCCTGCAAGTCTTGGAACCGGCGGAGCAGGAGCCGCCTCCGCCAGCGCCGCGCGGCAAGGGCGATCAATGGCGCCTCTTCGCGAAAGTGGCTGCGTGGTCTGAGTTGCCGGTCGCCGTCGCCGCCGCCAGTCAGAAGAAGCAGCGTCGCTTTGTCTGGATCGAGTACGACGCAGAGCCTGTACCGGCGCGCAACGGCGCGATACTCAGCGGAGAATACCCGGCCTTTCTACCCCACCCGGAGTTGCGGCAGTGGCAGGCTCGTCTCCAGGCGGCAGTACACTCCGAACCCTCGGCTATCATCACGCCCGTGGCCCCGGTCGAGATGGAACAGCACTATTGGGTCGATGACGAGGGCTGGCGCTGGATCCCCGAGGGCGCTGCCGTTTCGGTCCCGGATTTTGGTCCGGTGCTCTCTGAATACCCCATCGCCGCACCGTGGCTGAACTGGAGCGCCGGCGCGGGTCTCTCTCCCCGGCCCGTTTCCGGCCATCCCGGCCAGCCGCCACATGCGGGAACCTTGCCGCCAAGCACTACGCCGATGGCCGGCGTCCCCAGCCATGCAGTAGCACCAGTGCCGCCGGGAATACCCAGACCGCCCCAGGACTATGCGCCGGTCTTTCACGGCGCACGGACCTCGCCGATGCCGATGCAGCCGGCTAGGGCCGGCAACCCCGCTACGCAACCCTACGGCGCGCCCGCCATGCCCATGCAGCCGGCCTGGCCCGGCGGTCCCGCGTGGTCTGGGGGAATGGTCGGTTACTCGCCCCACCATGCGGCCATTCCGCCCGTCCCGCCCTGGAGCGTCGGGCTGGTTTGGCAAGAACTGCCTCCGCCATTGTTCAACGCTCTGGTGGACCCGTCCCACTCCGTCCGGCCCATGCCGGGAGTCATCGCCCGGCATCTACCGCCGGCAGATGAAATCGTTGCAGCGCTGCCGCGGGCTCCACAACACCCGGCGGGCTCCGCATTCCCGCCAGCCGGTTTGGCCGTGTCGGATAGCCAGATCGATCCCCTTGCCAGTGTGATGCCGGCCGGCAGCCAGCCCGTACGCTGCGAGTGGCTGTCCCGCACACTCTGGCGCCGCATGTTGTCCTACCCGGCCCATACCGTCCGCACGCCGCAGCCTGGCATCCCCCAGCGTGCCGCTCCGCCGCTCAGACTTCAATCTCGGCCGCTGCCGCCTGCTCGTACCGCCGCCCCAGTGCTGTACTCCGGGAGGTGGATTGACTAAGTGTCCGCTCAACCGGCCCGCGTGATCCCATTGCCGCACCGACCTTCGCACCGACCCACGCCTGGAGCGCCGCTGGAGTCTTTCCAGTTGGATTGCCCCCCCGGCGCGCCCGCGCTACCCAGCACGTCCGCGGCGGTGGAGGCATTGCTCGCCGTGGCATTGGAGGCCTTGGAACGTGACGAACCCGTCCAAGCCGCCCGCCGGCTGGCCGGCATCCTGCAAAATGAGGAGGGCAACGCCGAGGCGCTCCTCGCGCTTGGCTCCATCCAGCACATGCAGGGCGACGCCCCCGCCGCGGCGGAGAGCTACCGTCGCGCCGCGCTGGCCGATCCCGCCGGCTGGCAACCGCTGTACAATCAGGCACTGCTGCACGAGGAGGCGGGCCAGAGCGCAGCGGCCGAGGCACTTCTGCACCACGCCATCGCGCTGGAACCGCACGAGGCGCTGCCGCAGCAACGTCTGGCCCTGCTTCTGGAAACGTCCGAGCGGTGCGCGGAGGCACACGTCTGGTGGAAGCGCGCTGTCGCCTCGGACCCGTCACTGACTTCGGCGTGGCTGCGGCTGGGCCTCCTGGAGTTGCGCCTTGGCCATCTCCCGGATGCCGCCGTGGCTCTGGAGAATGCCCTCGGCGGGGACCACGAGGCTGCCGATGCGGCGTACCACCTGGGACTCGCATGCATCGGCCTGGGAGTTGCGGAGCGGGCTGCGGAGGCGTTCGCCGACGCCCTGCGTCGCGACCCCGAAGCCACCGATGCGCTGGCGGCATTGGCGGCACTGGCCCTCGATTCCGGCGACCTCGACGCAGCGGAACGTCACGAGCAGGCACTTCGCGCAATTCAGCCCACGCCAGCCGCACTCTCCTTCCGATTGGCCCAAGCTTGGGCTCTCCAGGGCGATTTGGAACTCGCTCGCGGTCATTATAAGCGGGCGGTCCAGTCCGATTCCTCACTAGCCGTCGGCTACTTCGCGTTAACATTGTAGTATTGAAGCAGCGAAAGTCCGACAAATCCGGCCCTCCGGCCCGCAAACCGTTCTCTTCGGGTAACAAACCGTTCACCCGTGGTGAAAAACCGACTCCTCGAACCGACAAGCCTGCCCCACGCGGCGATAAGCCCTACCGCGACAGCAAATCCTCATTCCGTAGCGACTCCTCCGCCCCTCGCGGCGACAGTCGGCCCTACCGGGATAGCAAACCCTCGTTCGGCGGCGACCGCCCG
>CAYVDY010000163.1:0-8354 GCA_964450255.1 uncultured Candidatus Solibacter sp. | reverse complement strand
CCCTATCGCGACAGCAAACCTTCGTTCGGCAACGATCGTCCCGCTCCGCGCGGCGACAGGCCGCCCTATCGCGACAGCAAACCCTCCTTCGAGAACGATCGCCCCGCGCCAAGCGGCGGCAGCCGCCCCTTCATCGAAAACAAGGGCTCATTCGAAGGCGATCGACCTTCCCCCCGCGGCGACAAACCGTCCTTCCGCGACAGGAAACCTTCGTTTGGCAGCGACCGCCCCGCACCCCGTGGTGACAAGCCGTCGTTCCGAGGCAGCAAGCCCCCATCGTTCCGCGGCAGCAAGCCCTCCTTCCGCGACGCCAAACCCGCTGCGCGTGGCGCCAAGCCCCGCACCGGTAGTAACAAACCCTCCGCGCAGGGCAAGAAACCCGAATCCGACCGCGTCTTGAAGACCCTGGACCGCATTCTCTCAAAGGCCGGCATCTGCTCCCGCACCGAGGCCCGCGATTGGGTCCTCGAAGGGCGCATGAAGGTCAACGGTAAGGTGATCGTCGACCCCGAGCACTGGGTGGATCTCGAAAACGACACCATCCTGGTGGACGGAAAGCCCCTCCGCGAAGAGCGCAAGATCTACGTCCTGCTCTACAAGCCCAAGGGCTACCTAACCACCTACAAGGACCCCGAAGGCCGCCCGACTGTCTACAATCTGCTGTACGACATCAAGCAGTGGGTGTTCCCCGTCGGCCGCCTCGACCAGGACACCTCCGGTCTCCTGATCCTCACCAACGACACCGATTTCGCCGAGCACGTCACCAACCCGGAACACCACGTCGCCAAAACGTATCTGGTGAAGACGTCATCCGTCCTGAGCGACGACCAGATCGAGAGCCTTCGCCACGGCCTGGAACTCAAGGACGGCCCCACGCGGCCCGCGCAGGTGGTGAAACTCCGCGACACGCCGGCCAAGACGTTCTTCGAGATCACCATCACGGAAGGGCGCAACCGCCAAGTCCGGCGCATGGTGGAGGCACTCGATAGCAGCGTCTCCAAACTCGTCCGCACCGCCATCGGCCCCATCCGCATCGAGGATCTCAACATCGGCAGTTGGCGCTATCTCACCGAGCCGGAGGTGAAAAACCTTCGCCGTGCAGGCGGGACACCCAAGAAGAGCGCCCGCCGCGAGTGGCTGGCCTTCGAGGAGGGTGAACTCGAAGAAGGCGTCAAGCGCGAGCCCATCACGCCGGAAGTCGAGGCCATCAGCCTACTGGAGCCGGACGACGAGGTCGAATTCGTGCCGCCAGCGCCGCCGGAAGAGCCGGTCGAAGTGGCCAGCGAAGAGCCCACCGCTCAGGACTAGTCCACAACTCGTGCTGAAAGGACCAGGATGTAGGCGCCGGCCGAGGCGTCTCCCCTGGCCTTGCCGATGACTACTTTCTGGCCTTCGCGGACGTCGACATCGGTGTTGAAGTTGACGAAGGTGCCGGCGACCTTGAGGCGAAAGGAGAAGGCATCGAGACGGATCCTCGATCCCCTCTCGTCGGGGGTGACTCGGATAGCACGATTGATTCTGAGCTCGTAGCTACCCAGAGCCGCTGGCAGTTCGGGGTTGGGCGCGGCAGTATTGCCTTCCGTGTAGACTTGGCTGCCCTCTTGAGCACGGATGAAGGCCGAATCCAGCAGGCGGAAATCGTTGTATCCGAAGGTGGATCTGAGCTGCTTGACCACGGGCTCGAGGTCCGCCGGGACGGCCTCGCCCGCCGTGCCCTTTGGTGCAGCCACAAGGATGTACAGGGTCAGCTCTACGCTGCGGTTTGAAACGCGTGCCGTCGGTTTCGGGGTGTCAAAGCGCTTGATCAGTTCCTCGGCGGCCGCAACGTTTTCCGTTGTTCCGTAAACGGAAATGGTCTTGAAATGCTCGTTCGGGACCACTTTCGAAAGGTCGCCCAAAGCAACAATGAGGGCGAGCTCTTTGACGTCGACGTACTTGATATCAAATACCCGCTGGACATAGACATAGCGCTTCGGCTCTTGTGCCGAAAGCGCCACGGCGAACAGAGTGCACAGCAAGAACAGCTTCTTCATTGGGATTCTCCTTCGGAATTCAGCGCCCAGAGAATGACGACATTGGGGTCGTCGGTCAGGATCCGAGCAAATTGTGTCTCTTCTACATACTTCTGCGCCGCCGGTTTCACCCGGCGCGCGGCCGCCGGCGCAGGCCGGCTCAGCGGTTGTGAGGCCGGAGCTAGAGCGATCAGCGGCGGCGGCTCCACAGGCGACTGCTGGCGGGGAACGAACGTCATGACGGCCAACCCGGCCGCCAGCACCGGCACCCATGCCCAGCGCCACCACGTCGCCCGCCGCGGCTGCACGTGACCAAGCACACGAGCACGAACCTGCGTGAGCGCGGCGGCCGGCAGTTCCTCGTCCCGAAGCTCGCGCAGGGCCAGATCGAGATCGTCGTCCTTCCAGTTCATGCCCGCACCCCTTCGAGATGACGCTTCAGCCGTGCCTTGCCCATCGAGACCTGGCTGCGAACCGTCGCCTCCGACGAGCCGAGAATCTCCGCGACCTCAGCCGTATCCAGCCCCTCAACCTCACGCAGGATCACTGCGGCGCGCTCCTTCTCCGGCAGCGTCTTCAATGCTTCGTGGACCAACTGCCTCCGCTGGTCCCGCTCCATGTCGGCATGTTGCACGGCCGCGACGGGCGGTTCCCAGTCCATACCCTCAATCGCCTCCGTTGGCCGGCGCCGGCGCAACTGATCGAAACAGGCGTTCATCGTTGTCCGATACAGCCAGGACTCCACACCGCACTCGGCGTCGATCCTGCCGATACTCCGGTAGAGCTTCATGAACACCTCCTGCGCCGCGTCCTGCGCGTCTTCCAGGCGGCCCAGCATCCGAAGCGCGGTCCGCAGAACGAGTCGCTCGTGCTGCGCCATCAGAGCTTCGAATTGAGCGAGCGAGTCATCAGGGGCCACTCGCATTGTTATACGTGAGCAGGGCGCGAATCGTTGAAGGTGAAGTTACGGCCGGACGCGATGGCCATAGCGGTTACTCTGGGCCAGCCGAGTGAAATGCGCGTTGACGATCTCGACGATGTCCCGGATCGGGTTCGCGTTGCCGGGAAGCAGTGACGCCATCACGCTCAGCGCATAGGGCCGCCCTTCGAGGTAAACGATACCCGCCTCCGTGTGGACTCCCTCCACCTCGCCGGGCTTGGACGCCGCCTCAACCCCCGACGGCAGCGCCCCTCGGAAATCGGCACGGACCAGCTTCATCATGGCCAGCATCTCTTTGCAGGCCTTCGGCGAAACCACCTTTTCCCGGTAAATCAGCGTGATCAGCCGCGCCATCTCTTCCGGCGTGGAGGTATTCTCCTCGTTGCGCGTAGCCGCTGGAAAATCGAGCATGATGCGCCGCAGCCGCGTGTTCGGCAGCCCGAGCGCCATCATCTGGTTGTTGACGCGCGGCATGGTGACGAGCTTGATGATCTCGTTGGTGGCGGCGTTGTCGGAATCGCGAATCATGCGCGTCAACTGGTCGCGGATATCATCCAGCTTCAGCGCGCCAACCTGGATCTGCGCGAAGGCCGTGACGAGAATCGGGACTTTGATGAGGCTAGCCTGCGTGGTGATCAGCGAGCCGTTGTGCGAGAAACTGCGGCCGGTAGTGAGGTCGACCGCCGCGACGCCGAGCGCGCCATCGAGCGCGGCGTCGTAGCTCGCAATTTTCGCGACCGTCTTCTTTTCGAGCAGGGCGGCAGGTTCCGGTTGAGCCGCAATTGGCAGCAGCACAAAGAGAGTGGCGGCGAGGTGCTTCACAGACGTAGGATAGCGGAGACGTGAGCTACATCTGGATCGCACTGGGGGCTGGCTTGGGCGGGGCGCTGCGGTATTGGTGCTCAGGCGTCGCCGTGCGGCTCGGGGCTGAGACATTTCCGTGGGGCACGCTGTTCATCAACGTGTTCGGTTCGGCGTTCATTGGCTTTTTCGCGGCCATGTCGGGCCCCGAGGGCCGCTGGCTGATCTCATCCAACACACGCCTGTTCGTCATGACTGGCATCTGCGGCGGCTTCACGACATTCTCCACCTTCAGCCTGGAGACGCTGCGGCTGATGCAGGACCGCCAGTGGGGCTCGGCGGCATGGAACGTTTCGTTGTCGGTAGGACTGTGCCTGCTCGGCGTCTGGCTAGGTCATCAACTGGCGGCCGGATGGAATCAGAGGTGACGCGATGAAAATCCCGGAAGATGCGATTCTGCTTCGAGTATTCCTCGGCGAGAACGACCGCTTTGGCGGCAAGCCTCTGTACGAAGCCATCGTCTTGAGGGCGCGCGAGGCCGGCTTGGCCGGGGCGACGGTGCTGCGCGGGCCAATGGGCTTTGGACGTTCGAGCCGCCTCCATACGGCGAAGCTGGAACGCTTGAGCGAAGACCTGCCGTTTATCGTCGAGATCGTGGATTCGCAGGAGAACGTGGACGCGTTCGTCCCGCAGTTGGATGAGATGTTCACAGGGAGTAAGTCCAGCGGACTGATGACATGGGAAAAGGTGAAGGTTCTGAGGTACGGCCAATGGTGATCTTCCTTCTGCGCGGGATCAATATCGGCGGCCACCACAAGATCAAGATGGAGGCGCTGCGCGGGCTGTGCGAATCGCTGGGCATGACCGAGGTGCAGACCTACATCCAGAGCGGCAACGTGGTCTGCCGGGCCGGCAAGCGCAGCCCGGACACATTGAGCAGGCAATTGGAGGACGCCATCGAGAAGCACTCCGGATTCCGCCCCAGCGTCGTGGCGCGCACCGCCGCCGAACTGCGCGCGGTGATCGAACGCAACCCCTTCGCGGGACGGAGCGATGTGGCGCCGAACCATCTGGGCGTCTCATTCCTGGCGGCTGATCCGGGCGACGCTGCGCGCGAGAAGGTGCGTGCAATGGACGTCGCGCCGGAAGAACTTCACATCGCCGGCCGCGAAATGTACATCCATTTCCCCAACGGGATGGGTCAGTCCAAACTGCCGTCGACCGCGATCGGACGAGCCCTCAAAACCGAGGGCACAGTCCGGAACTGGAACACTGTGGAGAGACTGATGCAGATGGCTGACGACGCGCTTAAGGTCGGGTAGTCAGCCCTACGCTGCCGCCGGACTTCCCCAGTTGCAGCGTTGCGCCCGCCGCGGAGGGCGACTCAACCTGATAGGCGCCCAGGAAGCCGCTCGCGGTGAACTGGCCGCGCGCATCGGTGCGGCCTTCGAGATCCGTCCACCATTCCTTGAACACCAGATCGCGCCAGGCTTGATAGTTGGGCTTCTCGGACCAGTCCCGCCGCAGCATCGCGGCATCTGGAATCCAGTGCCTCCCCTCCCAAAAACCCCACATCAGGAACGAATCAATCGAGGGGTGGGAGAATGCCGTGATCAGCAGCTCCCGCGTGAATTGCGCCTGAAGCGCCTCGTCCTTCGTCTTGAAATCGAACTCGGTGATGGCTATGGGCTTGCCCAGGGTGGCGAAGCGATCGAGGATCGCCAGCATCTTCTCCGGCGGCGTGGGCGACGAGAAATGGCCCTGCATGCCGATGCCATCCAGCGGCGCGCCCTGCGCAATCAGGAACTGCAGCGTCTCGAAGAAATGATCCTGATGCGCAGTGTCGTTGCCACCCGCAGAGAGGATCGAAAAGTCATTCAGAAACAGCCGCGCCTGCGGATCGTACTCGCGCGCCTGCCGGAACCATGCAGACATCTCGGCCGCGCCCAGCACGTCCTGAATGTCGTGGTTCGTATAGGGCTCGTTGAGCACGTCCCAATCCACCAGCAAACCGCGCGTGGCAGTGGCCTCGTCGCGGATATGCTCCCTCACGCGGCGGCGCAGGGCGATCGGGTCATCCAGCAAACCCGGTATGTCCGTGGGCAGCCACTTGGCGCCGGGCCAGACCAGATTGTGGCCGCGGACCCGGAAATCGTGATCGCGGAGCCACGCCACGCCGGCCAGCGCCCGTTCCCGGTTCTGTTCCCACTGCGGCCATTTCAAATCGTTTTCCAGAACGGCGATGTTGAAGTTGGCGAGAATGAACTGCCGGTAGCGCTCGGCCACCGGAGTATCCGCCAGCAGCATCTGGGCCGCGACCGCCGAGCCCCAGCCAAACGCGTGCCGGGTCATACGGACATGTACTGGCACGTTAGCAACTGGCTTGCCCGCCGCATCCCGCACCTCAACCGTGATCGGCGCCTTGCGGATCGTCTCGATGCGCTGCCGCGCCGCCCGCTCCCACTCCGGCATCTGGCCGAAGGTAGCAATGCACAGTAGGAAGGCAATGATCAGGCGCATGTTATTCGATAACGGCCTTCACCACGGTGCCGTCCTTGGTCAGCGTAACCGGGAGCGTGAGCGTCTTCTCACCGGCCGTGACTTCGATCTCGTAATCCCCGAGGAAGCCGCGGACTCCATACAATCCGTCCTCGCCGGTAGCACCCAGCTCCTTGGTCCACCACTTGGTGTAGACCATCTCACGCCAGACCTCGTAATTCGGCTTCGTAGTCCAGTCTTTGCGAACCATGGCGCCCCGAGGCAGCCAGTGCTGACCCTCCCAGAAACCCCACATCAGGAAATTCGTGAGGGACGGATGGGAGAAAGCCGTGATCAACAGATCGCGCGTGAACTGCGCCTGGAGCTCTTCGTCACTGGTGTTGAAGTCGAACTCGGTAATCTCAATCGGCTTGCTGAACGTGGCGAATCGATCCAGAATCCGCAGCATCGTCTCCGGTGCGGTGGGCGACCCAAAGTGGCCCTGCATGCCGATGCCATCCACCGGCGCTTCCCTGGAGAGCAGGAACGAGATGATGTCGAAGTAGCCGTTGCGATGAACGATGTTGGCGCCGTTGGCGGAGAGGATGTTGTAGTCGTTGATGAACAGCTTCACATCCGGATCGTAGTCGCGCGCTACCTGGAACCAGCGCACCATCTCGTCGTCTCCGAGAATCCTCTGGAGATCCTTGTTGGTGTGGGCCTCGTTGAGCACGTCCCAATCCATCAGTGTCCCGCGATTGGCGGTCACCACATCCTGGATATGGTCCAGGACACGTTTTCGAAGTGCGTCCGGATCGTTCTCAAGGCTCCTGAGGCTTCCAGGCAAATACTGCCACGCGGGCCACACCAGATTGTGCCCGCGCACCTTGTGGATGCCGTTATCGTGCATCCACCGGACGGCACGCAGCGCGCGATCTCGATTCTGCTCCCACTGCGGCCATTTCAAGTCGTTCTCCAGAACGACGCAGTTGAAGTTGTCTAGAATGAACTGCCGGTATTTTTCGTTGTCCTCGTTGGCGCCGAAGAGTACTGAGGCGGCGACAGCGGTGCCCCAGCCGAAGGCGTGCCGCTTCATCTTCACCTTCACCCCGGCAGCGGCGATCGGGTTTCCGTCAGGATCGGTGACGGCCACCGTAAGGTCGCCTTTGCGGATCTCATTGATGCGTTCCTCGGCGGCACTGCGCCAGGGAGCGTCGGGCGACGCTCCGTCGTAAAGCGCGTCGATGCCGAGGTCGGAAGCCTTCACACCAGGTCCGTAGTTATCGAAGCTGATGCCGCCGAGTTCCGCCATCTGCACAAGCTGGCTCATCCAGAAATCGACATAGTAACCGCCCGGATTGTAGTCCTCAGTCATGCGGAAGACAAAGCGCAGCCGCTTCCATTCCCCGCCGAAAACAAAGGGGATGGAGGCCGACTTCGCGTAGGGAGAAACAGCTTGCTCGACGTTGAGGATCAACGCGCACTCCCCGTCCACGGGCTCGGCACAGCGCGCCCAGAACGTGGCGAGGATGGTGTCGTCTTTCTTCACAGGCGCGTTGCCTGAGGCACGAATGCGAAGGTCCCAGGAGTTCACTGGAACGGCGCTGGTGGTGAGACTTAGGGCTTCGGTGAAGAGCTGACCACCCACCGGGATACGTTCCATGCGGCCGCGGCCAGTCCCGGCTTGCGAGAGGTTGAACTTGCCCATCGGGTCGGCGTTGTAGAGCGAGATGGGCTGATCGATGGACTGCGCTACGAGTGGAAGGAATGCGGCGGCGAGAGAGAGGAATGGGCGCATGAGCGGAATTGAAACCCTTCTGCCAGTATATTCGGTCACCGTCTCCCGGCCCGGCTCTACGCCGCGTTAAGCTCGAAGAGTGATCCTGGCGGCAAAAGGCTTGAGCAAGGTGTACCGCAGCGGCGAATCGGATCTCGCCGTCTTTGCCGGCCTGGACCTGTCCGTGGCGGCAGGTGAGCGAGTCGCGCTGACCGGGGAGAGCGGCACCGGGAAATCGACACTGCTGCATTTGCTGGGCCTTCTGGACTCACCCACAGCCGGTGGAGTGACCATCGCTGGCGTGGCGACCGAGGGACTGGACGAGCGCGGACTGGCAGAGCTTCGG
>CAYVDY010000162.1:3282-12201 GCA_964450255.1 uncultured Candidatus Solibacter sp. | reverse complement strand
ACCCGTGCATACAGTTATGCCGGAATGTGACACTCGGCCGAACGCCAGCAGCGCATTGCTTGCCGGCCGTAACGTCGATTCCGTCATAAAAGGCGCGGCACTCGGCCGTATCGGCAATCTCGAAGTGCGGCTCGCCCGCAACGAGGCCGAGATCGCGGCCGCGCAGGAAGTGCGCTACCGCGTGTTCTACGACGAGCTCGGCGCCAGGAAGGATCTGTTCCCGGCGCATGACCGCCGCGACGCCGACCGGTTCGAAGCGCTGGATCTGGAACGTCGGGGCGGCCTTCGAATTCCGGCGCGGGGCTTCCAGTTCCTCGCTGACCGTGTGCTCCTTCTTTTCGTGCAGAGCGAGGATCTCGCGGGCGCGCTCAATCACCGGCATGGGGAGCGCGGCCAGACGGGCCACCTCGATACCGTAACTCTTATCCGCTGCGCCGGGTTCGACCTTGCGCAGGAAGATCACCTGATCGCCCGCCTCTTTCACGGAGACATGCAGATTGCGGATGCCGTCGAGCTTGCCGGCGAGTTCGGTGAGCTCGTGATAGTGCGTGGCAAACAGCGTGTAGGCGCCGACTTCGGCGTGGATATGCTCGATCACTGCCCAGGCGAGCGCAAGGCCGTCATACGTCGCCGTGCCGCGGCCGATTTCGTCCAGAACAATCAGGCTGTTTTTTGTTGCGGTGTTGAGGATGACGGCGGTCTCGGTCATCTCCACCATGAAGGTCGAGCGGCCGCGCGCGAGGTTGTCCGACGCACCGATGCGCGTGAAGACGCGATCCACCAGCGGCAGCACGGCCTCGGTGGCGGGCACGAACGAGCCCATCTGCGCCATCACGCTGATCAGCGCCGCCTGGCGCAGGTAGGTGGATTTGCCGCCCATGTTGGGGCCGGTGAGGAGGGCGATGCGGTTCTGGTCGCGATCCAGATAGAGGTCGTTGGCGATGAAGCGCTGGGCTTCGCGCTCAGTGAGTTTTTCGATGACGGGATGGCGCGAGGCGACGAGCTTCAGCTCGCCTGAATCCGAGAAGCGAGGGCGCACGTAGCGGTTGTCGAGGGCGGTCTGCGCGAGGGCGCAGTAAAAGTCGATTTCGGCGATGGCGGCGGCGGTGATGCGGATCCGTCCGGCTTCGGCGGCGGCGGCGCCGCGGACTTCGGCGAAGACGGCGCGCTCGAGTTCCAGCGCCTTGTCCTCGGCCTCCAAGACCTTCACTTCGAGAATCTTCAGTTCGGGCGTGGTGAAGCGCTCGGCGTTGACGAGCGTCTGTTTGCGCTCGTAGTCGGCCGGGGCGAGATGCTGGTTCGACTTCGATATCTCGATGTAAAAGCCAAAGACGTTGTTAAATCGGACCTTCAGCGATGCGATGCCGGTGCGCTCACGTTCGCGCTGCTCGATGGCGGCAATCACTTGGCGGGAATTGGTGGCGAGATTGCGGTACTCGTCGAGTTCCGCGTGGAAGCCGGAGCGCACCACTCCGCCATCGTTGAGCGTCACGGGGGGCTCGTCGGCGATGGCGGTGAGGATGCGCTCTCGCAACTCGGCGACATCGTCGAGTTGCTGAAGAGTCTCAATGAGGCGCGGCGCAGTAGCCGCGGCAAGAGGCGGGCGCAGTAGAGGAATCTTGCCGAGCGTACGGCCCAGGCCGAGCATATCGCGCGGATTCGCAGTGCCAACTGTGACGCGAGAGAGAATGCGCTCCAGGTCGAGCATCGAGCCGAGAATCTCGCGCAGCTTGGCGCGCTCGATGGTCGCCTTGGCGAGCCAGCCGACGGCGTCCAGCCGCGCTTCGATCTCGGCCTGGTCGAGAGATGGGCGCAACAGGCGGCGACGCAGCAGGCGGCCGCCCATGCCGGTAGCGGTAAGATCGAGCACGCTGAGCAGCGTGGAATCGCGGCGGCCGTCAAGATCGGCGGAGAACATCGGCTCCACAAGTTCGAGATTGCGCACGGTAACGGCGTCGAGCAGCATAGCGCCGGCGCGATCGAAATACGCGGGGCCGTCGAGATGATCGAGTGCCGATTTCTGCGTTTCGCGTAAGTACGTCAGCAGCGCCCCGGCGGCGGAAATCGCCAGGCGCTTGTCGGCCAGTCCCAGACCATCCAGCGACAGCAGCGTGAAATGATTCTTAAGCGCGAGTTCGGCGTGCTCGACCGAAAACGTCCAGGCTTCCACGGTGGTCTTCACCCAGCGGCCTTCGGGCGACTCGGTGTTGCCATCAGGAATCAGCAGTTCGCGGACGTTGAGCTGTTCCAGCGCGGCGGCGGCCTCAGCCAGCGGCAATTCGGTGGCGCGAAATTCGCCGGTGGAGACGTCGACGTAGGAGAGTCCGGCGTTCGCGCCCTTGGCGTAGACAGCGGCCAGATAGTTATTTTCGTGGGAACGCAGCAGCGCCGATTCGGTGACGGTACCCGGCGTGATAATGCGGGTGATCTCGCGGCGGACAATCTTCTTGGTTTGGCGCGGATCCTCCATCTGATCGCAAATGGCCACGCGGTAACCCTTCTGGATCAGGCGCGCGATATAGCCTTCCGCCGAGTGCGCGGGCACGCCGCACATCGGGATCGGCTCACCCTTCTCCTTGTTGCGCGAGGTGAGCGTGATCTCCAGCTCGCGCGACGCCGTCACGGCGTCCTGCAAAAACATCTCGTAAAAATCGCCCAGGCGGAAAAACAGCAGCGCGTTGGGCGCCTGCTGCTTCGCCGCCTGGTATTGCCGCATCAGCGGCGTGGACGGTTCGGTGGACACCTACGCGTAGATCCCGCGTAGCTTGATGGCGAACGCCACGCGATCCAGCGCCAGCATGTAGGCTGCGGTGCGGTTGTGTACCTTGTGTTTCTCGCCGTATTTGACGACGTCCTGGAAGGAGTTCACCATGATCTCTTCCAGTCTCTCATTCACAAGCTGCTCGTTCCAGAAATAACCCTGGCGATCCTGCACCCACTCGAAGTAGGAGACAGTGACCCCTCCGGCATTGGCCAGAATATCGGGGATCACGAAGATGCCCTTATCTTCGAGAACCTTGTCGGCGGCAGCCGTAGTAGGACCGTTGGCGCCTTCGCAGATGATCTTGGCCTGCAGCCGATTTGCGTTGCCGGAATGAATGACATTCTCCCGGGCGGCGGGCACAAAGACGTCACAAGGCAGGTACATGGCCTCGTGCTTGTCGATGGGTTCGGCGCCAGGGAAACCAACAATGGAGCCGGTCTCCGCGCGATGCTTCTGCACCTCGTCGGGATCGATCCCGTTGGCGTTGTACAGTGCTCCATCGTATTCGATGACGGAAATCACCTTCATGCCAGCGTCCCGCATGAGACGCGCGGCATTGCCGCCCACGTTGCCCATGCCCTGGATCACCACCTTGGCGTCGCAAGGTTCGATGCCGAACTTCTTCAGCGCTTGGAGCGTGACGAACAGGCAGCCGCGGCCTGTGGCAGCCGGACGGCCGCGCGACCCGCCAAGGTCCAGTGGCTTGCCGGTGACAACGGCGGTAACGGTGGTGCGCTTGTGCATCGAGTACGTATCCATGATCCACGCCATGGTCTGCTCGCCGGTGTTCATGTCGGGCGCGGGGACGTCGCGCTCCGGGCCGATGAAGTCGATCAGTTCGGCCGTGTACCGGCGGGTGATGCGTTCCAGCTCGTTCTGGCTGAGCAGCGCCGGATCGCAGATCACGCCTCCCTTGCCGCCGCCAAAGGGGATGTTCACCACCGCGCACTTCCACGTCATCCACGACGCGAGCGCGCGCACCTCGTCGATGGAGACATCAGGCGCGTAGCGGATACCGCCCTTCGCCGGACCACGCGCCAGGGAGTGTTGCACGCGATAGCCGGTGAACACTTCCAGACGCCCGTCGTCGAGCTGGATGGGAATATGGACCGTGATCTCCATCGTGGGTGTACGCAGCACCTTCTGGAGACCGTCGTCCATGCCGAGCAACTTGGCGGCTTGGTTGAAGCGGGTCTCGGCGGCAAGCCAGGGATTGAATTCGGATTCGCTTTCATGGCCGGCGGCGAGCCGTGTGGCTTCGAGGATCATTCAGATAACCTCCGACCCTATTATCCTCATAGGATATGGCCTCAGCAAGTTTGCCCAATTCGTCGATGACGCGGCGGAGCGTGCTGTTCGGCGCTGCCGGACTCTTACAGCACCACCGTGATGTGGTGTCTTTAGCAGGAATTGAGTTCGAGCGGGTGAACTCAGGCGCACGCCGGCGGCGCTATGTGCGGATTCACGGCAACGAGGTGACGGCGCGGGAGGCGTTGCTGGCACACCTGGCAAAATACTCGGGGCAGGCGTTGATCGTAACTGGGCGAGGGCGCAGTGTCATGGTGGCGGGAGGGCGGTTGGATCCGAACCGGATGTTCACGCGGGAGGGCGCGGAGAAGAGCTACCGGCGGCTCAATCCGTCGTGGGGTGCGGCTGAGATCGGCAAGGCGCTGGACTGGCTGGATGCCGAGCGGCCGAAATTGCTGGCCGCGCTGTTGCCGGAACAGGGTGGACTGGTGGTTTCGGTGCACAACAACAGCGCCGGGTATTCGGTGAAGGACGAGATTCCGATTTCAGATCGCACTCACCTGCCCCGCGAGGGCGACGTGCACGAATTCTTCCTGGTGACAGAGGCGCGCGACTTCGAAACGCTGGCGCAGGGCGGGTACAACGTGGTGCTGCAGAACGGGCTCAAGGGCGAGGAGGATGGATCGCTCTCGCGGACCTGCGCACGCCTCGGCGTGCGGTACGTGAACCTGGAGGTGGGCGCCGGAAAGCTGGCGATGCAAATAGAAATGCTGGAGTTCTTGGAAAAGGCCCTGCCGGAGTAGTATGCTCTAGCCCATGCGCAATGGGTTTCTCGCTGAACTGATCGCCGAGTTTGTCGGCACGATGATCATCCTGCTGTTTGGAGCCGGGTCGGTCGCCATGGTGGTACTGTTTGGCACTGGCGTGCCGGGTGAGGTGGTGAATGGCGGCTACACGAACATCGTGATCGGGTGGGGGTTGGGCGTGACGTTTGGCGTGTTTGCGGCGGGCAGGATCAGCGGCGCGCATCTGAATCCGGCGGTCACCTTGTCGCTTGCTGTGTTCCGAGGGTTCTCGTGGGCGAAGGTGGCGCCTTACTGCTTCGCACAGACTCTCGGTGCGATGGCAGGGGCGGCGCTGGTGTACGCGAACTACCGCGTGGCGATCGAACGGTTCGATCCGCTGCTGGAAAAGACCGCAGGCATCTTCACGACTTTCCCCGCGTTCCCGGACGTCCCGGCGGCAGGACTGTTCGATCAGGCGCTGGGCACCGGACTGCTGATGTTCCTGATCTTCGCGCTGAGCGACGAGCGGAATCAGCCGGTGAGCGGGAACCTGGCGCCGCTGGTAGTGGGGCTGATTGTCGTCGCCATCGGAATCTCGTTCGGCAAACTCCACGGGTATGCGATCAATCCGGCTCGGGATCTGGGTCCGCGCATCTTTACGGTGCTGGCGGGGTTCCGGAACAACGGCCTGATTGACGGGACAAACGCCTGGTGGATCCCGATCGCCGGCCCGCTGGCGGGTGGACTTGTCGGGTCCGGACTGTACGATCTGCTGATCCGCCGCGGGCTGCCGCGCGATTAAGGGCGGGCCGGGCGGTATCATGGGATGGGACGGGTCCCACCATGATTTTCACCATTACCGAGCTCGAACACCATCCGATTCTCTACGATGTCGTTTACCATCCGGGCGAGATCGAACTGCCCAATGAGTTGCGGCAGGTGGGCGGGCTGCACGTAAAGGGTTCGACGGAGCTACTGAAAAACACCCTGGGCGAGATCCGGCTGCGGGGCCACCTCACGGTGGAGATCGAGGCGGCTTGCGATCGGTGCCTGGAACCGGCCAAGGTGCCGGTGGATTCCGACTTCGACCTGTTTTACCGGCCGCTGGAGAAAGTGGAAACGCACGGAGAGATTCACCTGGAGGAGGGCGAGATCGACATCTCGTTCTACGAGGGCGATAGCGTGGCGCTGCGCGACGTTCTGCGGGAGTTCGTGCTGCTGAGCCTCCCGATGCGCACCGTTTGCAGCGAAGAGTGCCAGGGTCTATGCCCGGTTTGCGGTGAGAATCGAAACGAGCGGGCTTGCGGATGTAACGTGGCGCACCACGATGCCCGGTGGGCTGGCCTGAAGGGTCTGGAACTGTAGATTCCGGCAAAGATGACAGCGAGTGGACGTTTCCATTACAATGGAAAGGTCTTATCTTTCATCCGGTTCTGGAAGCTCAGCCGGACCGGAAGCCCCACAAGGAAGAACGTAATGCCGAATCCCAAACGCCGCCACTCCAAGCGCCGAACGAGCGCGCGCCGTACGCACGACTCTCTGAAAACAGCAGGTCTGAGCGGTTGCCCGAAGTGCCACGAGATGAAACTGCCCCATCGCGCTTGCCCGCACTGCGGCTGGTATAAGACCAGGGAAGTAATTGAAGTCGTCCAGGAGTAGACTCCGGGACGAAACGGACGCGATCCCCGTCGATTGAATGATCACTATCGCTGTGGATGCAATGGGGGGTGACAACGCCCCCGCTCCCGAGGTTCATGGCGCGGTACGTGCCGCGCAAGACCAGGAAGTCAATATTCTCCTGGTCGGCCGGGAGGATGCGCTCAAATCCGAACTCTCCAAACATAGCGGCTGGAAGAAACTGCCCATCCGGATTGTGCATGCCAGTGACGTGGTCACGATGGACGACAATCCGGCTAAAGCGCTGCGCACGAAGCGGGACTCCAGCATTCGTGTAGCAGCGCGGTTGGTGCGTGATGGCGAAGCGCATGGATTGGTGTCTGCCGGTAACACCGGCGCTGTCATGGCGCTGGCAAAAACCGTGCTGGGCATGATTCCCGGTGTGGACCGGCCTGCCCTGGCATCGGCTTTCCCCACGATCAAAGGGCGTCCGGCCGTGATGGTGGACGTCGGCGCCAATGTGGATTCCTCGGCGCGGATGCTGGCTCAGTTCGCGGTGATGGGGGACATCTACACCCGGCTTGTGTTTCATACGCAGTCGCCGCGCGTGGGCATCCTGTCTATCGGCGAAGAGGAGCATAAGGGCAACGATCTCACCAAGACCGCCGCCGCTCTGCTAAAGACGTTGCCGCTGAATTTCATCGGCAACGTGGAAGGGCGCGACCTCTATACTGGTCATGCGGATGTGATTGTCTGCGATGGCTTTATCGGCAATGTGGCGCTGAAGGTCAGCGAAGGTCTGGTCGAAGTGATCAAGCACATGCTGAAGGAGTCGCTGGAGTCGTCACTAACCAGCAAACTCGGATACCTGCTGAGCCGCGACGCCTACAAGGATTTCCGGAAGCGCATGGATTACTCCGAGTATGGCGGGGCGCCGCTGCTTGGCGTGAAGGGTGTGGTGATTATCTGTCATGGGAGATCCAACGACAATGCCATACGAAACGCAGTCCGCGTCGCGGTGGAGTCCGCGTCTGAACATGTCAACGACCGGATCGAAACCGAGATCCACCGCTGGCATCACGAGAATGGCGGCTCGGCTGGCGCTTAGCGCCTTCGTCTTCGCGCTGCTGGCGTTGCCTGTTTTGGCGCAGCGGGTCTCGCCCGCCAGTTGGACACTCACTCCCTCCGTTTCCCAGGTGCCGCCCGGCGGCGAGTTCACGGCGGAGCTTCGTTTGAAGCTGACCGAGCCGTGGCACATGTACTCGCTCACCACGCCGAAGCCGGGACCGACGGGCGGACCGACGACGACGACAATCAAACTCGCGGAAAACCCGGCGGTTGCCAAGTGGACAGTGTACTTCCCTGCCCCGGTTCGCAAGTTCGACCCGAACTTCAGCATTGACACGGAAACCTATGACAAAGAACAGGTTTTTGTCTTCCGGGTCGAACTGGCGAAGGATGCTAAGGCGGGACCGCTGGAGCTGACGGCCGACACGCGTTATCAGCTTTGCGCGGAAAAAGAGTGCCTGCCTCCCAAGAAGGTGAGCGCGTCCGCGGCGTTGCAGGTGGTGGTAGGGGCGAGTTTGCCGGCGGTAACCATACCTGCCGGGCTTACGCCGCTGACGGAGGCAAAACCGGTGGCCGGGGCAAAACCGGTAGCGCCTGCGCCGGCCCCTCAGAAGCAGGATTTGGCATCGTTCCTGCTCGTCGCATTTGGTTTCGGGCTGGCGGCGATCTTCACACCGTGCGTGTTCCCGATGATACCGATCACCATGTCGTTCTTCCTGAACCAGGGCAGCGGCGGGAGCCGGAGGCAGGCGCTGACACAGGCGCTGGTGTTCTGCCTGGGCATCGTGGTGCTGTTCACAGGTATCGGGTTTGGGTTGAGCGCTGCACTGGGGCCGTTTGCGGTCGTGCAGATGGGGTCCAATCCATGGGTGAACGGATTGATTTGCGTGGTGTTCTTCGTGTTCGGGCTTAGCCTGCTGGGCGCGTTCGAAATCACGCTGCCAACCGGTTTGTTGACGAAGTTGAATATGGCGTCCAACCGGGGCGGCTACGCCGGGACGCTGATCATGGGCTTGACGTTTTGCCTGGCATCGTTTGCATGCGTCGGACCGTTCATGGGGACATTGCTCGCCGCATCGGTTGGCGGCGATAAGTTGCAGCCCGTCTTGGGCATGCTGGCGTTTTCCA
This sequence comes from uncultured Candidatus Solibacter sp., assembly GCA_964450255.1. Taxonomy (GTDB): domain Bacteria; phylum Acidobacteriota; class Terriglobia; order Bryobacterales; family Bryobacteraceae; genus Paludibaculum. Next base: position 3,591 of record CAYVDY010000162.1, on the reverse strand, counting down.
GCGCGCTGGCTTCGCCATTCTTCTTGCTGGCGCTCTTCCCTTCCTTCCTGCAGCGCTTGCCTCGCAGCGGCGGATGGATGTCGCGCGTGAAGGTGGTGCTCGGCTTCCTGATCTTCGCCGCGCTGCTGAAGTACCTCTCCAATATTGACCAGGTGCTGCAGTTGGGTCTGCTGACGCGCGAGCGGTTTCTCGCTTTGTGGATCGTGCTGTTCGCCATGCCGGGCCTGTATCTGTTGGGATTCATGCCCATGGAGGGGATCCGTAGGGATGAAGAGGTCAAGCCGGGCCGGCTGCTGATGGGGATTCTGC
>CAYVDY010000162.1:0-3272 GCA_964450255.1 uncultured Candidatus Solibacter sp. | reverse complement strand
GCCATCAGTCTGCTGCCCGGTATGTTCGGATCGCGTCTGGGCGAGTTGGAAGCCTATATCCCCGCGCCTGCCGAAGGGGCTGCCTCGCTGGCTGGCGGCGCCGGTTCGCCTGCCGCCAAGTGGATGAAGAACGACTTCGCCGGAGCGATCGCCAAAGCGAAAGCTGAGAACAAGCGGGTGCTGGTCGCCTTCACGGGCTATGCCTGCACCAACTGTCACTGGATGAAGGCGAACATGTTCACGCGGCCGGAGGTCGCCGAGGCGCTGGGCGACTTTGTGCTGGTGGAGCTGTACACCGATGGTACGGACGCCGCGAGTGAACAGAATCAGCAACGCCAAGACACTCTCTTTCAAACAGTGGCCATTCCCTATTACGCCATCTTCGACGCGGACGAGAAGGTCACGGGTTCGCTTGCCGGCCTGACGAAGGATCCGCAGGAGTTCCTCAAGTTTCTGAAAGGGGCTTGAATCTGGCAATAACCAGTTCGGCAACTGTTGCCTCCATTTCCCGATCCACGTCCAGACGCCAGGTCTGAAAGCGCCGCTCCTTGAGTTTTTCCAGCGCCTCGACGTTGCGGCGCGCCAGCTTGACGGCGAGTTTCTGCTGATCGATTCGCTCCGCGAGGCTGATCTTCATCTGGGCGATGCGTTTGATCTCCTCGTCGGCATGCCTCCGAAATGCCTGCATGGCAGTTAGGTGGTCGACCGGAACGACTGTCAGCCTCTGAAGCTGAAGGCGGCACTGTTCGACCTCCGCCCGGATCTGGACCCGCCGTTCTTCCAGTTTCCTGAGTTCGGCGAGCATCGACTGCAGCCGGACCTGTTCCTGTTCAAACAGCGTGTTCCGATAGCGCCGCAGAGAGTCGAGCGGGAACTTGAATTTCTTCATGAGCCGCCCGCCAGTTGCTTCATGTGTTCGATCGTCTGACTGAGCGAATTCTGCTCGTCGGGCCGCTGGCGGAGGAACGACTTGATGGCGGTTTCGAGGTGGAGAGCCTGATCCAGTTGGGGATTCGCACCGGCCGAGTAGGCGCCGATCCGGAGCAGGTCCTCCGAGGCCTGAAGGACGGCGAGGTTTTCGCGCACTCGTTGCGCGGAGTGCTTCTGTTCCGCGGTCCCCACTCGAGAGGCCAGGCGGGATACCGATTGCAGTATGTCGATCGCCGGGTAGTGCCCCACTTGACCGAGAGCGCGCGAAAGTACGATGTGCCCGTCCAGGATTCCCCGGACGGCATCGGCGATAGGCTCGTTCATATCGTCGCCCTCGACAAGAACGGTGAAGAAACCCGTAATTGAGCCCTGCCTGAAGTTGCCGGCGCGCTCGAAGATTCTGGGAAGGATCTGGAACACGCTGGGGGTGTAGCCCTTCTGGCTCGGCGGCTCTCCGGCCGAGAGACCGATCTCTCGCTGGGCCATGGCCAGGCGTGTGACGGAATCGGCGACCAGCAACACATGCTTACCCTGATCGCGAAAGTACTCGGCGATGGCCAGGGCGACAAAACACGCGCGGACGCGCAGAGGAGATGGGCGGTCCGATGTCGCGACGACCAGAACCGATTTGCGAAGGCCTTCCGGGCCGAGCTCGTTTTCAATGAAATCGCGAACCTCGCGATTCCGCTCGCCGACGAGCGCGAGTACCGCGACGTCGGCATCATGGTTCTTCAGCAGCGATCCAAGCAAAGTGCTCTTGCCGACTCCACTGCCGCCGAAGATGCCGATGCGCTGGCCTCGGCCGCACGTTAGCAGCCCGTCGATGGCCCGGATTCCAGTGGAGAGCGGCTGCCGGATCGGTTCGCGTTCCATCGGGCCGGGCGGAGCGGCATAGAGATCGTACATCGCCTCGGCGGCGATGGGCGGTCCGTCGTCCATCGGGCGGCCAAACCCATCGATTACTCGTCCCAACAGAGCCTGCGAGACCCCGACCTGTGATTCGCGCTTGCGAGCAACAATCGTGTCGCCCGGCTGGAGCCCGTGCATCTCCTCCAGCGGCATAGTCAGCAGACTTCCATCGCGAAAGCCGATCACCTGGGTGCGAATACTCTGGCCGGAGCGCGTGAGGATCTCGCAGAAGTCGCCGAGCGCGGCAGCGGGCCCGCGCGATTCGATCAGGAGGCCGGACGTACGCGTGACCGCGCCGGTGGATTGGACGGGCTCCATCTTCTCCAGCAGGGCCTCGAACCTGGCGCGGTCGAACCAACTGCTCATTGCCGCCTCCGCGTGAGACTCATGGCGTCGGCGAAGCCTCTGCCAATTTCGTCGAGTTGCGTGTCGGCTGAGGCGTCGAGGCTGCCTCTCGCGGTCTCCAGAATCACGCCGCCCAGCTCGAGCGAGGCGTCGCCAGTCAGTTGGATGGAGACGGGCGCGCCGACGCTCTGCAGATGGTTCTGGAGGACTGAGACGAATTGAGGGTGAACACGCACTTGAGTGACCTCGCGCATATTTGCGTTTTGGAAGGCAGCCTTGACGAGACCGAGGATCGCTTCCTCGTCAACCTGGATCTCGCGGTGGAGAACGCGGCGCGCGATGGCCATAGCCAGACGAACCACATCGTGTTCAGCCTCTTCGCGCAATCGGGCCTTGTGTGACGCCGCATTCTCGATGGCGCGGCTGAGGCTCCTCAGCTTCTCCTCCAGCTCGGCCAGTGCACTCTTACGGCCCGCGGCCTCACCCTGCCTGAATGCCAGGTCGCACTGCTCCTTGAGACGGAGCTGAAATGCCTCATCCGGCATCGGCTCGGGAACTGCCGGGCTCTCTTGTCCCAACACGCCGTCGATCAGTTCCGCGCCGTTTCCTACTCGGCGCCATTCGACGGGCACAGCAACTGGCGAGTTGGTGGAGGTGAATATCTTTGAAGCCATCGGCTACACCACGTACTGTTCACCCACGGTGCCCTTGAGGCTGATGACGCCTTCGGTTTCGAGCAGCCTGACAACCGAGATGATCTGCTGCTGAGCCGCTTCCACCTCTTTGATCTTGATAGGCCCGATCGCCTCCATGTCCTCGCGAAGCATCTCGGCGCCGCGCTGTGACATGCACTGGAGGAAGTGCGACTTCAACTGGTCGCTGGTACCCTTGAGAGCCACGGTGAGAATCTTGCGATCTGTGCGCGCCAGCACTTCCTTGATTCCGTCCTGTTGAATCAGTAGGAGGTCTTCAAATACGAACATCAGATGACGGATCGTCTCTGCGAGGTTGGGATCGCTGTGCTCAATGTTGTCGAGGATGTCTCTGCTGGTGCTTGAATCGAGGCGGTTGCACATCTCGGCGACGGC
>CAYVDY010000161.1:0-12214 GCA_964450255.1 uncultured Candidatus Solibacter sp. | reverse complement strand
TCGAATCCGCAACGGCCAGAACCGAAGGGGCGGGAGTTGCCCAGGCAACCGAGTCTTGCTTCGAGGGGAGAACGTCGCCGAATCGAAAGGCGATTGCAGGAGGCCGGGATCGTCTGCCAGGCGGAGGTGTCGATGCAGTACCAGACGCTGGCGAAACGGTCGGTCCTCCGCGGCGTTGAGTCCGGCGGCGCGACCAAGGCGATTGGCCGATACGTCACCTATTGCGATGAGAAGGGCGACCGAATGACCTGGCTGCAACCGATCGATTCAGTGGCGGTGAACGGCCGGCACGCCGTAGTGATCGCGCCGGGCTTGGTAAGCGTCGAGGTGTTCCGAGTGGGGAACACGTATGACGTGCTCATCACGATGCACGCTATTGCGCAATCATTGGAAGGCCGGCGCGGCCGTATCGAATCGAGAGTGATCTTCCGGGGTCGCGAAGGACACCTGCCGCTTGATCTCACTGGAGAGGACAAGCAGGCGGCCGGCCAGATCGTACCCGAGTTCTTCAACAAGGCGGGGGAGCCAATGGAGATCCCGGCCGAGTTCACGAGCGTGTTGAAGGCCGCTGTACGGGGCGCGAATTGCTTGGGATGTACCCATCAGCACTACTTGACGGCCGCCAAACGGAAGGCCGCAGCGAACGGCGACGCCCCGCTTCCAGAGGCCCAACAGTTAGATAGACAGGTGATGACGGTTTGAGCAAGGGAAGTCGCTGCCCGGATGGATGGCTGAAACGGCTACGTTCGAGCGACGGGTTGCCATTTCCGGCGATGCCACGCTTTGGCGTCGACAAGGTGCAGCGGTGCACCGCTGACACGGGTCGAACAGCGACGGATTCAGAAACGGAGGGCGAGATGGAGCGACTGAAGAACGCAGGCTTGGTCGTCTGCCTTTTTGTTGTTTTGCTGGTGATCTTCGCCAGCTACTTCCGAGCTTCCGAGATTTGCACATTCTTTGGGGCTCTCGCGGGAACGCCGGTCCTGATTCATGTCTTTAATCGGTTGGCCCCGATCAAAAGGGAATCGCATCGGGAACAGGTCCCCACGGCCGAATTTACTCCGAGGCTGGACATCGTGCCACAGCCAGTGGAGCAGGTGTTTGTCCTGAGAATGGAACGATCAAACGGCCGCTCGTGAGCCCGTTTTTGGTTACGCGGAAGTGAGCGTATTGCCAATTGGCGGTCGAGGGATTGCCACGCGCACGCCGAACCGGAAGGTGCGCCGGGGATGGCGCGGAAAGGAGAGCCAGGATGAGAGTGGGTACGAAGAGCGTACTTTTCGGAGCGCATTGCCTTCTAATTCACCCATTTTTAGTGGCCCGAGGCTGGTCCATGCTCTACGGGTTCCCGTGGACCCCGTCGCTCTGGTTTGCCTTCGGATTACATGACATTGGCTATGTTGGACTCAACGACATGGATGGCGTGGAGGGTGAGGATCACGTCCTGTTGGGAGGACGAATCATGGGCTGGCTCTTCGGCGAGCGGTGGGCCGACTTTACGGTTCGGCATTCGCGCTATTGGGCCAGGAAGCATGGAGTACCGGTTTCGAAACTCTGCTATGCCGACAAGCTTGCCTTCGCGATGACCCCGGCGTGGCTGTATCTTCCGATGGCTCGGGCCACCGGTGAGCTTGCCGAATACATGCAGAAATCCCGAGATCGACAGGCCGGAGGCAGTTGCTTTACGGATGCCGAGCGCGCCCAGATCGAATCTGAGAATCCGGCAGTGTGGCTGGAAGGTTTGCAGAGGTACACGAGGCGATGGGTCGAAGAGCACCAACAGGGCGGCGTTGACGTATGGGCAGTGCCCGATAACGCCGCAGGATGAAGTGGCGGACTGGCCGCGAAAGTGGCTGCGGATTGTGGCTTCGGTTGCGGTTGGATCGGTCGTCTACCTCACGGCCGTGAATTGGCCAAGGCGTTGCCTTTCCCGGCAAGAGGTCCCTGACCGTCGGAGCACGAGCGGTAGCCTTGCGCTGCACAGTCCCAATGCCCAGGCCGCACTCTGGCGTCAGTCGCCACAACGCACATCAAAGAATTGGCGCAATGGCCACGCCGGCAAGTTCCGGCGTGGCCATTCCGCGTCTCCAGGAGGGGCCATGGGAGATAGAACGTACATGGAAGTTATCTGCCGCGCCGAAGACCAGGGCGTGTTTGAGGACCTTGGATTCGGTGAGCAGGAATACTGGGAGGATTTGCCGGAAGGCGTCTCGTTCCTCGTGGACGAACAGGCGAACTACGGCCACTCCTCAGACCTAAAGGAACTGGCCGAGAAGGGGTACGTCTTCATTGGCCATCACGATGTGGGCGGAGACTACGATGCAGCACGGCTCGTCTCGGATGGGGCGACGTTTCACGAGGTTGATGCGGTAGCTCACGAAACGCGGCCATGCGTGGCGGTCAACTCCGATGGAAGCGTCGACGAGGTGCAACTGCTGTCAGCAAGGGAGTACTGGCGCGCCGTCGCATGTGCCCGGCAGAAGTTGGGCTTTACGGTGGGGGAGAGGTAGGCGAGCTCGCCCCTAAACCGTGCCACGGCCAAGCGAGATGCAAAGCCGGTGCGTTGTGCCTGCCTTCCATTTCTACACTCATGGCAACGGTACTCTCGTCCGCCGAGACGCCAATTGATTCGACGGATGAAGCGGAGGGTTCAGAGTATGAACAACCGGCGCACGAAGGCTGAATGGCGCTCACGGCGAGAGACCTACCTGCGCGAATCAGGCCGGCACGGAGATCTGGTTGCAGAAGGCTACCTGATGGCGGAACGAAGACTGTTCGTCGTGATCAATGGCGGGCGGCTTGTTAGGGAGCACGTTGAGGAAGTCGCAAAGTCGGCTTCGCACGGCTACCCAGGCCCGTTTCAAGTTGTCGGGCCATCCTCGACGGCGATGGCGGCAGTCGGAGTTGGGTCGTTTGACTCGGCGAAGAGAGGAGATCCTCAATGACAACGAAGGAACGACTGGGATCCAGTGCGCGGGTGCTCGCCAAGATCGACGTGGGACGCCAGAGCGCTGCCAACACTCGGGACTGGACTTCCCTGGCGGGCAAGATCATCCGTCGGAAATTGGATGAGTTGGAGTGAGAGTGGCTCGCGAATTCGGAGACGACGGCCATAGCACGAAGGCCATCGTCGCCTCTGGAGAGGAGTGGAGAAATATGAATGATGCAATCATGCTGTGCGACTTCTGCTCAGGACCCGATCCAGCGTGGCGGTACCCAGCCCGAAGCTTCATCGCTTACTGCACGCCGGATCTCGCAGGCGAGAGTGTCGGCGACTGGGCTGCGTGCGAGTGCTGCCACGATCTGATCGAGGCCAACGACCGGGCGGGCCTGGCACAACGCTCACTGGATGAGTTGGTGGCAAAGCACCCAGAGACCAAGCCGGCTGCGGCCGTCTTCCACCAGCACCTGACGGAGTTGCACGAACAGTTCTTTGCGCACCGATGTGGAGCGGCGGCACCCGTTCGGGAGAACGCTGCGTGAGAGCGCCGAGGAAAGAGGAAACGATGAGTTCAAATTACGGGAACATGGAACACTTTGTGCAAACGCTCAGGGCGGCCCGACGGGTCTCCACGCCGTTGATCGCCGTACGGACTGCGGATCCGGCCCTGACGGTGGCACGCGTCGAGGGCATCGTCGGGGGCGGTGCGGCGGTAGTGCAATGGGATATCGTGCGCGGACTTGTGAAAGTGAATGATGCCGGCGCCAGGGAAATTGGGAAAATGTTGACCGACCGGGATGCAGCCAGTGTCGGACCGGTGGATGCCCTCGCGCTGGCCGCTCAGATGGGAGAGGACGCGGTTCTGCTGTATGCCAACGCACATCGCTTCTGGAGCGACCCACAAGTGAGCCAGGCGATCTGGAATCTGCGGGATGTGCTCAAGGCGGACGGCCGATCACTGGTCCTTCTGACGACACCAGGGGCGGTCCTTCCGGACGAGATCACCCAGGACGTGTTGGTGCTCGATGAGCCGCTTCCGGCGGCCGACGATCTGACTCGGGTGCTCGCGGAGACAATGACCGCGGCGGAGTTGCCAGCCTTGGAGTCAGAAGCCAGCGAGAAGGCGATTGAAGCCCTCTTGGGCCTGGCTGCGTTCCCGGCCGAACAAGTGCTGGCCATGTCGCTGTCGAAGAAGGGGCTGGATCTGGAGCACCTCTGGGAGCGGAAGCGGCAGGTGATCGAGCAGGCGCCTGGGTTGAGCGTGTGGCGCGGCGGGGAAACCTTCGGCGACATCGGAGGGTGCGAGAATATCAAACGCTTCCTGACTGCTGTGATCGACGGAGAAGAAGCGCCGCGAGGCATTGTGTTTCTGGACGAGATCGAGAAGGCGTTCGCGGGGACGGGCACCGACCTGTCAGGAGTCAAGACCGAGCTGACAGGCACGATCCTCTCCTGGATGCAGGACCGAAATGCCGATGGGTGCATCCTGATCGGACCGCCGGGGGCGGCCAAGAGCCTGGTTGCCAAGGCTACCGGCAACACGGCTCGAATTCCGACGATTGCGTTCGATTTGGGAGGAATGCAGAACTCCCTGGTGGGCGAGTCAGGCAGCCGCCTTCGGGCCGCGCTGAAGGTCGTGGATGCGGTTACCAACGGCCGGAGCTTGTGGATTGCCACCTGCAACTCGATCGGCACGTTGCCGCCGGAATTGCGCCGCCGCTTCACTTTAGGGACTTTCTTCTTTGATCTGCCCTCGCCCGAAGAACGCGCGGCGATTTGGGACATCTTCCTGAGCAGGTACGGCGTCTCCGGTGACTTGCCGGACGACGAGGGGTGGACTGGTTCCGAAATCAAGGAGTGTTGCCGGAAGGCATACCGTCTGAAGCTCTCACTGCAGGAGTCGGCCGAGTACATCGTCCCGGTGTCCCGGTCGGCCGCGGAGCAGATCAAGATGCTTCGGCAGCAGGCCTCGGGCAGGTTTATCAGTGCATCTTACCCGGGTGTCTACCAATTCCAGGAGTCTGCGCCGGCGCCGCGCGCGGGCCGTGCGTTTCGGGGCATGGAGGGTTGAGCCCATGGGCGCCACAATAGGGGTCTCCACCAAGTTTCTGTGTCGTCCCCAAGGTGGGTGGCTGCGATGGAAATGATTAGGCGTCCACGTAGAGGGAACGGGAGCTAGACGCCCGAGTTCGTAGGTCGTTATCCGAGTTGCCCAGCGATCGCCCATCCCTGAGCCGCCACGTTCGGGATGCTCAGCCGTTTCCCGAGAGCAGCGATTTCCAGTGACGTAAGGCGGCACCCGTCGCCTTGCCGGTTGAGTCGTCTTAACACCTTAGCTCGTGTTTCCGTCATCGGCACCCCACAAGCTCAACCTCGGCCTCCTCAAACCAACCCAGCTGCAAAACGCCTTGCTTAACCACTTCGGGGCGGCTCGAATAGTAGACGATGGCCAAGCTTTCCTGGGCACGGCTGCAGGTCACGTAGAATAATCGACGGGTCCGCTCGAGCGTCGTTTCGCGACCTGCAGCTTCATTCTCGTGATCGGTCTTGCTCTTGTCCTTCGCGCCAAACAGCTTCTCGTAGCTGAATAGGAATCCTCGCGCCTCTTCGTCGCTGATTACGAGCATGACTCTAGGAAATTCGAGACCCTTCACCCCTTGGTGGGTGTCGAACTTCGACAAGCCCCGGATATACTGATCATACTTTTCTATCTGGGCGAAGGGTGTGTCGAGCGCACGTCTCCAAGCGACGATCTCGCTCTTCGCGTCTTCGGCATCATCGTCGCCCGGAACATCAGCGATTTCTGCATCGTCCGGCCTCACGAATGGGGCGAGCGAGTCCGGGATGATGAACAGGCCCGAAGCTGCCACGTTCTTGAGGATTTCGAGCAGCGTCGGCCCCTTCTCTCGTCGACAGAGGGCATGCAGCGCCTCAGCAGCGTTCTTTGCGGATCGAATCAACTCGAGCTGTTTTCCGCCGGCCGCCTCCAATCGTTCATGGTCCAGTAACGGCGACCACTTGCGGACGGCTGCGGCTGTTCGAAACCTGTCCCCAGCAGACATCGCCGTTGCGAGAGGAAGCACGTTACGGGTGAAGAACGCCAGTCCGGGCAATGATCCATCGAGGAGACTCGTCCGCAAGTGATCTACGGGGTACAGAGCTTCGAACAATTCCTCGAAGCCAAACCTGCGCGCCGCCATGTGATGCTCAAGGGTTAGCGTCTTCACCTTATCGTCGCCTGCCCTCCATTCTTCATCCCCGCTAATGGCAGCCATACGGTCAGCGATCTGAGCTTCGGCCGCGAACTTGTCGGCGGTCGCTTCGGGCAAAACAAATAGTCGGACATGGCCTGCTGGCCTATCCGCACGGCCGCGTTGTTCCTGGCCATCATCGGCGGAACGGACTTTGTTGATAAGCGTGATAATTCTGGTAGGACATCGATGGTTCATGAGCTTTTCAGGCTTGGCCCAACTCGATGGAATCGCTTTGGCTAAGCCGACTTTGCCGTCAGCATAAATGCGTTGCATGGTGTCCCCGAAGAGCCCGAGGCAGAATGCGGCTTCATGTCGGCTTTGGACATGCAGAAAAGCGTCCATCAGTCGGCGGTTCGTATCCTGGCTCTCGTCGATCAGGAGCACCGGAAATCTAGAAATTAACAGGCGTTGAAGCCCGGACTTGGCTGTGAGGAAGTCCGCGGTCATGGCGATGACTTCGCTGTGGATGAGCGCATCTCGAGTCCGGTTCTCGCCGGTCGGACTGTAGACAAAGCGTCGGATCTCGCTGAGACTGGCGTGCCGCTTCCGCTTCAGCTCGATCGACCGGGCGCGATCGAGGCTGGCCTGGCTAGCACGTCCACGAGCCTGCTGAGCTTCGAGGTCGGCGATCTCGCTCATGAGATTGATGGCAACCCAGGCTCGAATGTCGTTGTCGTATCCCTCGATTAGGGACCACGCAAATGAGTGAATCGTTCGCACATCCACTAGCGGGTCGAATTCGAGCCTTTGTTTGATTTCATCGCACGCAGCATTGGTGTAGGTGATCACAGCGACCTGCTGGCCGCCCAGGGACAGGCGCCGACTCTGTTCGCGACAAACGAAACGGATGGCTTCGACGAGCGAACGTGTCTTTCCGGACCCAGCACCTGCGTATAGAAAGAAGCTCCTCGGCGCGGCCAGGTTAATGCAGGAGTGGATCGTCTCATCGGCGGCATCGTCGAAATGATCATCGGCGACAGTCTCGCTCATGCCTATTTCTCCTTTGGCGCAGGCAGGATCTCGACCTGTTTCGTTTTGAGTTGCTTTTCCAGCCACTCCAGGCCTTGGCTGATGTAGCGAGGAACGACCAGAGTCTTGAATTCCTTCGCATCGATGACGTCGAGCGCGAACTCCGCCTTTTTTCCCTTCGTCAGGGCCTGATACATACTCAGTCCAATTTCGGCTGCGGACTTCCCTGTAGAAATCGCCTCTCGGAATTTCCGCACTAGCCCCGCTCCTTCGAGCGTCGAGAAGAACGTCAGGTTTTCAAAGGCGAGTGCGTCTTCGAAGGTGTACGGATACGCAGTTTCCTTAACCTCCGAACTCGGCAACTTCACCTCAAGGGGCGTTTGATAGGCAACACGTATCTCGAAGAGCTGATCATGTTTGACGACCTTTTTCGTACCGTCTGCGGCGTAAAGGGCGTCGACGTCTGCGAGACTGGGCACCCAGTCTTTGAGGGTTGCATTATTTGTCACCTGCGCGGATCCGGGTGAGGGTTGCACGGACGACCCGCCGGTTTTGTCGAGGGTGTCGAGGTCTGTGACGATCAGCGTGAGCAGTCCAAGTTTCTCAATCAGGGGACGCAGCTTATGTGCGTGGCTGCCGCCGATCTCGAGCATCGTGATGTAACACTGGTTAAGGAAAGAGTGATGCGCGCGAATGAAGTTAGGGAGTAGCATCCGCTCAGCCGGCCCCTCGACCAAGATCGCGGCATCCGCAAAGAACAGATCGGCGTGCTGGGCGCGTAGGTAACGCGTCGCAAAGCGGCCAGTGTCCTTCTCCGGACCAAACACCTCTGACAGATTGACTACCGACGAAACGGGGACGCGAGCTGCCATCCCCGCTGGGAGCCGACGAAAATAGCGCAAGCAGGCGAAGGACGTCTCATGCGCAACGTGGCTGGAATGGGTACTGACGACGAGTTGTGTCCTCAGCTTATTGCTTTCCCCGAGGTCTGCATGAGCCCGAAGCACGTCATAGGCCTTCTTGATGAAAACCTGTTGCACCTGTGCATGTAGGTGCACCTCAGGTTCTTCGACCAGAACAAGGTGTAGCGGTTCTGTGCGCGTCGCTCCAGGCGCCTTCGAAGCTTTTCCAACTCTCATCCATCCGTCACGAAAGCTCATGAGTTGGAAGATCATTGAAATCAGATTCTGATATCCGAGACCGTTACTATCTTCGGGCAAGCGCAACAATGGAGTGGTGACACCGTCCTCTTCAATGACGTCCACCTCAAAGGAAACGGCCGCAGAGTGGTTCAGGCCGTCGATGGCCTTCAGTCGGGTCGATACCCGCGGCCGCGGGTCTGTTACACCCGGATATCCCATCCCCTCGACCTCAGAGAAGGCGGCCTTGAAGCTCTCCGTCAGCCGCGCGTCAAAAGCGTCCTGCGCTGCTTCGATCGCCTGGAGGGCACTGAGGTCGTGTGTGTCGGGCCTCTCGGTTGGATCGAGGTGTTTCGCATAGTAGGCACGAAGCTGGATAGAGAGTCTGCCTCCGCCGGATCCACCCGGCATGCCATCATTCCCGTCCGAAGGCTGAGGTTCACCAAAGCCACGCTGCGCCGGGATTTCGTTGACGCGGATCAGACCGGTCAATGGGTCTCCTTCGATAGGAGCTGCGTTGGCCGGTAGAGCCTGCGGTCTCGCCTGCGATTTTTCTGGGGGAACTACGCTGGCGGGGTCGAGTGAATAGGCCCGTATCTCGAAGTGTTGCGGCAGTTTGCGGCTGAGAAAGTCAACAAGGTTGGAGGGCCACACCGTCAGTTTTGGAGATGGTGCAGCCAGCTTCTCACCTTCCGCCGCCCGTTCACTTGCTTCCTGCGCAGCTGCCTTCATGGCCAACGCATCGTCTACGGCGCCGAGGAAGTCTTTGTATAGCGACTCGAGGTCCTTGGGTTCGAAGCGCAGGCGAACACCTAACTCGCCGCCCTCCCAGTCAAGGGTCGGGATGAGATCGCGAACATAGTGAAGCTCGTCTGTTTCCACGTGGAGCCAGAGGTCCAAGGTGGGCACGAAACTAGCCCAACCGCCGATATTCAACTGAACGAGTTCCTCTTTTGCGCGGGCCTCGATCCAACTCTGACCAATTGCGTTGAGCGCAGACCAATGACAGAGGGTAATGTCATGGGTTTCAAAGGACCGCCCGCGCGAAGACAAGAACTTGCGAAGCGCGAGCATCGCCGATGTCTTACCGCTATTGTTCGCTCCGACGAACAAGGTCGTGGACTCGGACAGATCCACGCGGACCGAGAGTAACTTCCGAAAATTCGCGATCTCGATGAATTTTATGCGCATTTGCCTCTGTCAGTGTTCCTTTACCTGCGGGCCGGTGTGAGCGACATCAGAAGAGGGGCGGACATTGCCGCAGCGCTCGTCAGTGGACGCCGTACGTGGTCCGTTTAGGCGTCAAGTTGGACGTGTTGCTTACGCCGCTGAACACCTGTAGGTCATACGATACTGCATTTCTGTACGGTGTACTGGACAGAAGTGACGGCCATATCGCACTGTAGTGGAATACGGTGGCGAAAATGAGGTTTAGACTCCGGATGCCGTTGAGGGTTTCGACGACCTTCGAAGCCACGATCTAGATGGTCAAGCACCTCGTCGAGACGCTCATTACTGATCAGTCTCGAGAAACGCGTTTCGGGCCGTTAACTCAATCGGCCGGTTTGTGGACTTGGAGAACTGACCGGCCATCGCCTGGGCGTCGTTTATGGAGGTATCCGGGTTGCCGGGGACGAATGTCATTGCATGAGACCCGCGTCGCCAGAATGCCTGCGGGGTTGAGCCCTGTCCCGTGCAGACGCAGGTATCAGGTTCTTCGGCGGGGTACGGGCTTCAGGAAGGAACAAGGGAAATGTCAGCATACGCGGAGTTCGAGACAATCATGCGGGAACAGCGGTTCCTCGTCGAGGGGCTGACGGCAATCGGCTACAGCGTCGAAGTGTCTACCGAGGGCGCCCCACTGTTTGGGTATCACGGCGACGAGCGACCGGAGCGAGCCCACGTCATCATCCGACGGACGCAGTTGGACAGCGCCTCCAATGACATCGGATTCGCACGGGTAGCCGACGGTCGGTTTCGGGCCATCTTGAGTGACTACGACCGCCACATCGGCTACGACGACAAGTGGCTCGGGAGTGTCCAACAAAGCTACAAGGAACGGCAGACGATGGCGGTGGCTCAATCGAAGGGCTACATCTTTCGGGGCAAGGAAGTCATTCAAACCCCGAACGGGCCACAGATCCGCCTGCAATTTGTGGCGCGATAGGAGACGGGCATGCAACAGAAGACCATAACGGTGCTCATTGACGAGAAGGGCAACAGCTCGATCGATCTCGAGGGATTTGCCGGCCAAGGGTGCGACAAAGTGCTGAGAGGCCTTCAGGGGAATGACCGCGTCAAGGTCGAGCGAAAGAAGCCGGCGTTTTTCACGGGGGCGGACAACGCACAGGGTCAGCAGTTGAAGACCGTCAGGTGAGCGTGTCTGGCCTTCAGAACATGAAGAGGGGGCGTTGTGCTTCTACATGCTTTCGTACCGACAAGCCGGGCGAACGGGCCGGGACTGCGCGCGGTGGTCTATTTTCAAGGCTGCACTTTGAATTGCAGCGGCTGCTGGAATTCGGAAACACACAGGTTTCGTGGCCGCGAGGTTGCCGCTGCCGACATGGTGGAGCTGTTTGAGCAAGCACGCCGAGCGCGACCGCTTGAGGGCGTAACGTTTTCGGGCGGCGAACCGATGCAACAGGCTGAGGCGCTGCTGGCGCTGATGCAGGAGATTCGCAACGCGGCGCCTGTCGTGAGCCTTGGCATGTTCACCGGCTACACGGAGTGCGAGTTGGCCTCCGGAGAGTATCTGACACGGCCGACGACTACCGCGGACCGGAAAGCAGCGCTGTGGCGTGAGGTCCGCGGATTGCTGGACTTCGCGATCATCGGGCGCTACGACCAAACTCAGCCTGCGACCGAACCGCTGCGGACGAGCCGAAATCAACGACTCGTGCTATTCAGCGGCCGTTACGAGGTGTGCGACTTTGGGCCGCAACTCGTCGAGGTCACCATCGGGCACCAAGGGAAGGCGGTTGTCACCGGCTTCCCAGTGCTCGGGGTTCCCATCTGAGCCGACCAAGCAGCCAATTGGCGTCAGCGCGCCGCGATCCATCACAGCCAAGAAACAAAGGACGGCTGAATAGTAACAGGGGAGGTGTGTGTGCCCGAATACAACGAGATCCAAGCGCTCCGGGACTATGCCATCGAAGTCGTGGACATCCTGCGTGACGAACTTGGCCGGACAGGAGTCGGCAGCCCCGTGGTGTACATGGCATCCGAGTGCTGCCTTGCGGAGGTGCTGTTTGACAAGCGACTGCTGAACAGCCCGGAGGGCAAGCGGAGTTTGTTGGCGTTTCTGCGGAGGCGGGCCAACGAAACCGGCGCGTGCGCCGTGGTAACCGGCTTCGATGCGTGGGCCTTCGTCCCGGACAGGGACCGGCTCGGAGCGGTGGAGCGGGGGCTTCTGGCGGAATTGCTGCCGCGTGGCATCGGCGCCTTGGAAGCAGCGGGATTGGGCCGCCGCCGCGAGGCGATCTCCGTGATCGTCGAGACGCGGCTGATTGCGGTGATGGTGTTACAGCATTACTTGCGGACCGCGCAGGGGATCGAGTTTGGTCCGGTGCAGTGCGCTGACACAACACAGACCGGCGTCGAACTGTGCGGCTCGATGCGTGTCTTTCAAGATCCGATTCCGGCCTGACGAATCGGCGATGGAGTAACCGATAGGGATGAAAGGAGGCGAAGGATGGCTGCGATGCCAATGGTGCTGATCGATGTTCAGAGTGTGGGTCAGGATTTGGCCCAGAAGACCGTGTGTGTGAAGGTCCGGCTCGGCCGATTGGGCAACACGCGAAAGGTGAGTAACTCGCAGGTCGAGGTGGACACGGACAAGAGCCAGATTCGGGTTTCAAAACACCTGCTCGATTCGAAAGAGTTGCGTGCGATCGCCAACTTCGACGGCGAGG
>CAYVDY010000160.1:0-12239 GCA_964450255.1 uncultured Candidatus Solibacter sp. | reverse complement strand
AAGACCATCGTGGCCGCCCAGGCTGCCATTATCGCTGTCGAAAACGGCTACCAGGCGGCCTTGCTGGCGCCCACCGAGATCCTCGCCACCCAGCATTATCTCAACCTGAAAAAGGTTTTCGAACCCATCGGCTATCAGGTGCTGCCCCTGGTCGGCTCCATGAAGAAGAAGGAGAAGGAATACGCGAAGGGAGCATTTCAGAACGGACTTGCTCAAATCGCCGTCGGCACCCATGCACTTCTCGAAGAAAATGTCGCCTTCCACAACCTCGGACTCGCCATCATCGACGAGCAGCATCGCTTCGGCGTCATGCAACGCAAGAAGCTCCAGCAGAAGGGCATTACCCCCGACGTACTCGTAATGACCGCCACCCCCATCCCGCGCACCCTGGCTCTCACGATCTACGGAGATCTCGACGTCAGCGTCATCGACGAACTCCCCCCAGGCCGCAGGCCCATCCAAACGCTGCACAAGACAGCGATGGAGATTGAGCAGGTCTACAGCGCCATCCTGCGCGAAGTCCGCGCCGGCCACCAGGCCTACATCGTCTATCCCGCCATCGAAGAGAGCGAGACCCTCGCTGTCAAGGCTGCCACCGCCGCCCACGCCGAACTCGCCCGCGACGTATTCCCCACGCTCTCAGTCGGACTTCTCCACGGAAAGCTGCCGCAGGAGGAGAAAGAGCGCGTAATGAGCGCTTTCCAGCGAGGCGAAATCCACGTGCTGGTCTCCACCACCGTCATCGAGGTTGGCGTCGACGTGCCGAACGCCTCCGTCATGGTGATCGAAAACGCCGAGCGCTTCGGGCTGGCCCAAATCCATCAGCTTCGCGGCCGGGTCGGCCGGGGCGCCGCCCAAAGCTATTGCGTGCTGGTCACCGACAAACTCAGCGAGGCCGGCAAGGAGCGCATCCGCACCCTGGTCGACTCCACCGACGGCTTCTACATTGCGGAAATGGACCTGCGGCTGCGCGGTCCCGGTGAGTTTCTCGGCACCAAGCAGTCAGGCCTGCCAGCCTTCCGCATCGGCAACCTGCTGCGCGATAAAGAGATACTGGAAGAAGCGCGGAACGAAGCTCAGTCGTTCGTGGAGCACCCGCCCACGGCCGTCGAGTTGGACCGCGCCATCCGCTACATCCGCGAGCACTGGCAGCGCCGCTACGGCCTGGCACTGATCGGATAGTCAATTGAGGAGAACCCTGTTAGTTCCATGCGAGTCATAGCTGGTGAGTTTCGTAGCCGGCGGCTGAAGGCCCCCGCCGGCAGTGATGTTCGGCCCACGCCGGACCGTCTGCGCGAGGCGCTGTTCAACGTGCTGGCGCCGTCCATTGAAGGCTGTGTCTTTCTCGACGCCTACGCCGGCTGCGGCAGTGTCGGCATTGAAGCGCTGAGCCGCGGCGCCAGCAAAGCCATCTTCCTCGAAAAGAGCCGCCCTGCCCTGCGCGCCCTCGGCGAAAATATCGCCGCGCTCGGCATCGCCCCGCGTTGTGAAGTCCATCCCGGCAACGCCGCGACCTTCATCTCGAAGCTCAGCGCGGGAATCGTCTTTCTCGATCCGCCTTACCCGCGCGAAATCGAATACGAGCTCTGCCTCAGGGCCTTGGGAGAGACCGAGGCGCCGCTCGTCATTGTGCAGCATGCGTCAAAGTTTACTCACCACCTTCTGGAAAACTATGGCAAATTGAAGCGAGTACGCATACTCAGTCAGGGCGATAACTCCCTGAGCTTCTACGAACCGAGGTAGTCCGATGAAACTGCTCGCGGGTTTTGTGTTGTTCGCAGGTGCCGTGTTCGGCCAGGTGGGCGCCGCCGAATCGATGGATTTGAAGGGCCTGAAGGCGGAGGCCGTCGACTTCAAGGGCCGCAAAGCCACGAAACTCACCGAAATCCCTGGCGGCCCTGCTGACGGCGGCCTCTGCATCCTGAAGCACGAGCAGATTCAGGACGGAGCCATTGTTCTCTGGGTCGCCGGAGAACCCGGCCCCGGCGCCGGCTCGGCCGCCCGCGGCTTCGTCGGCCTTGCATTCCGCGTGCGCCCGGGCGGCGAGAAGTACGAAGCGTTTTATCTGCGGCCCACGAACGGACGCGCCAATGACCAGGTCCGGCGCAACCATTCTCTCCAGTACATCTCCCACCCGGATCACCACTGGCAGCGGCTCCGCAAGGAGTTCCCTGAAAAGTACGAGTCCTACGCCGACCTCGTCCCCGGCGAATGGACAAAGGTGCGGATCGAGGTCAAGGGCCGCGCCGCCCGGCTCTTCGTCAACGGCGCCACCCAGCCCAACCTGATCGTCAACGATCTCATCCTCGGCGAGGAAGCCGGCGGAATCGCATTCTGGGTCGGCCCCGGCACGGTCGCACACTTCGCTGATCTCAGCGTCAGCCGCTAAACCATCGCGAGGATTCAGCCGAATACTGCGTAGTTGAAGCTCTCCGCCTCAGTCCCAACGGCCATGCGGACCTCCGCATGGCGCGTCGCCGTGCCAGCCACCCTGCTGCTCCTCCTGGGTGTCATCTACGGCCTGTCCCTCGCCGTCTCAAAAATCGGGATGTTCCACGACGATGGCATTTACGTGGCCACCGCCAAATCACTGGCCATGGGCAACGGCTATCGAATCGCGGGCTACCCCGGCGACCCGCCCCAAACCAAATACCCGCCGGTCCTGCCGCTGCTCCTGTCGTTGGCATGGCGAGTCGAACCGAATTTCCCCCAGAATGAGTGGCTACTGAAGGCGGTCCCGGCCTTGGCCCTGTTGGCCTGGTCGGCGGCCTGCGTCTGGTTCTTCCGGACGAGGGGGCACGTCGAATTGGGCGTTTCGCTCTGGCTCGTGCTATTCACGTTGACCAACCAATACAGCCTGGTGACTTCAACGTCCATCATGAGCGAGGCCCTGTACGGCGCGCTGGTGATGGCAAGTCTGGCATTCCTTGCCGGCGCCTGCGAACAGCCCGATGGAATGCGGAAGACGATCATCGCGGCGCTCCTGGCCGCGGCCGCATATCAGACTCGGACGGCAGGCATCGCACTCTTGGCCGCCGGCGTCGTGGCCCTCTTGATTGCCAAGCGCTTCAGGCAGGCGGCGATATTCGCCGCGCTCACCGGGGGCTTCGCCTTGGCATGGATGGCTTGGCAGGCCCAACCCTCCAGCGCGACCACGATGATCGAACGTTACTACACTGCCCAGAATTACCGGGACCTCAATGTCCTGAGCGGTGCACTTTCCCTCGAAGACACTCTCACCGTGGTACTACGCAACGCTCTGTCGATCCTGCTCTATCCGGCAAGAGCGATACTCCAACTCCCGGCCGCATCCGGGTTGGGTTTGGCGGTGGCGCTGGTCTCTTCCGCGATCTTCTGGGTCCTCGTAACGAGAGGCGTACGGCGTGCCCCCCCGGCTCTTCATCCCGCCGTTCTTTTCGGCGCGCTGACTATGGGCATGCTTCTCGTTTACACCTGGGTGCCAACGCGATTCCTGCTTCCGGTTCTGCCGATTCTCCTCTTCTTGAGCTACCTCGGTCTGCCGCGGCAACCTGCTTGGCCGGCTCTGCTGATGCTCGTCATGCTACCGCTCGCCGGTGCGGTCCTCTTCGTTCAAAACAGTTGGCGACAAGGTCTCTGTGATTTTCGCTCTCCCATCTCGCTGGCGATGCAAGGCGGCGAGGCCGAAACGGTTTCCTGGAATCGGGTATCGGAGGTCTATGCCTGGATCAGGCAAAACACACCCAGCGACGCTGTCATTCTGTCGAACTACGATCCGGCGCTGTCTCTCCACACCGGAAGAGCATCAATCCGCCCCATCGCGGCTTCCGGATTGGATATCTTCTATGGGCTTCGTCGCCCCTTGCGCGAGAAGATCGCTGAATTCGAGGTGCTGGTTCTTAAATTCCACCCTCGCTATCTGGTGGAGATCGCAAACGATAGCGGAGTGGAGCCCGACTTCCATTCGATACTGGACGCTCTGAAGACTTCAGGCAGACTCCGGCTTGTGAAGCAAATCGCCCCCAGGTACAACATCTATGAGCTGACCGGGAGTTGAATGGAGTCCATGCCGCCGCCCAGGTAGAGTACAGCCGCCAACCTCGCTATGGCCACGGCCTTCCTAAAGTCCGGCTTCCGGAAGCCCGATAAACAGTTGGTGGTCTGCGCAACGGGAACAGTGCTGGAATCCTACCGCGCCTTCCCTTTTTGGCCAGAGACACGTTCGTGCGAGCCGGCATCATTGATGCCGCCGAGGTCGAGAACGCCACGGCGATCCACATGGAGAAGACCAATCCTACCGAAATCGGTGCCGGCATTCGTTTCGAAGCGCCGCGGTTGCCCATGGGCGGCATCATGACCCCAGTTCTCATTGCGGTCAACGGGCCGTGCACAATGGCGGTTGACTTCCTGGCCGCCAACCTCGTCGGGAAAGTGATCTGGCGGCGATTGAATACCGCAACCACCCTCCACGAGGACGTTCCGTGAGTTCCATACGTGAGAAACGGAGTCTTCTGAACTGGTGGCACTCGCCTGCTCTGCTGCTCACTGTGGCCCTGATCGCTGGAATCGGCCTGCGGTCCTGGCATCTCGCCCGGACCCCGCTCAGCTTCGACGAAGCGGCGAACGTCCATATCGCGAGAATGCCGTTCGACTCGGTGTTACAGAAGAACGGAGCATTCAATAGTTCGCCCCCGGCGATGCTGCTGCTCCTGCATTTCGCTCTGAAACTCGGCGATTCGGAAGAACTGGTGCGAGCCATCTCGGTCCTGGCTGGGATCGCCACTATCTACTTGGTCTACCAGATCGGTAAACAACTGACTCAAATGCGCCTTTGCGGCGCGCTGGCGGCCCTGCTCTTCGCGCTGTCATCGCAGCAGGTCCTTCTCAGCCGGCAGTTCCGGGTTTACGCGCTGGGAGAGCTGTTCGGGGCTTTGGGCCTGCTGGCCGCTCTGGCGTTCGTCCGCCAGCCCAATTGGAGGAGCGCCAGCCTGGCCGGATTCTCCTTCTTCCTCGGGATGCAGGTTCAGTATGCGCTGGCCCCCTTCTTCGCCACCGTGGGAGTTGCCCTGGCCTGCCGGCGCCCAGAAATTTCGGCGCCCTGGCGAGTGAGGCTTGGCCATCTCGCACTGATTGCGCTCGCCGCCGTGCTCGGCCTGATCGTTGTGTATGAGACTGCCCTCAAGTATCAGATGTACTCGGGGCGAGGTACTTCCTATGCCTCTACTCTGTTTTCATCGTCACCCTCTGGGTTGGATGCCATAATCCTCTTCATCGTCAACAGCGGCCGGCTGATTGCCTCAGGGCTGAATCTGGAGTCAATTCCATGGTCAGGAGGGGTGCTCTCAGTTTTCTGCGCGATTGGCGCATGGATACTGGCGAGGCGGAATCTCCGTGACCCTTACCTCCTCGCAGCCTTGTGCGCCATGCCGGCTTTTGGACTTCTCTCGGTGGCGAACTATTATCCATACGGCCCCGTTCGGCAGTGTTTGATCGTTACACTTCCGCTATATGCCCTCACGGCCATCGGCATACTGGGAGCGATCTCCAGCACGTCCAAGTTCTGGCGTGTCGTGGCTCTGACGATGCTTGCTGTGCTGCCTGTAGGTTTCTTGGCTGGATTGGCCGGCTATGCACAACCGGGGCAGACAACCGGCCCCGCAGGCAGGAAGGTCGACGAAGTTGCCGGAGATTTCCGGGTCGGGATGCGGGCGATCGAATCCGCCTGGAAACCGGGAGATGTCATCTTCGTACCTCCGGGTTCGTATCCGCTCTTCGAATACTATTCCAAGCGCTTCACGGCGCGGCCATGGATTGTCGCGAAGGGTTCCCTGGAGTGGATGCAGGATGAGCGGGCATGGAGCCCAATGCTCGGGGGCGAACCACCTTACGCCAGCCAGCTCGACGCCTTGATGTGCTCGAGCAAAAGGATCTGGATGCCCTACTCTCACTATCATCCCCGTGAGATGAGCTTCCTTGAACTGGCGGCACGCCGTCAATGGCTCGATCAGGTGGAGACGATCATGAGCGCCGGCGGCCTGGAGGCTGGAGAGGGAAACGAACTGTACCTCTATCGTCGTCGGGATGACCTTGGGATCCGGACGCCAGAAACCGCGGTGTTGAGGTAACTCGATGAATCAGCATGTGGAACTATCCATTATCGTTCCGGCCTTCCGGGAAGGGCCGGATCTGTCCATGGCTATCGGACAAATCCGTGCCTGCGCACTGACGGCTACCAGCAGCATCGAGATCATCATCGTCGATGACGGCTCCGATGACACCACCTGGACGTGCATTCAGAGCCTCTCCAATCGATTCAGAGACGTGCGCGGCATCCGCTTCAGCCGGAACTATGGGAAGGACGCCGCCGTCGCAGCCGGCCTGAATGAATGCATCGGCGACGCGGCCATCATCATCGATGCGGACCTGCAGCATCCGCCAGCACTGATTCCGCTGTTCTACGAACAGTGGAAGACGCACGGGCACATGATCGTCGCGGCAGTGAAACGGGCGCGTAAGGACGAGCCCTGGGCTAGGAGGTTGGCCTCGCGGCTTTTCAACAATCTGGCCACCAGGATCACATCCCTGGATCTTCGTAACAGCACGGACTGCAAACTGCTCGCCCGCCCCGTGATTACGGCATGGAAGAACCTGGGGGAGTACCGTCTCTTCTTTCGAGGAATGGTGGACTGGCTGGGGTTCAGTGAGGTCACTATTCCCTTCGATGTCGCGCCAAGCCTGCGCCACGGCTCAACGTGGTCGTCAATCAAGCTGATGCGGATGGCGTTGTACTCCCTGATATCCTATTCATCGATGCCTCTGAGGATCGCCCACCTCATTTCGGGCCTCTTCTTGCTGTTCTCCGCAATTCTGGGAGCGGAGGCGTTGTTCCTGAAACTCACCGGGCGCGCCTTCACTGGCTTCACCACGGTGATCATTCTCATACTCCTCACCGGAGGCCTTCAGCTTGGTGTGCTCGCGGTGATCGCTGAGTACCTGGCGGCGATCTATGAAGAAGTGAAACACCGCCCCCGTTACATCATTATGGAGACGGTTTCCAACACGGAATCATCCGAACTCCAGACCGTTCGAAAACTCTGAATCAGGCGGGAGAACACGATCGGGCGCGCGTCCATTCCTCGCACATCCGCAGGTCGGGATTTCGCGCTTCCAGGACGGTGTATAGACTACCCTGGAAGAACGGCAGCGGAAAACGGCGGCGTTCCACCGTCCGGAAGAACCGCCGCACTACCAACTCAATCTCGCGGGCGTCGTTGACGTCCTCGTGCCGCATCAGAGGCGCATAGCTGAGTCCGGTCCGTAGACGGTAAACGGTACCAGTGCCAAACCGCCACGCGCAATACCAGGCCAGCCCGCCTTCGCTTGGAAACCCCGCTGCTAACGTGCCGCCCTCGCCGAGGTGGCGCGCGCAATTGACGATGACCCCGGGTAAGTCGGTAAGATGCTCCAGAACCGCGACGCTGATGATCTTGTCGTATTTCTGATCCACCGGGACATCTCGAATGTCGTCAAAGAAGCGGCTAACATGAACCCGCTCTGGCGAGTCCTCCCAGAGTTCATGAAACGGCTCGACGACGTCATAGATCTTCGTCCCGGTCTCGTACGGCAGGTGATTCAGGGTCCCGGCGCCAAGCTCCAGCACCTCTGCTCCAGCTACCCCGGCCATGGCCCGGTGCATCCACGCCTCCAGCCCGGCAACGAGTCGCGAGACACCGGCTTGGCCCTGTCTGTTCTGCCTGTAGTCGGAAACGTAGCGTTGGCGGTGAGCTTCCGGCAGGGGCGGACGCGACTTCGGGAACCGCCTCATAAGCTCCGTGATTTCGGGCGGATTGGGGTCGGCTGCGTTGACCATAACCGAAGCTAGCACAGGGAAGGCGCCCGGCTGAGCCAAAACGCACCGCAACGCCATCACGCGCCCTGCAAGCCATCGCTGAAGACCATCCCGGCGCCCCGCGTGCCGGCCTGCGAGGTGACCCGGCTGTCCAACCTGCACTCCCCGCCGACGCCCTGCTATCCTCCTTGAATGCGCAAAAGCACTGGGATGCGTTCGCTGACTCTTTCGGCACTCTTCACACTCACCGCGGCACTTGCCCCGGCGCAGGGCACAAGAGTCGCCGCGCGAGACGCCGCCGGCGCTCTGCCTGACGCGTCTCAGTCCACCTCCGAAAAGATCAAGCAGGGCCACTCCCACTTCGGCAAGGCCTACGACTCCGGCCCGCGCACAAAGCCCTACCGCATGACCGGCATCGGCATGGCTCACTTCCCCATCACTCACAAGAACCCCGAAGTGCAGGTCTGGTTCGACCAGGGCAACACGCTCCTCCACCATTTCTGGGACTTCGAGGCTGAACGCGCCTTCCGCTGGGCCCGCAAACTCGAACCCGAAAACGCCATGGTCTATTGGGGCCTCGCCCGCGCCGCCGGAGGCGACCGCTCCAAGGAGTTCATCCGCGAAGCCGCCAAGCGCAAACACACCGTCACGCCTCGCGAACGCCTCTACATTGAGGCCCTGGAAGCGCAGATCAAGACCGACACCCTCCGCGATCGCAACTCTAACTACGAAACTCAGCAGCGCGAGTACCTCAGCATCCTCGAAACCATCTCCGTCCGCTATCCCGACGATCTCGAAGCCCGTTCACTCATCGCCCTTGCCGGCATGGGCGATAACCGCTACGGCACCGAGCAGATCATCCGCGAAATCCTCACAAAACAGGCGGACCACCCCGGCGCACACCACTACCGCATTCACAACTGGAACTATCACGAGGCGGAACAGGCGCTTGTCAGTTGCAAACAGTACGGAGGAATCGCACCCGATTCCGGCCACGCCCAGCACATGCCAGGCCACGTCTACTCCACCGTCGGCATGTGGCACGAAGCCGCCATCAGCATGGACGCCGCCACCCGCGTCGAGCGGAAGAACATGCAGGAACGCATGACATTCCCCTTCAATCACTGGAACTACGGCCACAACCGCGCCTACCTCGCCTACATCCAGGAACAGCTCGGCATGGAGAAGGCCGCCGTCTTTGGCGCGCAGCAGTTGATGGATGCCCCGCTCGATCCCAAGCAGAACGCGGACAGCCCTTACTCCAGCCACTCCCAGGGCATCACCTCCATGCTGCGGGCTCTGGTGAAGTTCGAGCGCTGGGAAACCCTGCTCGACCGCGACACTATCCGTTGGCGTGAGATCTTCATGGACCGCATGAACAGCAGCTACGCCCGCGCCCGCGCTCGCCTCGGCCTCGGCCAGACTGATGAAGCAGAGCTCGCCATCGAGGAACACGCCGGGCTCAAGGGGGACCTCGAGAAGAACAAACAGTTCACGGAGGCCTACACCATCCAGTCTCTGGAGCTGCAAGCCCGCCTCGCCCTGCGCCAGGGCAAGACGCTGGAAGGCCTCCGGCTCCTCAGCGAGGCCGCGGAAAAGCAGTTCCAGCACCAGAAACAGGATAACGATCCGCCGAAATACCCCGAACTCCTCTACAACGCCCTCGGCCGCGAGTACTTGCAGGCGAAGAGCCCCGCTCTCGCCGCCCAGGCGTTCGAAACCTCGCTCACCCTCGTTCGTGACGACATCTTCGCGCTCTCCGGACTCGTCGAAGCTCGCCAGGCGCTCGGCCAGACAGAACAGGCGAAAGCCGCCATGGCGCGGCTGCTCTTCACCGCCTCCGACGCCGACACCGGCCTGCCACTCCTCGCAAGGGCGCGCGCCACCGGAGTTGTCGCCGAACCCAGGGACTCTTCACCCGGCCCCCAGCGCAACTACGCCCGCACCACCCTCAATCAGTACGGACCCGCCTCCTGGGCGCCGTTCCCCGCCCCGCGGCTCGATGCCGTCGACACGGCCGGTAAACGCGCGTCGTTGGATGAAAGCAAGGGCCGCAATGTCTTGCTGGTGTTCTACCTGGGCCGTGAGTGCCTGCACTGCATGGCGCAATTGAAGCAGGTGGCCGAGAAGAACAGCGAATGGGCCGGCCTGGATACAGATGTACTAGCTGTCAGCCCGAATCTGGCGGAAGAGACGCGAGAAGCCCTGAAAACCGCCAAGCTCGACGGCATCCGGTTTCTCTCCGATCCACAGCGCGAGAATGCCCGCCGTTTCACGGCCTACGACGATTTCGAAGAAATGGAACTGCACGCTACCGTGCTGATCGACGCACAAGGCCGTGTTCATTGGGCCAGCGTGGGCGGCGAACCCTTCACGGACATGGCGTTCCTCGCAAAGCAACTCGGCCGCATGCGCGGCGCCAAGCCCTAAGGAGCCAAAACGTGGGGCGTTAGAGAAATCTGCGCAGTCGTGGACTGCGACAGGTTCTTGTAGACTTGCCCGGCAATCCCTGCGGCGACTGGCCCGTTCACGCCCTTACCGCCAGTCAGCAAAACCACGACCACTAGCTTCGTGGACCCAATCTCGTTGTAACTGCCGAACCATCCCAGGTGCGTCCGGGAATCCGTGCACGTTCCGGTCTTGCCGAAGATCGGCTCGTTGGCGTCATAGGCCGCACGCCTGGCCGTGCCGAAATCCACCGCGCCCATCATACCCGGCTTCATGTCCGGTAATTGGGTGTCCATGTCCAGCTTGCGCTTGACCTTCGGCACCAGCAGCGCAACCTCATCCTGATTCCGCGGATACTGCAGATAGTACAGCGTGCCGCCGTTGGCAATCGTCGATACCATCGCAGCCAGTTGCAGAGGTGTCAGCCCAATGGCCTCCCCGAAGCTGGTCATCATTCCCACCGGAACGCCCTTCGGTTTTTCCTCCGGGAAGATCCCGGCGCTCTCACCGGCGATGTCCAGACCTGCCTTCTCACCCAACCCGAGAAGCCGCCCGTAGTAGTTCACCTTGTCGAAACCGAGCTTCTCGCCGATGTTGGCGAAGTAGGGGTTGTTCGATTTCGCCAGTGCCGTGGTGAGATCCATCGATTGCCGCCGCGACAGACGTAATCGCGTTTCGCGCTCGATGATGCCTTCGCTCAGTCCGGCCAGCCCCGCCACCAGCTTGATCGTCGAACACGGCTGATAGGCGCCCGTCAACGCCAGCTTCTGATTCACCATCGTCAACACGCGGCCCGTGGTGGGATTCACCACGACAACAGATCCGTTGTACGGCCCCAGCGCCTGCACGGCCGCCCGGCGCACCATCAAGTCCTCGCCATCCACGACGTCGCCCCAAGTGGAATCCGCAAACGTCGGAGTGTCCCACGGACTGTAGAATCTGCGCTTGGTCCGGTAGGTTTTCGACTTCTTCGACGCAGCCACAGCCTTCGCTGGCGCCTTTTTCTTGGCGACCTGGGTGGATTTGGCGCTAACGGTTTTCTTTTGGACCTGAGTGGACGTGCTGCTGACGGCCTTCTTCTTGGGCGTGACGGCAAGGAGTGCGGCAGGAAGAACCAGCCCCAGTGTGATGATTAAGATCCGCTTCATTCTGCTCCTGGAGTACGTCTTGTAAGTCTCCCCTATTCTGTTGTATCGGCAGGGGTTTAGTCAAGCTTTATACTATCGTCTACAGTTCGGTGATAGCCTGTCCCTGAGAGTATACACCCACGCCGCATGAACGTGACCTTCTTCCCCACGGCCGCCGATTTCCGCCACTGGCTGGAAATTAACCACACCACGGCTCCCGAACTTTGGGTCGGTTTCTACAAGGTCAACTCCGGCAAACCCAGCCTCACTTGGCCGCAATCGGTGGACGAAGCCCTTTGTTTCGGCTGGATCGACGGCCTTCGCAAAGGTATCGACGACACCAGCTATAAGATTCGTTTCACCGCCCGCCGGACTCGCAGCGTTTGGAGCGCCGTCAACATCAGGCGGGTCGAGGAACTCACCCGCCTCAGCCTGATGCATCCCGCCGGACTCCGCGCCTTCGCAGCCAGAGTCGAGATCCGCTCGGGAATTTACTCCTATGAACAGCGGCCCACCGAGCTACCGGAGCCCTACGACACAATCCTAAAGGCCAATAGCCAGGCTTGGGACTTCTTCGCTGCCCAGCCGCCCTCCTACCGCAAGACCATCTCCTGGTGGATACTCAGCGCAAAAACCGAACCCACCCGCCTCAAACGCCTCCAGAAGCTCATCGAAGAATCCGCTGGCGGTCGGAGACTGGAATGAAATCCTGGATCCGTGCAGTCGCGGTGATTGCCGTTTGCGGGGCACTGGGCTTTGCCTATTGGAAGCTGGCCATCCCAGTCAACCGCGTGGAGAGCGGCTCAGAGCTCATCATGCTCGGAGATTTGAACGGC
>CAYVDY010000159.1:0-12275 GCA_964450255.1 uncultured Candidatus Solibacter sp. | reverse complement strand
TCCGCCAGGCCATCACGCGCGCCATCGCGGATCAGGCCCGCACCATCCGCATCCCCGTGCACATGATCGAGACCATCAACAAGATGGTCCGCACGCAGCGGCTGTTGCAACAGGAGTTGGGCCGCGAACCCACCACCGAGGAACTCGCCAAGAAGCTTGACCTCACAGTCCCGAAAGTGCGCAAAGTGCTGCGCATCGCCCAGGAGCCCATTTCTCTGGAGACGCCCGTGGGCGAGGAAGAGGAATCCCACCTCGGCGATTTCATCGTCGATAAGCGCGTCACCTCGCCCTCGGAGGCTGTAATCAACCTCAACCTGCGCGAGCAGACGGCCGAGGTCCTCAAAACCCTCAGCCCGCGCGAAGAGAAGATCATCAAAATGCGCTTCGGCCTTCTGGACGGCAGCGAGCATACGCCGGAAGAGGTAGGCCAGCACTTCGCCGTGACGCGCGAGCGCATCCGGCAGATCGAGGCCAAAGCCCTGCGCAAATTGCGGCACCCCAGCCGCAGCCACCGCCTGAAGGCGTTCCTGGAACACGGGCCGCAGGATTAGTACGCCGCCCGCACCTCCGCGGCGATCTCATCCGGCACCATCTCCGCCCACGCCGCGCCGCCCGCCAACCGCTGCCGGACCTCGGTGGAAGAAACCTCGTGCCAATCGTCCGCCAGCGCCAACGGATGAATGCGGCCGGCCAGATGAGCCGGCGGCACATAAGCGCCGCCACGCGGAGCCACCAGCATCTGGTACTCTCCAAGCTGCGCGTCGATCGGGCTGACGCTCCCGCCCGTGCCGTAGTCCCAGCCGACGATCCGCTCCGCGGCGTCCCGGCCGCAGACCACGTAAATCTCCGCTGCGCCCGTCGCCGCCCGGCATTCCCTCGCCATCTCGATAAACAGGCCGCCGTCACTGATGGCCGCCGATAGCCCCTGCGCCGCCGCGATGGTCCTGATCCACTCCGCCCGCCGTGCGAATCCGGCGCCCTCGAACTCCTTGTGCGGCAGCGCCCTCGGCAGCGCCAGAATGCCTTCCTCCGCCCATGCCAGCGCCGCCCGCAGCATCGCCAAGTGCGCCAGAGTCGGCGGATTCCACGCCCCCGGCAGCAGCGCGATACTGCCCTTGGACGCCGACGCCCGGTGCAGAAACTCCATGACCAATGGTACCGGGAAGCTCCGGCGGCCATCGAACGATATCGCGTGCGATCAGGCAACCCACCGCCCCTGGCGCGCATCTGTGGTTAAGTAGAAAGACAAAGATGTTCACCTGGATCTGTCCTCAATGCGGTCGAGAAGTGCCGCCCTCCTACACCGAGTGCCCGACCTGCGCCGAGCGGCGGCAGCAGGCAGCGCAGCCCGCGCCACCTCCGCAACCGCCCGCGCAGCAGCCACAGTATTCGGCTCCCCCGCCCCCGCCTCCGGCGAGCTACGCACCGCACCAGCCGGCCTACGCGCCGCCCCCGCAGCAGCCGTATCAACAGCAACCGTACCAGCAGCAGCCATACCCGCCGCAGCAACAGCCGCAGCCACCGCAGGTTTACACCATTGCCGATCACAAGAAGGGCATGCCCACCTGGCTGGTCGGCCTGCTAACCGTTGCCGTTATCGGCGGCGGCCTGTTCGGTCTCTACAAATACGTCGGAGGCTCCTCAACACCCGCCCCCACCAAGGCCGCGGCGCCGGGTGACGACAAAGCCCACCCGCTGCAGAGATACCTTGAGATTGCCGGCGTGCGCTTGGTGGAAAGCGAAGAGAAGAAGCCGTTGGTTCGCTTTACCATCGTCAATCACTCAGCGGCCGACCTATCCGGCCTGGAACTCACCGTCGTACTCACGCCAACCACCGGCGGCGAGCCTGTCGCCGTGATCGACGCCAAGGTTGGCACGGTGCCCGCGCAAGGCATCAAAGACATGGAATCGCCCCTGAACACCAAGCTGAAGGTCTACGAGTTGCCGGATTGGCAGTTCGTGAAAGCCACCTTCGAGATCACGGCGCCGCCGAAGTAACGGCTTCCCGAAGCAGTTTCTCCCGAGCCGACGTCAGTCGGCAACCAGCAGGCTTATCGCGCCGTACTCCCAACCGTCGAAGATTCCAGAGCGCGTCGAACAGGCACGGGTCGCGCTCCAGCGCCCGCTCGAAATCGGCCCGTGCCGCCTCCTTCTGCCCCAGCAGTAGCAGCGCCAGCCCGCGATTGTGCATCGCCATTGCCGAAGCGGGCTCCAGTGCGAGCGCTCGTCCAAACTCAGCCAGCGCCAGCTCCGGCTTCCCGTTTCGGATCAGCGCCAGCCCCAGGTCTCCCGCAACCGCCGGATCCGCCGGAGCCATCCGCTTGGCCTCCGTCATCAACTCCACGGCCAGCGGCGCCGGCACTACGCGGGCTAACTGCCGCTTCGGCCGGATCTTGTCCGGCGCCTGCCGGGCCGCGTCCGTCCACAACATCTGCGGGCTCTGCCACACGCGAGTCTGCGTCGCGCTCAGCGCCATCAGCACCACTCCGGCGAACCACAGCAGCCTGACGTCCGCGGTCTTGAGCAGCAACCCGAATAGCGCCGCAAAACAGAGTAGCGGCAGATACATGCGCCGGTCGGCTGCCAGATCCTGCGCGGGAAAGATCGACGAACTGGGCAGCAGCAACAGCAGCCCGGCCAGAATCCAGAAACCGGTGCCCGCGGCGCGCACTGTCTGCCACGAAAACAGCGCCACCACAACAATCACGCCCCACGCCAGCGACGCCGCCAGCGGCGCCACGCGCACTTCGGCGTCCACGGTGAATTGCAGCGGCGCCAGCAGCAGCCAGAAGTACCGCAGAATCGCCACACCCTGATAGCTGAAATACTCGAACGGCCCGATCCCGGCCTGCGCGCCTGCTCCGGAACCCGCGATGGCGCCCGCTGCGTAGATCGCCCGTAAACCCGCAGCCAGTGACAGAGCCAGCATCGCCGCCAGCGGCCCGGCGACCGCGCGCCGCCGCTTCGTAGACCACTCCAGCAGCGCCAGCAATAGCGGCAGCGCAGCGATCTCTTCCTTCGCCAGCAGCGCCAGCGCGAACGCCCCCACAGCCCACCAGCGCCGGTCTTTCAACCACAGATGCAATGCCAGCAGCCCGAAAAGGGTCGCCAGCAGCGTTCCGCGCGCAAAAACGTAAACCACTGCTTCTGTTTGCAGGGGATGGATCGCGAAAACCATCGTCGCGATCTGAGCGGATCTCACCGGCAGCAGTTCCAGCAGCACCCCATACGCCAGCCACACGCACAGCAGGTGCAGCAGCAGGCTCACCAGATGGAAACTCCACGGCTCCATCGAAACCCGCAGGTTCAGCCATTCGGAAAACCACGTCAATGGGCGTGTCTGTGTGGGAGCGAACGCCTGCCGCCAGCCATCGGGCGAGTTTAGATCCGGGTCGGCAAACAGCGAGAAATCGTCAAACTGGAACGGCGCCCACATCGCCCCGCCAAAGGCGAGCAGCGCGGCCAGAATGAGGATCAGACGGAATCGCAATGCTACCATGTTAGAGCAATTCCGCACGCCAATCCCATGAGCAAGGCCAGCCGTCCACGCACCGCGGCAGAGCGCCGCGAGCGCCTCCGGAAGATTCTCGACGCACTCGACCAGCGTTACCCCAACGTCACCTGCGCGCTGCACCACAACGACGCCTGGCAACTGCTGGTCGCCACGATTCTCTCCGCGCAATGCACCGACGAGCGCGTGAACAAGGTGACGCCCGGCCTCTTCCGCAAGTACCCTACCATCCAGGACTTTGCCGCCGTCAGCCAGGAGGAGCTCGCGAAGGACATCCACTCCACTGGATTCTTCAACAACAAGTCCAAAAGCATCATCGGAGCCGCGAACAAGATCCTCAACGACTACGGCGGCCGGATTCCTCAGACTATCGATCAGCTCCTCACTGTCCCCGGCGCCGCCCGCAAGACCGCCAACGTCGTCCTCGGCACCGCCTTCGGCATCGCCAGCGGCGTCGTCGTCGATACCCACGTCTCCCGCATCAGCCAGCGGCTCGATCTCACCAAAGAGACCACGCCCGAGAAGATCGAGAAGGATCTCACCAAGCTGCTGCCGCAGGATCACTGGATCCAGTTCGCCCACCAGATCATCCACTTCGGCCGCGAACTCTGCGTCGCCCGCACGCCGAAATGCGCCGAGTGCCCCATCGAATCCCTTTGCTACGCCAAGGACAAGTCGCCGCTATGAGGCCCCTGGCCGCCATCCTCGCCGCCCTCGCCCTGGCCGGCTGCGTGAAGTACCCCGAGCCCTACCGCCCGCCCATTCAGCGCCGCCCCATGGAGCTCACCGAGAGCGGCAAGCTGAAGCACTTCATCAACATGAACGCGCCGGACGCCGCCAGCCACATCGTCACCGATGTCATGCAGGAGCTCAACGACGGCGTCTGGCGCTGGACTCTCAAGAGCCCCACACTCCAGTTCCAGCTCCCCTCCACGCAGTCCATGCGCCTCCGCGCCGATCTCACCATCGCCGACATCACCTACGAGCAGACCGGCCCGGTCAAGATCAGCGTGCACGTGGGCGGGCACCTCCTCGATACCATCGATTGCCCCAAGCCCGGCCAGCGAACCTGGGAGAAAGCTGTGCCCGCCGAATGGCTCACCACAGGCAGTCCCGTGCTGGTCCGCCTGGAGATCGACAAGATCTGGACCTCGCCCTCAGACGGCGCTCAGCGAGGCTTCATCCTCACCCGCATCGGCTTCGTCCAGTAGCATGCCCAAGGCCGTTTCCATCCTCTTCGGCGCGCTGTTCACCATCGCCATCGCCTACGCGCTGGGCCGCGTCTTCCTCCAGCGCCTGCGCTGCAGGCTGACGCGCGAAGAGGAACTGATCTTCGGCTTCGTCGCCGGCGCCCCCATCCTGAGCCTGCTGGTATTCGCCCTGGCCAGCGTGCACCTGATCTACGACGGCGTGCTCTTCGCCATGGGCCTCGCCATCCTCGGCTACGCCTGGAAACAGAACGCCTTCGCATTCTCCGCCGAACGCCTCCCCGCCCTGCCGCGCCTCTGGCAATGGGTGTTCTGGCCGCTCTACACCGTCTTCGCCGTCGTCTGCGTGATCTACGCCATGGCCCCGGAGTGGAGCCCCGATGGCAGCAGCTACCACCTTGGCGTGCTCGCTCACTACTACCGCGCCCACGGCTTCATCAAGCTCCAGTCCAACATGTATGCGAACCTCTCGCAGGGCGTCGAGATGCTGTTCCTCAACGCCTGGGCCTACGGCCGCCACTCGGCCGCTGCGCTGGTCCACTGCGCGTTCCTGCTGACTCTGCCGCTGCTGATCCTCCGCTATGGCCAGCGCATCGCCATGCCTGCCGCCGGAGCCGCCGCCGCGCTGTTCACCTTCCTTAGCCCCGTGGTGATGGTGGATGGCGCCAGCGCCTACATCGACGTCGCCGTCGTCTGCGTACTCTTCGCCGTCTTCTATCTCTGCGAGATCGACGCCCCCCCTCTGTTCATCGGCATGCTCGCTGGCTACTGCTATGCGATGAAGTACACCGCCTTCCTCGCCGTCATCTACGTCGTCATCCGCTTTGCGCTGCGCCGCCGATGGAAGGATCTCGCCATCCTCGCCGTGCCCGCCGCCATCATGATCCTGCCGTGGGTCACGCGCAACTGGATCTGGTTCGGCAACCCTTTCTCCCCCCTCTTCAACGCCTGGTTCCCCAATCCCTGGGTGCACATCAGCTTCGAGCAGGACTACCAGCGCATGATGCGCAACTACACCGGGCTCACCAGCTATCTGCAACTGCCGCTGGAACTCACCGTGCGCGGCCAGATTCTCGGCGGTTTCCTCGGGCCCCTTTTCCTCCTCACGCCGCTCGCTCTGCTCTCGCTGCGCAAGCCCGAAGCCCGCCGCGCCCTGGCTGCCGGCGTCCTGTTCGCCTTGCCCTACGCCGCCAACGTCGGCCCGCGTTTCCTAATCCCCGCCCTGCCCTTCGTAGCCTTCGCCCTCGCCGCCGGTCTGCCCCGCCTCACCCTGCCCGTCCTCGCACTGGCTCACGCCGTCCTGAGCTTCCCGGACATCCCCAAGCGCTACGTGGACACCTACGCGTGGCGTATCTCGCACATCCCGCTCCGCCAGGCCCTGCGCATTCAATCCGAGGAATCGTGGCTCAGCTACAAATGGCCGCCCTACCGCGTGGCTCGCATGATCGAGGCCAAAACAAAGCCCGGCGATGTCGTTTTTAGCTTTTCCTCCATCGCCGAGAGCTACACCACGCGCGAAATTCGCGCCAGCTTCCAGAGCGGTCCCAATGAGGAACTGCGCGACTACCTCCTTGTCGCCCTCATCTCCGACTTCCAGCCCTCGGAGCAGTGGGCCTTCCAGTTCCCGAGCCAACCCCTCACCGCCATCCGCGCCGTGCAGACCGCCAATCCCGCGCCCCAGTCCGACGACGCCCGCGACATGTGGAGCATCGGTGAGTTCCGCGTGCTCCATCAGGGCCGCGAATTGCCGCGTGCCGGTCACTGGCGCCTGAACGCCCGGCCCAATCCCTGGGGTGTGCAGAAGGCGTTCGACAACTGGCCCATCACCCGCTGGCGCTCCTGGCAGTGGGTCCAGCCCGGCATGTACGTTGAAATCGATTTCGGCAAGCCCACGCCGGTAGACGCCGTGCATCTGGAGGCCAGCACGGATCAGTACTCCGTACGTCTCAAGATCCAGGGCCGCGACACCGCCGGAGTCTGGAAGGACCTCGCCGCCGAGCCGCGGAAGTCCGGCCTCGCTCCCGCCCTGGGCCTCCGCCGCGCCGCCATCGAGGAGATGAAACGCGCCGGCGTCACCCACCTGCTCATCACGCAGGACGACTTCATGTGGGACGATTACGGCAGGAACGCCTCGCTGTGGGGCATCCGCGAGATTGGCGTGTCGGACATCACGCGCCTCTACAAACTGGAGTAAACCAATTGCCGCTGTATTTCCTGGGCGTGGATGGAGGGCAGTCTTCCACCACCGCGATGATCGGTGACGAGACCGGACGAGTGCTGGGGTCCGGCCGCGGCGGACCGTGCAATCACGTCGCCGCCGCCGAGGCTCGCGCTAAGTTCATCGGCGCCATCGGAGGCTGCGTCGCGCAGGCCCGCGAAACCGCCGGCCTCGCCGATGGCATCGAATTCGAAGCCGGCTGCCTAGGCTTCTCCGGCGGTCCCGCCGATAAGGACCACATCATCGCCGAGATGTTCACCATCAGGCAGCGGGTTGTCACGCATGACGCCCTCATCGCGCTCGCCGGAGCGCATGCCGGCCAGCCCGGCGTCATCACCATCGCCGGCACCGGCTCCATCAGCTTCGGCCGCAACGCCGCCGGCAAGTTCGCGCGCGTCGGCGGCTGGGGCTACGTCTACGGCGACGAAGGCGGCGGCTTCGACCTCACCCGGCAGGCCCTCCGCGCCGTTCTCCGTATGGAGGAAGGCTGGGGTCCGGAAACCATCCTTCGCGCCCGTCTGCTGGAAGCCACCGGAGCGAGCAACGCCAACGACCTGCTTCACAAGTTCTACACGCCGGATTTCACCCGCCCCCGCATCGCCGCCCTCTCCCAATTGGTAGACCGGGCCGCCTCCGAAGGCGACTCCGTTGCCGCCGATATCCTCACCGAAGCCGCTCAGCAGCTCGCCGGCATCACGCTCGCCGCCCGCATGCAGGTCTTCACGCCGCAGGAGTCCGCCCCTGTCGCATACATCGGCGGCGGCTTCAAGAGCGAGCGCCTCCTCGTAGAGTTCCGCAAGCGCCTGGAGCGCGGTGGCAACAACACCGTCTCCGCCCCGCAGTACGGCCCCGCCGCCGGCGCGCTGCTGGAGGCCTATCGCCAGGCCGGCCTGAGCGTCACGCTCCCCAACGTCCCCCCAGAGAAATGAATCACCGTCCCATCAACCCGGCCCGCTGGAGGGCGATTCTGGCGCAGCAGAGTCCTCACACCGAAAGCCTGCTCTATCTCTGGACCGCCACGTTCGTCCCTGAAGCCTTCGATGCGCCGCTCGTCGGGAGCCTCCTCCAGACGTACCGGGAGACCCCGTCGCCAGATCTCGAATACACCCTCGCTCTGCTCAATGCGGAAGGCACTACCCTGAAGGCCCCGCCCTTCCACGCGCACCTCGCCTTCGTCGTCCACCGCATCGGGTTCAACGCCAAAATGCTCGAGGCCCTCTCCGAACGGCCCGCGGCCACCGCCATCCTCCTCTTCGCCATGTCCCAGGGCCACGCCGACGGCAAGCTCCCGTGGCTGCGCCGCTGGCTCAATGCCCTGCCCGCCAAGTCCGCCCGTGCGCTCATCCTGCGAGCCCTCATCAACGGCGCGCCCATCTCCAATCCTTTCCAGCCCCTGCACCTCCGAACCCTCACCCAGGCTTGGCTGCTTGCCTCCTCGGAAGACCCCGCCCCACCTGATTCATCTTCGTCCCTCTCCACGGAAACCATCTGGAAACGCATCCAGGCACATCCCGTCACCAAACCGTGGATTCGCCTGCGTCCCTCCACCAGCCAAGCCGCCCCAGTGAGCGGCCCTGTCACCATCCAATGATCGCCTTACTACTACTGACACTCTCCTCTTCTCTGCACGACCTCGCCAAGGACTTCAATGGCCGCGTCGGCATCTGCATCCAGGATCAACGCTCCACTACATGCACCAATGGAGATCAGCGCTTCTCGCTCCAGAGCGTGATGAAGCTCCTCGTCGGAGCCGCCGTGATGGACGCCGTCGATCACCGGGGCTGGAAGCTGGAGGAGCCAGTCCTCGTTCGCCGTTCCGATCTGAGCCTCTCCATGCAGCCCATCGCCAAGCTCGTCACCGAGCAGGGCTACCGCACCACTGTGGGCGATCTGGCTCGCCGCGCCATCGTCGATAGCGACAGCGCCGCCGTCGATATCCTCCTCGCCAGGCTCGGCGGACCCGCCCAGGTCCAGGCGTTCCTCAACCGCGCGGGCATCCAGGGAGTCCGCATCGACCGCGATGAAAGGCACCTCCAAACAGAGGTCGCCGGGCTTCAGTGGCAGCCCGAGTTCGTCGATCCAGCCGTGCTCGAAAAAGCCATGCGCCGCGTCCCCGACAGCGCAAAGGACGCCGCCTACCGCCGCTATCAGCATGACCCGCGCGATACAGCTACGCCCGCCGGTATGGCGTCCTTCCTCACGGCGCTCTCCAAAGGTAAGCTCCTCTCCCCCGCCTCCACCACGCATCTTCTGAACGTCATGACCGCCACCGTGACCGGCCCGGACCGCCTGAAAGCCGGCGTCACCGGCGGCTGGTCCTTGGCCCATAAGACCGGCACCAGCAGCACATGGAAGGGCGTCACCGCCGCCACCAACGACGTCGGCGTGCTCACCGCGCCAAACGGTGGACGCATCGCCATCGTCGTCTTCCTGGGCGATTCCCGCGAACCGCCCGCCAAACGCGCCGCCCTCATGGCCGCCGCCGCCCGCCTGGCCATCGCGCACTACCGATAGAAGACTCTCTTTTCTGATTTTTGTGGGGATGCAATCCCGCCCGGATCGGCTACGCTGAATGCATGGATGAGTCACATCTGTCCGATGGAGATCTCGAACGCTACGTCACCGGCATGATTCCGAACGACGCCGAAGTGAAGTGGGTGGAAGATCATCTCTTCGCCTGCCCTGACTGCGCCGAACGGATGCTCGCCATACAGGATCACCTCGACGACCCGGACTCCGGCTCCATGGAGACCGACACGCCCGATCTCTACCGCGGGGGTGGGCCGCTGCAATAGCTGGCTCGAAGTTCGCCCGTGTATGATCGAAGTACTCTATGCCGTACTTACTGATCAACCGGCGCGCCGCAGCACTGTCCCTCGTTTTGGCCGCATCCGTCTGGGCCGCCCCAGCCATCCCGCTGCAGAAGCTGGATCTGACAGCGGCTCGCGCCGGCGCCAAAGGCGGGGTCAGCATCCGGCCGGTGCTCACCGGCGAGATCAAGGAAGTGGCCGTCGATCTCGTTTCCGTCACCGGCCCCGGTCAGCACGTCGAACCGGCCAGCGCGGACAAGGCGGTGGTCTGGCTGTTCGTCGCCGGCAAAGGCACTCTGACAACCAAAAGCAACAGCTATCAGATCGAGGGTGAAACCATCGCCCGCGCCCCGCAGGGCTGGGCCTGGCAGATCAAGGTAGCGCCGGGTGAAGTCCTTCACGCTCTGCGTGTGCGCCGCGATCTCAACGCCGATGACTTCGCGGATCTGAAACGCTTCCCGCAAAACAACGCCGCCCCCCATGTGAAGAAGTTCAGCGAGTGCATCCCTTACAGCGAAGCCATCAAGAGCGCCAAGACCACCAGCCGCACTCTACTCCCCGAGAACTTCGTGCCGCGCATGGCCATGGGCACAGTGGAAACCACCGGCCCGGACTCAGTCGGCGCCCATCGCCACCCCATGCTGGAGCAGTTGTTTTTCGGCCTGAAGGACAACGACATCACGGTCCTCGCCGATGACGCCCGCACCAATCTGACCGCGTTTTCCATCCTCCACATCCCGCTCGGATCGAACCATGGAGCGGAGGTCGCCGCGGGCAAAAAGCTGCACTACGTCTGGATGGATTTCTTCATGGACAAGAAGGGCCAGGAGTGGCTGAAGATGCACAAGCCCCTGGATCCGCCCAAGAAGCCGTAAGGCGCCAGCCGGCTCCCTTGACACCGTCCGTAATTCCTCCATAGTATGACTTCAGTTTGAGCGGCAGGACGCTTACTGCCGGAATACTATGAAGTCATCCATTGCTCTTTTCACAGCCTCCATCATGGCCGCCTCAACGCTGCTGTCCGCAGCTGATACCCACCAGGCCGAGCGCTTGAAGAAGTTCAACGACGCCAAGTTCGGAATGTTCATTCACTGGGGTCCTTACTCTCTGGCCAGCGTGGAAGCGTCCTGGCCAATCATGACTCCGGGCAAGTGGGGGATCTCGGAAGCCGACTACCGCGCCCTGCCCGCGCGCTTCAATCCCAAGCAGTTTGACGCCGCGGCGTTCGTCCGCCTGGCCAAGGCGGCCGGGCAGAAGTACATCGTCTTCACAACAAAGCACCACGACGGCTTCAGCATGTTCGACACGCAGTACTCGGACTACAAGATCACCAAGACACCCTACGGCAAGGACATCGTGGCCCAACTGGTGGCGGCCGCCAAAGCAGAGGACATGCCGTTCGGCTTCTATTATTCGCCGCCTGACTTGAACCACCCCGGCTTCCGCGACACCTCGAAACTCTCTGCGACAAACTGGAACGGCGAACCGGCGCGGCCGGAATGGCCCCTATACCTCGACTACATGGACCTTCAACTTCGCGAGTTGCTCACGCGTTACGGAGAAGTCTTCGTGGTGTGGTTTGACGGACTGGGCAATCAGCAGAAGTATGCCGGCACGCGCTTTCACGAGATGATCCATAGCCTGCAGCCTATGGCGCTGATCAACAACCGGATCGGTCTTACCGGTGACTTCGTGACTCCGGAACAGCGGCTGCCGAATGGCATCCCGCGCAAGGGTTCGGCTGTTGGCAACACCGACCCCAACGACAAGGGCGTGCTGGCCGCTCCGCCGAAACCCGAGGAGTTCCAACCCTGGGAGACGTGCATGACGATCAACGACACCTGGGGCTATAACAAGAACGACCTGAAGTACAAGTCCACGACCCAACTGGTGCGCGCGCTCATTGACGCGTCGAGCAAGGGCGGCAATTTCTTGCTGAATGTCGGCCCCACACCCGAAGGCGCCATTCAGCCAGAGTTTGTTGAGAGGCTGACCGGAATCGGCGAGTGGCTGAAAGTGAACGGCGATTCCATCTACGGCACCAGCTATGGTCCTCTGCAATCGCTGCCCTTTGGCCGCATGACGGCAAAGGGCAGGACACTCTACCTCCACGTCTTCGACATGCCGAAGGACACCCTGGAACTCACAGGGCTCAAGACTAAGGTTGCCTCCATTCAGGCGATGGACGGCAAGACGCCTGTGAAGTTCACACAGTCCGGAGCCACCTTGCAGATCGCTGTCGGCGGCGTGAAGACCAACCCGCACGCCACGGTGCTGGCCATCACGACGAAGTAGACAGAGTCATGACGTCCACGGAACGGCCCTTCGCAACGATAGCCTCCAGTCCGCATGCAGACCAAGTGGCGGCTTCATCATCGGCCCGTCCGCTTTTCGCAGCACTCCACACCAGACAGCAGGTCTAAACCGATGTCCACTCCACTTCAACTCTCCCGCCGCGCCTTCCTGGCCGCTTCCCCCCTCGCGGCCGCCCAGACGCCAAACCCGCCCCCCGTGAAGGTAGTTCCAAA
>CAYVDY010000158.1:0-12347 GCA_964450255.1 uncultured Candidatus Solibacter sp. | reverse complement strand
CCAGGTTGAAGTCGCAGTTTCTGGCCAACCTGGGCCACGAACTGCGCACGCCCCTCAACGCGGTGCTCGGCATGGCGAGGTTGCTCACGGACAGTCCTCTGGATCGCTCGCAACGGGAGTGCGCCGAGACCATCGCCAGTTCCACGCACTACCTGATGGACATCATCGGCGAATTACTCGATTTCTCACGAATCGAGGCTGGACGCCTGGAGTTGCAGAGCGGGATCTTCCGCACGCGCGAGGTTGTGGAGGAAGCGGTTGTTCTCTTTGCGGAAAGGACCGCCGCGCGAGGCCTCGAACTGGTATGTTCCATCGATCCGGAGGTGCCGGAACTCGTGTGCGGCGACGCGCCACGCTTGCGGCAGATTCTGGTCAATCTGATCGGAAACGCCCTGAAGTTCACTGATGGCGGCGAAGTGGTTGTGCGAGTCACGGCCGGCGAAAGAACACGCTTCGAAGTGCGCGACACCGGGATCGGCATCGAAACTGAGGCCCATCCGTTCATTTTCGAGCCTTTCCGGCAGGCAGATGGCTCCATGAACCGCCGCTTTGGCGGCACAGGGCTGGGGCTCGCCATCGCGCGGGAGATTGTGACGGCAATGGGCGGCGTCATTGGGTTTCAAAGCGATCTCGGAGCCGGCTCGCTCTTCTGGTTCGAGGTTCCGCTGGCCGTGGCCCCCGGTTGCCACCATGCTGCAAACCGTCCGGCCACTCTACTAGCCGGCAAGCGCGCTCTGCTGGTGGAGCCGAATCATTCCGCGGCCCAGGTGTATCGCTGCTGGCTGCAACGCTGGGGCGTCACCGTCGTCGAGAGCTCCGAGGACCAGACGATCGACTTTGTCATTGCCACCGAGACGATTCTGACGGGCCGGTCCAGCGCCGATTCATCCGCCGCGCTCGGCGTCCGCGAGGGGACGCCCTGCTATGTGCTGGCGCCGGTGGAGGACACCATCGCAGATGCGTCCACCATTCCGCCATGGGTCACCGCGGTCATCAAGAAGCCGGTTCGCGAACTCGCATTGCTGGATGTTCTATTGAGGGGCGCCGTCTCCCGATCGCCGGATCCGGCACTGGCGCTGCACGCGCTGGCCCGGACTCTTGCTCCACGCCGCAGTACCACACGGATCCTTGCGGCGGAAGACAACAAAGTCAACCAGACCGTCATCCGCAAACTCGTCGAACGTCTCGGCCATGAGATCGATGTCGTGGGGAATGGATTCGAGGTACTGGAGGCGCTCCGCCGCGGACCTTACGACCTGATCCTGATGGACTGCCAGATGCCCGGCATGGATGGCTTTGAGGCGACGAGTGCCATCCGGAAGCTCGGCCCGCCGCTGGGACTCACACCCATCATCGCCGTCACCGCGCACGCCATCCAGGGTGACCGCGAACACTGCCAGGACGCCGGCATGAACGACTACATCAGCAAGCCAATACTACTGGAGGAACTGGCCTCGGCCATCGACCGATGGCGCGCGAAAAGCGGACCCCGAACTCCGCTGGACGTCGCATCCGACATCGACTGACCGCTACAATGGTGAGCGATGTCCTTTTGGCGCGGAGCCACACTGTGGCTCGCAATGGCCTGCCTGTTCCTGGTCGCCAATCGCGGCGCCTACAAAGGCTATTTCAGTGATGACGACCTCGACAACCTGGTGCAGACGCGCTGGGCCTCGCCTGCCGTCTTTGCGCAGGAGCTCGCGTCACCCAAGTTCAGCCCGGTGAATTTCCGGCCCGTCGGGCACTTCTTCTACAAGGTAATGGGCGCCACGGCCGGCCTCAATTTTCCCGCCTATGTCGCGGTGCTGCACGCGCTCCATCTGCTGAACGCCTGGCTGGTGTGGCTGGTGCTGCGGCGTCTGGGCGCGCCGCCGTTGGGCGCGATGGCCGGCACGCTGCTGTTCGCTTTCCACATCGCCTGCTTCGACGCCTACTGGAAGCCGATGTTCGTCTTCGACGTGCTCTGCGCCACGTTCCTGCTCACGACAATTCTGCTCTACCTGCGCGGCCACTGGCTGCTGGCCCTGATCCCGTACTGGCTGGCTTACAAGAGCAAGGAACCGGCCGTCACGCTGCCTGCGTTCCTGCTGGCGTACGAGTACCTGTGCGGCGAGCGTCGCTGGCGGCGTGTCGTCCCGTTCGCCCTGATCGCGGGATCGTTCATCGTCCAGGCGATGATTGGCAACCGCGGCTCGAACAACGACTACACGCTGCGCCTCACCTCGCACGCATTCTTCCAGACGCTCAGTTATTACTCGTCGAAGATCCTGCTGCTGCCCTTCGCGGGGCTGATTCTCATCCCTCTCGCCTGGTTCGTCAAGGACGCGCGGGTGCGGCTGGGCTTGGCAGCGATCGCGCTACTCCTCGGCCCGATGTGGTTCCTGCCCGGACGGCTGTTCGGCGTCTACCTCTACGTTCCACTGATCGGCGCCGCTATCGCTTTCGCGTTCCTGGCGGCGCGCTGGAATCCAGCCTGGATCGCGCTCTTCTTCCTCATCTGGCTGCCCGGCAATTACTATCTGCTCCGCAAGGAGCGCGCCGTCGCGCTCACGGTCGCATTCGAGAACAAGCCCTACGTGGAAGCGCTCGGCCAGTTCCTGAAACAGCAACCCGACATCCGCACCATCATCTTCGACGGCGGCCCCACGGCCATGCATCGCTGGGGCATCGAGGGCGCGATACACTGGTTCCAGCCCGCCATCGATCTGCGCATCTGCGATCTGGCCGACGAGCAGTCGCGCGAATTCCTCACCGTGCGAAATCTGGCCATCATCAGTTGGGACCGGCCGCGCCGGAAACTCGTCACGGCGGCACGCTACAACAACCCTGATCCCACTTCCATCGTCATGGCCACCGGCAATCCGGTCTGGCTGTTCGGCGACGGCTGGTATCCGCTGGAAAGCGGTTTCCGTTGGATGCAGCCGCGGGCGACGGCCCGCCTGCGCCACCCTGCCGGCGCGCGCGAGTTCTTCCTGCGGATCAACCTGGGGCCGATCCAGTTCCAGGAGCAGGGCCCCATTCAGATGGAAGTCCTGCTGAACGGCCGCTCGCTGGGTATGCGCACGTACGACAAAGCGGAATGGCTGGAGCGCCGCTGGCCGGTGCCGCCGGACACGGCCGAAGAAGTCGAAGTCACGTTGCACGCACCCCGGCCGTTCAAGGCATCGAACGGCGATCCGAGGATCTTTGGCGCCGCCATCGCCGGCTTCGGCTTCGTCGAATAATGGCATCCTGCTATCCTGCGTATTGAACCTCCCTCCAATCATGCTGAGCGAACAACTACGAACAATGGGTGTGGTCGGCGCAGGCGGCGCTGGCTTCCCGGCCGAGGTCAAGGCCAAATCCCAGGTCGAGTTCATCCTTGCCAACGGCGCCGAGTGCGAGCCGCTGCTGCACAAAGACTTCGAGATCATGAAGCGCTACCCGGCCGAGATCGTCTCCGGCATGAAGCGCATGATGGAGGCCACCAGCGCAGCCAAGGGCCGCTTCTGCATCAAAGAGAAAAACAAGGAAGCCGTCACGGCCGTCGAGCCCTACGCCAAGGCCGCCGGCATCGAGCTGACGATGCTGGGCGACTTCTACCCTTCGGGCGACGAGTACGAGATTGTCTACGCCGCCACGGGCCGCCTGATTCCCGCCGCCGGCATCCCGCTCAACGTCGGCTGCGTGGTGAACAACGTGGAGACGCTGTATAACGTCGAACTCGCCGCCACGGGCCAGCCCGTCACGCGGAAGTTCGTCTCCATTAGCGGCGCGGTGAAGCGGCCGTGTTCCTTCTGGGCGCCCATCGGCTGCACGTTCGCGGACCTGCTCGCCGTGGCCGGCGGCCCCACTGTGGACGAGATCGGCATCTTCGTCAGCGGCATGATGATGGGCACGCTGACCTTTGATCTCAGCGGGATCGTCACGAAGACAACGTGCGGGCTCATCGTGCTGCCGAAGGATCACCCGCTGGTGGACCGCAAGAGCCGTCCCAAGGAGGCGATGGCGCAGATCGGCAAGTCCGCCTGCGACCAGTGCAGCTTCTGTACCGAGTTCTGCCCGCGCTATCTGCTGGGCTACGACGTCCAGCCGCACAAGGTGATGCGCACTCTCGGCTTTACGCTCACGGGCAAGGAGAACTGGAGCCAGTGGGGCGAGCTCTGCTGCGCGTGCGGCCTGTGCACGTTGTACGCCTGCCCCGAGGATCTGTTCCCGAAAGAGGCGTGCGACCAGGCCAAGTTCGACCTGCGCACGGCCGGCATCAAGTTCGCGCAGACGAAGCCCGTGCGCGTGCACCCGATGAAGGAGTACCGCCGCGTGCCGCAGTCGCAGCTCCGCCAGCGCCTCCACGTGGAGCAGTAC
This sequence comes from uncultured Candidatus Solibacter sp., assembly GCA_964450255.1. Taxonomy (GTDB): domain Bacteria; phylum Acidobacteriota; class Terriglobia; order Bryobacterales; family Bryobacteraceae; genus Paludibaculum. The sequence continues at coordinate 8,003 of CAYVDY010000158.1, read as the reverse complement.
GAATCGCACACGCCCTTCGTCAGCGAGGAACCGCAGCCCGCCGTAGTCCGCATCTTCACCAAGCAGCACGCCGGCAAGCCCGCCACGGCGGTGGTGCAGGAAGGCGACCGCGTCTCTGCCGGCCAGCCGGTGGCGCGCATGAATGCAGGCGAACTCGGCGCCGACATCCATTCCAGCATCGCGGGCCGCGTCCGCCGCGTCACCCCGGAAGCCATCGAAATCGAAGCCTGATTCAGAGGAACACAGTGGCACGCAACTCTATCGGATTGATTGAACTCTCCAGCATCGCTGCCGGCTTCCTGGTCTGCGACGCCATGCTCAAGGCCGCCGACGTGGAACTGGTGCTGTCGCGCACCATCTGCAGCGGCAAGTACATGGTGATGATCCGCGGCGACGTCGGGGCGGTGCAGGCCGCCGTGCAGGCCGGCTGCCATGCGGGCGATTTCTCCGTCATCGACACGTTCACGATTCCCAACGTGCACGAGGACATTTTTCCCGCGATGGGCGGCACGAACATGGTGGGGGAGATGGAATCGCTGGGCATTATCGAGTCGTTCTCCGTCGCCAGCCTGATCGAGGGAGCTGACGCGATGGCCAAGGCCGCGCACGTGCGGCTGGTGGAGGTGCGGCTGGCGATGGCGCTTGGCGGCAAGGCCTTTGCGAGTGTGACGGGCAGCGTGTCGGCCGTGAAATCGGCTGTGGAGGCCGGCGCGCAGGTGATCGCCCGCAAGGGTTTGTTGGTCAACAAGGTGGTCATCGCGCAACCTCGGCCGGAACTGTTCCGGGAGATGATTTAGGCGCGCCGGGCAGAGACACTACGGCCTCGCGAAATTGGGAAATATGGTGAGCGTCCCCTATTAATTCAGGGGGGGTAATCGCCCGGGGTTCCGTGAGGAACCCCGTATTTGATCGAGCTGATCGGGACAAAAACCGGTTTGCGCGCCGTGCATTGACGGCGGCCCGCATAGGAAGCGTTGGACCTTTCGGTTCACGCCGCTCTACGTTAGGCGAAGGGATCGAAGCCGGCCGGCGGGTCATCCCCTAAGAACATGGTAGCAGGCGGTGTCAAGGGCCTATGGGGTTATGTTGTTGGAATTAAAAGGAAATATAGCGTGTGAACGACTTTAGATTTGTTGATCGGACCGCTGTTTAGCTGATGCCCAGATCCTCCGGAAACTTCATCTCCCGCGTCACGGCGGAAGGCTCAAGGACCGCCGCTCGGGCCACGAGATCACGGAAGGCCACCCAGGCCTGATCCCGTGTCGAACCACCTGCCGCTTCTGTTAGCTTGCCATGATTGTGGGCGACCACCAAGCCCACGAGGTCCTCAAATGTGACGGCCCTTTCAGGGAAAGCGCGATGCAGAGGGCGCGTCAGGATCAGGAGAATAATCCAGCCTCCGAGAGTGCAGATCAACCCGAGGCCGACCTTCTCGAGTAAGGACTCAGCGTGCCTCCCGATTTCCACGGCGATTGCCGCCGCGATTGACAGCAAAAGAAGTAGCAGGCCGCCCCCCAGCTGTAGCTGCGGCAGGCGGAATCCAGAGCGGGCTTCGATGGCTTTCCAGAGGCTCCGCCTGTGGCGCCACGGAACTAAGTCCTCCAGCAGTGTGGTTCGTTGGATCGTCCGGCGCTCCCGTCCGGTCAAGTCCACCACGAGCCGGCGCAGCCTGTAGAAGGCAACACTTGTCAGACACTTTGGCGAATCGAAATCACCCGCCTTACTCAGGACGCGGTCGAATAACGCACCGACGGTTTCCGACTCGACAAAGTCCTCCACTGTCAGCTCAATGCCGAATGACAGGCCGATCTCGGCGAGCAACTCCTCGAGATCCTCGCCCAGCAAGTATGCCCGGTCACGGGTAATCATTTGGTATAGGCTACCACGGGCGAAGCGGGATATTCCGGTTACGTGGTGTGCAACTGCCGCACGATGTTCAACCCCGGCGCTTGGGGACTATGTTCCAGCGGGGTGCCGTCTTTAGGCCACCGCTGCCTTAGTCGAGATTCTGAACATTCGGGCACGGATGGCATGATAGGGCACGGTGAGAATAGCAGTCAACGCCAATAGGACCGAGGCGTCGGTCAGTGCGTGGAAGAGAAAGAGATGGCGGTCCGTCTCCACTCCGTCCGCTAGGGCTGGAACCACGAACTCCACCACTGCCATTGCTCCCACCACTAACGCGACCGCGGCAAACCAGGCTTCTTTCGTTCCCCGCCGAAACCACAGCAGGGCACTGAACGCGGAGAGATAGAGTGCGAACCATACCGGCAAATGCCAGGGATAGAGCCGGATCATTCTGGAACGAAGACCGCTCCAGAAGTCATGGGACCGGGCCTGAGTGCCCGGTGGGAAGCCATCCTCTTTCCGATAGTTTCCAAGGATCGGCATACGAATATGGGACGCAGGCCCCTGCAAGTCCGCGGCCAGGATCTTGAGCGTCCACATTGGATGACGCACGTACCAGAGGGCTAGACGTCCGTAGCCATGCGTCCTCCCGAAGGCTAGAAACCACTGATTGTCAGGAGCGCCTTCCTGATAGGCCCACCGGCCGAGGTGAGGAATGAATTCATCACCCAATCCAATCTCTCTCAGTGCGGCGGTTGTGTCCTGAGCAACTTGCGGCACGCGGATGAACGTCGCCGAATACAAGTTCATAGCCCGTTCGGCGGGCGGAGTGAGCGCGAGAGTGACGGCACCAACTACTAGCAGGCTTCCAGCCAGTAGATGGCCGAGCCAATTCCGATCACGACGCAGCGCGAAGGACAAGGCCAGTGGAAACAACAGGAGTGCAAGGACCGCGTGTTGCGGCTTGGAAGCGATCATGAAGCAGGCAGAGGCAGCGAACGCGCCGAGCCAGCGATTCTCGTGGTGCTCTCGCAAGGCGAGGTGAAGCCCGGCGGCCAGTGTGAACAGCATTCCGATTAGAGCGGCCATATCGGTGTAGAACGAGTTGACGTAGGAGACGTGGTGGACATCCCCAAGCACAATGATGAGGAGGCCCAATAGAACCACGCGCCGCCAAACTGACAGTCCCCGAGAGAGCGGCAGCAGCAGAGCGAAACCAGCCACTAGCCCTACCGCATGCACCGCACCCATTGTCCGGAGGTCGAACAGCAGAGGATTGGTTGCCCATCCGATCATGACCGCGGGCAGGATCAACAGGAGTTCGCTCGATATGTGTTCGGCTACGAAGTAACGTGCCGGGTGAAAGACGTATGCGGTGGGAGCGAACACGATTGCGGAATCCGGACCGTCGTCGAGGGTGCCCAGCCCAAATCGACCGATCATCTTACCGAAATCACCGTTGTTTGCCAGGCCGACAACTGGAACAACAAAGCACTGAACCACCACCAAACAGCAAAATACAAGAACGGCAACACCCTCGACAACACGGACCTTTTTTATGTGCATAGAGACAAGGCAAACTCGGCGACGCTCCCGGCTACTCAGTAGCCATCGAGCCGGCCTAATCGTGTAATTAGTCTATCGACGCATCAGGTGGTGTGCAACTGCCGCACGATTTCGCAGTTCTCGGCGATTTCGTCCTTGAACTTCGGCCACATCCCGACGATGGCGGCGTCGCCCGGCTTGATGTTGTTGTAGGCGAACTTCATCGCTTCAGCGATATTCTCCCGCGTGGCGCCGATGCGGCCCGCGCCGATGATCTTGAAGGCCAGGCACGGCTTCTTCGTTTTCTGGATCACGGCGGTCATGCGCAGCGGGTCTTTCTCCAGGAATGTCTCGCCCAGCGGGCGCTCGCCGCCCATCAGGGCCCTGGCCTCATCCGCAGTGCGGCTGACGCGGTAGAAGCAGGTCATGTAGTAATCGGTGGGCCAGCCCTTGCTCTCGATCCAATCCACCACTTCGGGATTGTGCGTCGAAACGCCGGCCATCACGCCGGTGTCGCGCACGCGCTTCACAAAATCCAGCACGCTCTCCATCTTGCCGGCGCGGAATGCCTCGTCCGTGCGGTTGCCATGATGCGCCATGCCGAGGAATCCCATTTTGGCCACGGCGGGGATCATCGTGAAGTCCTTGTGCAGTTCGAAATCGCTCAGCAGGAAGGTTTTCATCTTCGACCCGCGCGCGCGGGTGCCTTCGAGAATCGCGATCGTGTCCAGGTGGTAGTGCAACTGCCACGTCGTGATGCCGGCGCGCTCGGCCGCCAGGATGGTCTCGATGCGGCGTTCGGGCGTCATCCACTCCCTCATACTCATGTCGAGGTTGCGGCTGAAGTGCGAGTAGCCCATCAGCGGATTGGTCCCGATGATCATGCGCGAGATCTCGTGTTTCCCGCCGAATTTGACAGTGGGCAGAGCCGGCGCCGCAGCGCCCGGGGCCGCCCCGGCCACAGCCATCGTCCCGGCCGCCTGCAGGAAACCGCGTCTCGTGTTCTCCATCTCGCACCTCGCTCCTGGAAATCAGATCGACTAGTCTGTTTTATACACCCAAACGCCCTTCGCCTCCAAATTCCTTTACAGTCCCCAGACTGGCTATCCTGTCGTTATGGCCCTGCACGCCCTCGCCGGCACCCCCGCGCCCAGCGGAATGCTCGTTGATCTATCCGCGCTCGAACACGCGTACTACGACGGGAAGCCCGATCCTTCGGTCCCGGCCCAGCAGGTGAGCTTCGGCACCAGCGGGCATCGCGGCACCTCTACCAACGCGTCCTTCAACCAGGACCACATCCGCGCCATCACGCAGGCCATCTGCGAGTACCGCAAGATCCAGGGCTATACCGGCATTCTGTTTATCGGGAAGGACACCCATGCGCTCTCCGCCGCCGCTCAACGCACGGCCCTGGAGGTGCTGGCCGCCAACGGCGTGGAGACGATGCTCCAGCAGGACGATGGCTTCACGCCGACGCCGGTGATCTCGCACGCCATCCTTTCCTATAATCGCGGCCGGCAAGCGGCCTTCGGCGATGGCATCATCATCACGCCCTCGCATAACCCGCCCGCCGATGGCGGCTTCAAATACAATCCGCCCGACGGCGGTCCGGCCGATACGAGCGTCACTTCGTGGATTCAGAACCGCGCCAATGAACTGCTGCGCGGCGGCAACGCCGGCGTGAAGCACATCCCTTACGAACGCGCGATCCAGAAGGATCACATCCACGAGACCGACTTCATTTCCGAATACGTCCGGGACCTCTCGGCCGTCATTGATCTCGACGCCATCAAGAACGCCGGACTCAAGATCGGTGTCGATCCGCTGGGCGGCGCGTCCGTTCACTATTGGACCCAGGTCGCCGATCGCTTCCATCTCAATCTGACTGTGGTCAACCCCGTAGTTGATCCCACGTTTGGCTTCATGACGCTGGACCACGACGGCAAGATCCGCATGGATTGCTCCAGCCCTTACGCCATGGCCAGCTTGGTGGGTCTGAAAGACAAGTTCGATATCGCCTTTGGCACGGACCCCGATGCGGACCGGCACGGTATTGTCACCCAGTCGTCGGGCCTGCTCAATCCCAACCACTACCTCTGCGTCGCCATTCGCTATTTGATCGAGAACCGCCCCAACTGGCCCGCCGCGGCCCGCATCGGCAAGACGCTGGTTTCCAGCGGGCTGATCGATCGGGTCTGCGCGTCGCTCAGCCGCGAGGTCTACGAAGTGCCGGTCGGCTTCAAGTGGTTCGCCCCCGGGCTGTTCGACGGAACAGTGTGTTTCGGTGGGGAAGAGAGCGCCGGGGCCAGTTTCCTGCGCACCGACGGCCGCGTGTGGACGACGGACAAGGACGGCCTGATCCTGGGCCTGTTGGCCTGCGAGATCACCGCCCGCACCGGACGCGACCCCGGCGAGCATTACCGCCAGATCGAGGCGGAGTTCGGCACGTCTTCCTATACGCGCATCGATACTCCGTCCAGCCCGGAACAGAAGGCCAAGCTCGGCAAGCTCTCACCAGGGGACGTCACGGATTCGTCGCTGGCCGGCTCACCCATCACCGCCAAGCTGACCGCGGCACCCGGCAACGGCGCGTCCATCGGCGGCCTGAAGGTGGTCAGCGAGAACGGATGGTTCGCGGCGCGGCCCTCCGGTACGGAGAACATCTACAAGCTCTACGCCGAGAGCTTTGTCAGCCCGGCGCATCTGGACACCATCGTGGCCGAGGCTCGCGACATCGTTCAGCGCGCGCTGTAGCCGTTCATCACGACGCAGCGCCGCTTGTCCTAATCCATGCCGGCGGCGGCCGGCCGCGCCGCACACTGAGTGCATGCTACTTCCGACGCTCGCTCTGCTGATCGCCGCGGCGCCTCCGGCCTTCCACGTGGACGTGGTCGCCCCCGGCGCCGCCAAACCGAAGATGATCCTCATCCCCGGACTGCAGTCCGCCGGCGCCGTCTGGGACACCACCGTCGCGCACTACAAGGAGCGCTACGAATGCCATGTTCTTACGCTGGCTGGATTTGCCGGCCAGCCCCCGCTTCCCGCCGGCGCTCCTTTCCTGCGGACGGTGCGCGACGAACTCGCCAGCTACATCAAGGCTAAAGAGCTGCAGAAGCCCGTCATTGCGGGCCACAGCCTGGGCGGATTTCTTGCGCTTTGGCTGGCATCGGCCGAACCGGCGCTGACCGGTCCGATTGTCATTGTCGATTCCCTGCCCTTCCTGGCAGCCACGATGGACCCCAAGGCGACGCCGGAATCGGTCAAGCCGCAGGCGGAGGCGATGGCTGCCATGATGGGCTCCATGCAGGGCGAGGCGTGGATCAAATACCAGAAGAACAACCCCGCCCTCACCATGATGATCAGCAACGAGGCGGACCGCCCCAGAGCGGCCGAATGGGGAGAGAAGTCCGATCCGCGTACGGTGGCCGCCGCCATGTATGACCTTTTCCAGACCGATCTGCGCGCCGAGATCGCCCGCATCCAGGCGCCCACGCTGGTGCTGGCGGCGATCAAGGGCTACGGCCCGGGCGCCCTGGAACTCTACAAAGGCCAGTACGCCAAGCTCCCCGCGGCCAAGCTGGTACCCTTTGAGGACGCGAGGCACTTCATCATGTTCGACCAACCCGCTAAGATGTTTGCCGCCATGGATCAGTTCCTGAAGGAGAACAGATAATTCATGTTCAGCCAGCGCGCCTATTGGACGTGCCAGGTGGTTGGATGGGGCATTTGGACCGCCATCAACCTGGCGCTCTATCGCCAGTGGGCGATGCTCTGGCTGGGATTCTCAGGCTTGCTGGCCAGTCATGCGATCCGTTGGTTCGTGCGGCGGCGGGGCTGGCACGAGCAACTCTCTGCGCACTTCGTACTGGGCGCGGGACTGCTTGCCGTGGTTGCCGCGAGCCTGCTGGCTCTGGTGAATACGCTCGGCATGGCGCTCTTCGTCCCAGCGTTCACGCTGAAGAGCGTCAACCTCAACAGCCTTCTGTATGCGGGTTTCATCTGGCTGTTCCTGCTGAGCGGCTGGCAGACTATCTACTTTGCGGCCCACTGGTTCCAGCGCACGCGGCGCGCCGAGGTGGAGGCCGCGCGGCTGGACCTGCTGCTGCTGCGGTCGCAGTTGAATCCGCATTTCCTTTTTAATTGCCTGAACTCCATCCGCGCGCTGATCGCCGAGAATCCGGCCCGCGCCCAGGACGCGGTTACGCATCTCTCTCTGATTCTCCGCTATACGCTGCAGGCCGCCAACCGGCCATCGGTCCCCTTCGCGGAAGAGCTTGAAATTGTCCAGGAGTATCTCGCGCTGGAGAAGATCCGCTTCGAGGATCGCCTCCACCACGAGGAGAGGATAGCGCCGGCTGCCATGGATGCCCACCTGCCGCCGATGCTGCTGCAGGTGCTGGTGGAGAACGCCATCAAGCACGGCATCGGGCGGCACATGGCCGGCGGCGCCGTGCACATCGAAGCGGAGCGATTGTCGTCGGCGTTGCGCCTTCGAGTGACGAACCCCGGTGTCATCGAAGCGGTCTCCGGTTCCGAGGGAATCGGCCTCCGGTACGCCCGCCCCACGCAATCCCGGCTACCTGAATCCGGCGGCACCGTCCGGGGGGGGG
>CAYVDY010000157.1:0-12356 GCA_964450255.1 uncultured Candidatus Solibacter sp. | reverse complement strand
GTGGATGGGCCTGTCGGCGGTGCCGCTCGCGAGCTTCGCCGGATCGCTCGGCGCAAGCCCACGTGGGGCTATAAGCGCGCGTGGAAGCACCTGCGCTACGACAAGGGCTGGAAGGTCAACACCAAGCGTGTCAGGCGGGTGTGGAGCGAGCAGGGCTTGCGCGCTGTCACTCGTCGCGCGAAGACCGGTCGAAAGGCCGATGGGAGCGCGGAAAACTCGATCTGGGCACCCCCGCCCGAGCGGCCGAACCCCGGCTGGGCCCGCGGAACGGGGTCCCGCTGGGGGCCCGGCCGGCCTAGAACTGGCCCGGATTCTGCGGAACGGGCGAGCGCGGCATCGCCGAAAGCCCCAACCTCCCCAGTACCTGGAATGTCGAAACCGGCGCGAACATCGCCTGGAAAACAGCCATCCCCGGCCTGGGCCTTTCCAGCCCCGTCATCTGGGGCGACCTCGTTTTCGTCACCACCGCTATCAGCGCCAATCCGCAGATGGTCTTCGAGGCCAAGCTCAAGGGCGAGCGCGACGACCGCCAGGACACCGCCGAGCAGGAGTTCCGCGTCATCGCCGTGAACAAACGGACCGGCCGCATCGTCTGGAACCAGCTCGCGGTGAAGACCAAGCCGCGTGTGCTACGCCATCCGCACAACTCCTACGCCTCGCCGACCGCCGTAACCGACGGAAAACACCTCATCGCGTTCTTCGGCTCCGAAGGGCTCTATTGCTACGACCTGAAGGGTAAGCTGCTGTGGAAGAAGGATCTCGGCCCGCTGGACCAGGGTGCCTTCGACGTGCCCGATTACCAGTGGGGCAGCGCCTCCTCGCCCGCCCTCTGGAACGGCAAGGTGTTCCTGCAGGTAGATCTGCACCAGGGCAGTTTCCTGACCGCGTTCGACGCGAAATCCGGCAACGAGCTTTGGCGCACCCCGCGCGATTCCAAACCGAGCTGGGCCACGCCCACTGTCGTGGAAAGCGCCTCGCGCACCGAACTGGTCACCAACGGCGTGGAGCACGTCCAGGGCTACGACGCCGAGACCGGGAAGGAATTGTGGCGGTTGAAGGGCACGTCGATGATCTCGGTGCCCACGCCATTCACGGCCAACGGGCTGATCTACGTCTTCAGCGGCTACTTCCGCAACCTCCGCCGCGCCTACGCCATCCGGCCGGGCGCCAAGGGTGACATCACCGGCTCCAAGGAGTCCATCGCCTGGATGCGCGAGGAGGCGCCCTACCTCTCCACGCCGGTGATCAGCGGTGAATACGTTTACGCGTTCGGCAGCCGCGGCAGCGGAATTCTGAACGTGTATAACGCGCTGACGGGCACGACCGTCTATCAGCGGCGAATCGGTTCGGGCACAGGCGCCAGCGCCTCGATGATCGCGTCAGGCGACCGCGTCTACGCCATCAATGAAGATGGCGACGTGCACGTGATCCGCGCCGGCGCCTCCTACGAAGAGGTCGCCGTCAACAAGATGAACGAGCCTGTGCTGGCCACGCCGGCTGCGTCCGGAGACACGCTGTTCATTCGCGGCGCCAGCCACCTGTTCGCCATCCGGAACAAGTAGGACGGCGCCTGGCTTCCCTACCGACGTTGCCTTCCACGGCCCCACGCCGCCAGCATCACCAGACTGGCGGCGGCAAGCATAAACGCGGAAGGCTCCGGTATCGCGATTATCTGGAACTCCGCGCCCTCGTAAAAGCCGCGATTTTGAAAGCTAGCGTCGAGGTCCCCAAGAAACGTGGATTCAAGGAGTCTGCCATCAGCGGACCACTGCTGAAAGTAGCCACTCGACCTGCCAATGACCCACAGGGTGTGGTCCGCCGGGTCCAATGCGAGCGCCGCGTTGCCAAAATATTCAATCCCGCCCGGGTAGACGACCGGGGGAGTGAAGAACTCGCTCAAGAGTATCCCGGTCAGCGAATACTCCCTGATGAACCGGCTCGGCACCGAAGAGATCCAAAGTGAGTTGCGGACAGGATCGAAGGCGATTCCGGAGAGTCCATGCGCATCACACGTGTCGTCATACCCGGACGTTGGCGGACAACCATAGGGATCGAAGAGGAACTCGGGGTTCTGCCAATAGAAATCCGCCCTGTAAACGCCGCGGCCATGGTCGGTAAAGTAGTTCCACGTACCATCCGTGGTTCCGTCATAGACCCGGCCCCAGGCGACGGGCGGCGGTGAGTACCCCGTTCCGGCGGCCGGACCGCTGGGGGTGTATGTTCCTGCAGTGCCGATCGGGAAGTCGTAAGTATCGGGCTCCGAGGCGCGGGTGCGAATTCTACCGCTTGCCGCATCCGGCCCGGAGACCGCGAAGACGCCCTCAGATGTCCCTCCGGCGTAAGCAAAGGGAATCGTGCGCACGACGCGATTTCCCTGGATCACTGAAATTCCGCCGCCGCTCGCCAGGTAGAAGGGACTCACCGGCCCAACGAAATTAGCGGCGATCGAGCTGGCTGGAGCAACACCCGGGAATGCAACTGAGAGCAACACGACGGCCCAACTCTTCGACATACGAACCTCCGAGCTCTGTAATGCTAGTTGCCGCCAGTCTACAGCTTTTAGAGACAACCAGGTCTCTTTTACCCTGGCAACATGTTATCTACGCCGCCGTCCCGTAGTCCTTGATCTTCAGCACCTCGCCTTTGCGCATCGCCGATTGGTGGGCCACGATCCCCGGCAGCGTGTAGGCAATCGCTTCCCAGACATTCACCGCCGGATGGCGGTTCTCGACAATCGCGCGGATGAACTCGTGCGTGATGAACGTATGCGACCCGCCGTGGCCGGACTTCACGCGCATCGGCGCCGGCAGCCGTTCCATGTGATCGGGCTGCTGGAATCGCTCCTGCTTCACGACGCCCTCGGGATAGCCGTTGGCGTCAATCACGGTTTTGCCGTCCTTCGAGATCCGTACCATTGTGTTGGGCGATCCCTCCGGCCGGGCCATGATATACGTGGCTCTGTCCCCATAGAACACGGCGCGCTCGGTCCCGCCCGCCGCCACATGCCAGAACACGGAGATCCGCGAGGAGTGCCCCTTGGACGTGCGGAAAAACGCCGTGGTGTTCCAGAACGGGTTGCCGTACATGTTGGTTTTCAGCACTTCGTGGCCGTCGCCCCAACCGATGGCCTGCACCTTGGTCAATCGCTCGCCCGTCACCGGCACCACCATACCCGTGCAGTGCGTCGGATACAGCATCGGCGGCAGGCCATGGCGCCAGGTCGGGAAGCCCCGCTCGTCGTACATCAGCGGGATCAGCCCTTCGTGATGGTACTCGGCCTCCGAGTAGAAAATAGTACCGAATTCGCCGCGGCCCGCCATCTCGCGGCAGGTGACGATCTCCGGCCGGTAATACGACGTTTCCGCCATCATGTAGCGCAGCCCGGTGGCCCTTACGGTCTCCAGCAGTTGCTCCAGCTCTTCCGCGTGCAACCCGGCCGGCACCGCGCTGATCACGTGCTTGCCGGCCTTCATCGCCTCAATTGCCATCCAGGCGTGCATCGGCGCGGGCGTGAACACGGCCACGGCGTCCAGCGGAGCGCTCTTCAGCATCTCGCGGAAGTTGGTGAACTGCCGCTGGCAGCGGTATACCTCGGAGAGGCGCTGCAGGCGGTCCGGCCGGATATCGCAGACCGCCTCCACCCGGCAATCGGGCTGCAAGTGCCACTGAAAATCGGCGCCGAACCGGCCGCCGACCACGCCGATCCGGACCGGCTTTTCGCCGGCCGCTGGCACGGCTGTGGCCAAGGCTCCCACACCCAGGGTGGTCACGAACGATCTGCGAGTTTCTCTCATGCGGACGCACTCCTAATGAACGAGTGTCGTCAATGCGCACGCTGGAGGCAACCGGCACTCAGGAGGTCAGTGAGGCAACGGGCTCAGCGTGCGGCAGAACCCTGAGAACCTTCAGGCGCCTGAGGCCCTTGGGGACCTTCCACACGATGACGTCGCCGGCTCTATAACCGAGCAGAGCTGTGCCCACGGGCGCGAGAACCGAGACTTCGTCTGGAACCCCTCGCGCCTCGCTGGGGTAAACGAGGCGATACGTCCTTTCGGCGCCGGAGTCGAGGTCGCGGAGGTGCACGGTGGAGTTCATGGTGATCAGGCCGGCGGGAATCTCAGCGGATTCGACAACATCGGCGCGATCAAGTTCCTGCTCCAGCTCCGCCAGACGGTCCTGATCGACGCTGGAGCCTGCGTGGTGTCCGTCGATGATGGCGGAAAGCCTCTCCATGTCGGCGCGGCTGATGGCAATTCGATTCCTCATGATAGAGACATGTGCAATCCGGAGGCCAAAGGCACACGATCCGAGTGGGCCTCCAGTTGCAGCCCTCCTGGCATGACCTTGAAAGCGAGGCTTTGTCTGAGCACCAGCGCAGTGGTGCTCGTCCTGTTTGGCGTGTCGGAGTGGCTCAGTTATCAACAAACGTCGCAGTTCCTGGCGGAACACGAGAAGTTGTTGGAAGAGACCGGTGCGGAGGCGGCCCTGGCTGCAATTCGGATCGAGAAAGACACGATGTTCAGGAGCGTCACGGCGGTCCGGTTGATTCATGCGGTGGCAACGGTTCTGGTGTCGGTGCTGCTGCTCAACGCACTGTGGTACAAGATGATGCTGCGTCCGCTAAACCGGCTGCTGTCTCATGTGAACATAATGAAACGCGGCACGTGGGAGAACCCGATCCCGGTCCGCCGGGATGACGAGATGGGCCAACTGGTGGAAGCGTTCAACGATCTGGGCAAACAGCTTACGCTCACGGTGCACCAATACGCTGCTGCCTCAAAACTGGCAGCGCTGTCCCTGATCGGACAGCGGATGATCCGCCGGATCCGGCTGGCGGCAGACCACATGGAGAACACCGGCACTCTGCTGGAGGTATCGCGCAGCCATGGGTTGTCTGTTCCCGGCTCGGCGATTAAGAACCTGGAGTTGGCGGCCCGGGACCTGAGGGACTTGGAGACCGAATTCGAAATCGAATTCAACAATCAGCTGAAGCGCGAGGGAGAACTGGCGGCGGCCGGCAAGGAGTCATGACGTGCCGGGCTCATCTTCGGCCCCGCCCGCGCTGTCCGGCCGGCGGATGCCGTGTTTCTCCATGCGGTACATCAGAGCCTTGCGGCTGACATCCAGATAACGGGCAGCGTGCGTCTGGTTCCAATGGAAGCGCTGAAGGGCACGGAGGATGAGTTCCTTCTCAATCGCCTCCAGGCTGATGCCCTGTGGAGGCAGATCGAAGTTGAGGGAGTCAACCGAAGGGCTCTCCCGCCGAAGAAATTCCGGCAGGTCTTCGAGGACGATCTCGGCGCCCCGCGCCAGGACGACGAGGCGTTCCACAATATTCTCCAATTCACGGATGTTACCCGGCCAACGGTAGTTGAGGAAGTGCGGCGTCAGCGAGGACGGCAAGGCGACGTTGGCCCTACCGTGTTTGCGGCGGACTTTCTCGAAAAAGTGTTCGAGCAACTCCGGCACGTCCTCAAGACGTTCGCGAAGCGGCGGCAGTTCCAGCGGTATGACCGAGAGACGGTAATAGAGATCCTCGCGGAATGCGCCATCTTCGGCCATGGCGAGGAGGTCCCGGTGGGTTGCCGCAATGATGCGGATGTCCACGCGGCCAGGGGCGGGCGCGCCCACCTTCTCAATCTCACCCTGCTGGATGAGCCGTAGTACTTTCACCTGCAAGTCCACCGGCATTTCGCCAATCTCATCCAGGAACAGCGTGCCGCCATCGGCGGACTCCACCTTACCTTTCTTGTGACCGATGGCGCCGGTGAACGAGCCCTTCACGTGGCCGAAGAGCTCGGATTCCAACAGGTCCTTGGGGATGGCGCCGCAGTTGATGGTGACGAATGGCCGTTCCCGGCGCCTGCTGTTGAAGTGGACTGCTTTGGCGAGCAGTTCCTTGCCCGTTCCCGTCTCACCGCGGATCAGGACTGTCGCGTCGGTCTGCGAGGCGCGGGCCGCCATATCGAGCACATAGAGCAGCGAAGTGGAGTGGCCGATGATGTTCTCAAAACCGTACTTGTCGTCCAGGCTGCTGCGGAGGAGGCGAACCTCTTCGAGCAGGTTCAGGTGATCGAGAGAGCGCTCCACCACCAGGATGAGTTGCTCGGGGTGCACAGGCTTCGTGATGTAGTCGTAGGCTCCGGCGCGCATGGCCTCAACCGCGCTATCCACGGAGCCGAATGCGGTGAACATGACAACTGCCGTTTCGGGGAACTGGGACCGGATGCGCGTGAGCAACTCAAGGCCGGACATGCCGGGCATCCTGAGGTCGGTAATCACGAGGTGGAACTGCGAGGTCTCCATCATGCGAAGCGCATCGGAGCCTGAAGGCGCGGTCGTCACCTGGTAGCCAGCCTGTTCCAACTGAACTTGCGTGACGCGGCGCAGGCTCTCGTCGTCGTCCACAACCAGAACGCTGCGAGGCGTCATGCGTTTCCTCCTGATTGCAGCGGCAAGCGGAGCGAGAAGGTCATTCCCGACTCGGGATTCCTGCGGGCTGCCAGGACACCTCCCTGATTCAGGGCGATCTGATGGGCGACGGGAAGACCGAGCCCGGTACCGCTTTCCTTTGTAGTGAAGAACGGATCGTAGATACGCTCCAGGTCCTCCTCACTGATGCCGCAGCCCTGGTCGCTCACCTCGATGACCGCGTAACCTTCCAGGCGAAACGCCGAGAGCAGGATCTCGCCGCCGTTGGGCATCGCCTGAATGGCGTTGATGATGAGGTTGAGGAGAACCTGCGTGATCTGCTCGGGGTCGTACTCGAACGGTGGCAGATCGGGAGAGATTTCCCGCCGCAGCGTGATGCCCGCCCGGCGGAACGAGTGTTCAGTGAGCGCCACTACGGAGTCGATAACGGGCGCCAGTTTCGCCAGTTGGAACTCTGGCGGACGCGGCCGGGCGAAATCCAGGAAGTTCGAGAGCAGTCGATTCAAGCGCCGGCTCTCCTTCTGAATGATCTCCAGAAACTCCACTCTCCTCTCTTCGCTGGGCGGCTCGCGCAGCAGGACGGCGGCGGCGCCTTCGATGCTGGCAAGCGGATTCCTAATCTCGTGGGCGAGACCGGCAGAGAGCTGGCCCAGCGCGTAGAGGCGTTCGGTCCGTTTCATTCGCTCAAAGTTCTCCTGCAATTCAGCGTACATTTGCCGCACCTGGCGCGCCGCCCGGCCCAGCGACTCTTTTTGACGGCGTTGGCGATCTGCCAGCGTGCCGGTGAGGAGGGCAACGGCGGCGAAGGAGAAGAGCTCGGCAAACTGATTCACCGAGTACTCTGGCAGCACTCGCCATGTGGCGAGGATCTGGGGCAGGAACGACAATCCCGCCAGCAGGGCTCCCGCGAGTCCGCCCACAGGGCCGTAACTAAGAGCCGCGTAAACCACCGGGAGATAGAAGAGCCGCTGGATGAGGTAGTGCCAATGCACCAACGAATCGGGCGTCAGGTGATGGAGCGCGCCGATGGATAGAGTGGAGAAGAAGATCACGCCGATCCTCACCGCGTCGATCCTGGAGAGTTTGAACCGGGAGTGTGGCGAGAGGGGCTCCAAGTGATCAGGTTAGCGGCTCCGTGCGGAGCGGACAAGGGCAACGCGGTGGACGATTAGCGGCAGCGCTGCCTGCTCTCGGGCAGCAGATGGCGGCAGGCGGGGCGTTTGGGGTCGTAGAACGCGTCGTGGCGACTGGCACAGGAATTGCTTGGTGACCTGTCAGGTGACCAATGTGACCACAACCGAACTCAAGACATGCAGTTCCCGTGCGACGCAGCCGCCAACCAAGCCGCAGCGCCCCGCGTTCGGTGATCGAACCGCGCAGATGGCGCAGTTGCTGCTGCTGATCGGGGCGATTTTTGGCGTGCTTTGGCTACTGGACGGAATGGTGGCGCGATAGTCCGTCGTTCAAACAGGTGGGTCGCTATCCCGCTGAATCAGACTTCACATTCTTGCGTCCGAACTTGGCCGGGATACATCCTATCAAAAGATCCTTTTGCGCTCGACTATCGCATCATGAAGCTCAATCGCCGAATCCTCGCACTGGCCCTAGGTGTGGTTTCGTGCGTGTTCGTTCTGGCGAACGCCGGTGCGGAGCAAGAGACGGGCACAGACTGGCTGGATGGCAATCTGACCCTGACTGGCGATCACGCGGTTCCCGCATGCGCGCAGGAAGCCGCGCTTGCGATTTCGGCTGACCCCGCACCGTCTGTCCTCTCGCCGGCAAGGAGAAGTGCCCGGCGGCTGTGCCTGGGGCTTCCCAGAGTGGATGAACTCCAAGCCGTGCGGGTGTATGCGTCGGGGATTTCCGCTCCTCCCAGCCCGAGAGCGGCATCGCGAGTCCCGCTCAGCGAATCGCTCCGCGGACCGCCCGCCGTTTAGTCCTTCCACCCCACCTCAATACTCTTCCTGATACGCCGGGCGGCGTAGTGTCGCTGCAGTTCCGAATTCGTAAACACCACTACCTATGGCCATTTTCTATTTCCTCATGAGTGCCGCGGCTGCGGCCGCCTTGACGCAGAGCCCGCCCGCCGGGCCGGGCACGCCGGCAAGCGGAGGAACGCTATCGCTGGAGCAGGCCTTGGCGCTTGCCGAACTGCACAACCCGCAACTCCAGGTGGCCGGCGCCAATACGGAAGGCGCCGAGGCGGCGATCACCACAGCCCGAGCCTACCCGAACCCTGAGTTCCGCACTATGGCCGGCTATCAGTATCGCCGGCAGATCGGCGCGGCTCCAGGGCTTCTGCAGCATTACAGCGTCATGCAGCCGCTCGACTTACCCTCGGTGCGGCAGGCGCGTGTTCGTGCGGCGCAGCGCGGCCGGGAGAGCAGCGACTTTGCGTTGGCCGAATCGCGGCTTGGCGTGCGGGCGGCCGTCAAACAGGCCTTCTATCAGGTATTGCGCCGGCGAGGCGAAATCGATTTGGCTCGTCAGAACCTGCAATTGATCGAAGATCTGCGGCGCCGCATTCAGGTGCAGGTGCAGGTGGGCGAGGCGGCGAGGCTGGAATTGACAAGGGCGGATGCCGAAGTGGCAACCGCCCGGACCTTCGCCAACAGCGCGCAACTGCGTCTCCTCAACGCGATCGCTGAGCTGCGCACTGTAGTGAGCGCACCGTTGGGGCCCAACGTCGAGCCGAAGGGTTCTCTGGAGATCTCCACACAGTTGGCCACGCTCGATGAGCTAAAAGCCGAGATGCTGGATCGGCATCCGGCGCTGGCGCAGGCGCGGGCCGAGATTCAGCGCGCCGAAGCGCGCCTGCAGTCCGAAATCGCGCTGAAGAAGCCGCAGCCGTCAGTTTACGCCGAGTGGGAGAGGCAGCCTGACCTGGGCTTCTATCGATTCGGCGTAGCCCTGCCGCTGCCTCTCTGGAACAAGCGCCAGGGCCCTATCAGCGAAGCGGCCGCCGCAGTGAAACAGGTGAAGGCGCTTGCCGAGTTGCGGCGTCTGGAATTGGCCTCCGCGCTGGAGCGTGCCTATGGGCTTTATGAGGTGGCAGGCCAGCAGGTCACGGCATTCGAGCAAGGTGTCCTGAAAGAGGCCGAAGCCGCGCTGAAAGCGGCTGAGGCTGCATTCAGGTACGGAGAACGGGGAATCATCGAGGTTCTGGACGCCCAGCGAATCCTGCGCTCAGTGCGCCAGGACTTCCTCAACGCACAATTCGATCTACAGGCGGCGCTCATTGAAGTGGAGCGCCTGCGCGCTGCTGGTCCGGGGAGCAAACCATGAATTTCATGACGACAACGACCATCCGCGGCGCCTTCGCGGCTACATTGATTCTCGCTCTGGCCGGATGCAAGGCGGACGGCCCGGCCACAACAGAGGCCGCCGGAAAGCCCCCCGGGCGGGATCCGGAGAGCATCACGGCTACTCCCGCGCTGAGGAAACTGCTGCGCACCGGGGCGCCGACCTGGAATCAGGTGGCCGGTTCCCTGCGGGTATCCGGGCGAGTAGAGGCGGACGAGCGGCGGTTGGCGCGCGTGAGTGCGCCGCTGACTGGACGCATTACGGATCTGGACGTGGTGGAGGGGCAGGCCATCAAGCGCGGCGACGTCATCGCCACCATCCGCAGCAAGGAGTTGTCCGACGCGCAATCGGTGTTCCTCAAAGCGGACTCCCAACGCCGCCTGGCCGAGCGTGCGGCGGCCCGGGCCAAGCTGCTATTGGATGCGGGCGTGATTGGCGAAGCGGAAGTGCAGCGGCGCGAAGCAGAATTTTCGCAAGCCACCACTGACCTTGCCGCGCTGCATGATCAGTTGCGCGTGCTTGGCATGCCGGAGGAATCCATCGTGCGGCTGGAAGCCACCAGGACCATCAATTCCGTCTCGCAGATCGTGGCCACCATCGACGGGATCGTCATGGAGCGCAAGGCGACCATCGGCCAGGTGGTGCAGGCGGCCGACGCCGTGTGCCTGCTGGCGGACTTGTCGCGCGTCTGGTTGGTGGCCGATGTGCCGGAACAGGCGGCGGGCGCCGTGGAAGTGGGAATGGCGGTGGAAGCCGAGATTCCCGCCCTGCCGTCCGCGATCGTGCGAGGCAAGCTCACGTTCGTGAGCGCCACGGTGAACCCGGATACGCGCACCGTGCAGATCCGGATGGACCTGATGAATCCCCACAGGAAGTTTAAGCCATCGATGCTGGCCACGATGCTGCTGAAGGACAGCGCGGAGCGGCATCTGGTGGTTCCGGCCACGTCGGTGGTGCGCGAGTCTAACCAGGATTACGTCTTTGTGAAGACCGGCGACGAGACGTTCAAAATGCGCCAGGTGACCCTGGGCGGCGAGTTTGAACGCATGCGCGTGGTGACGGCCGGACTCAACCCTGACGAGACGATTGTGCTGGACGGCGCATTCCACTTGAACAACGAGCGCAAGCGTCTTGCGCTTCAGAAGGAATAGGGCATGGTGGAATCACTCGTTCGAGCGGCGCTGAAGCAGAGGTTGCTGATCGTCGTGATCGCGGCGGCGCTGCTCTTCTTTGGCATCAACGCCACGCAGAAGCTGTCGGTGGACGCATTTCCCGACGTGACCACAGTACAGGTGCAGATCGCCACGGAAGCCCCGGGGCGATCGCCGGAAGAGGTGGAGCGGTTTGTCACAGTGCCGGTTGAGATCTCCATGACGGGACTACCGGATCTGACTGAGCTGCGCTCGCTCAACAAGCCCGGACTGTCGATAGTGACGCTCGTTTTTGCCGACAAGGTAAATGTCTACTTCGCCCGGCAGCTCGTAATGGAACGCCTGTTGGAAGCGCGCAGCAAGTTCCCCGAGGGCGTCTCGCCGGTTCTCGGGCCGGTGTCCTCGGCGCTCGGCGAGGTGTATCAGTACACGCTGGAGCACCCCAAGGACGGCGGGCGGGCGCTGACGAAGGAGGAACTCGTCAGCCGGCGCATCCACCAGGATTGGGTCGTGCGGCCGCTGCTGCGCTCTATCCCCGGCGTCGCCGAGATCAACTCCACGGGCGGCTACGTGCGGCAGTACCAGGTGCTGGTGGATCCGTTCCGGATGCGCTACTACGATGTGAGCACCCAGGACGTTTCGCACGCGTTGGCACGGAACAACGCCAACT
Organism: uncultured Candidatus Solibacter sp.; assembly: GCA_964450255.1. Lineage (GTDB taxonomy): Bacteria > Acidobacteriota > Terriglobia > Bryobacterales > Bryobacteraceae > Paludibaculum. The sequence goes on along the minus strand of CAYVDY010000157.1, from coordinate 800 downwards.
CCGGCGGCGGCATTCTGCCGCAGGCGGCGGAACAGTATCTGATTCGCGGCGTCGGCCTGATCCAGAACCTGGACGACATCCGATCCATCGTGCTGAAGGAGGTGGGCACCACTCCTGTCTACATCCGCGACGTGGCCGAAGTGCGGCTCGGGGAAGAGGTGCGCTATGGAGCCATGATCAAGGGCGGATACACGGAAGCGGTAGGCGGCATCGTGATGATGATCGCGGGCGGCAACGCCAAGGAGGTCGTCACCCGCGTTAAGGCGCGCGTGGACGAGATCAATGACAAGGGTATGCTGCCCGACGGGTTGAAGATCGTGCCGTACTACGATCGCTCGGAACTGGTGGACGCCGCACTGAACACGGTGGGGAAGGTGCTGCTGGAAGGTATTGTTCTGGTCGTCGTGGTGCTCTTCCTGTTCCTCGGCGACCTGCGGTCCAGCCTGGTGGTGATTGCCACTCTGGTGCTCACGCCGCTGATGACGTTTATCGTGATGAACCAGTACGGGCTCTCGGCGAATCTGATGTCGCTGGGCGGCCTGGCCATCGCCATCGGGTTGATGGTGGATGGCTCCGTGGTAGTGGTCGAAAACGTTCACGGGAAGCTGTGCCACAACCCTTCAGGCAACAAGTTCTCCACGGTGGTTGAGGCGGTGAAGGAGGTAGGCACGCCTGTAATTTTCGGCATCAGCGTGATCATTCTGGTGTTCCTTCCCCTGATGACGCTGGAGGGCATGGAGGGCAAGATGTTCTCGCCCCTGGCCTACACCATCGCCATTGCACTGGGTATCTCGCTGGTC
>CAYVDY010000156.1:0-12388 GCA_964450255.1 uncultured Candidatus Solibacter sp. | reverse complement strand
TGTCCAATTGCGCACTCACGCCGTTCCAGTTCGGGCGCTGGCCGCCGCCCTGCGAGAAGGTGTTGTTGACGGCCGCGGCGATTCCGATGGGACCGCCGGAGAACCAGGAATTGATTGCGCCGATCTCCCATCCGGCGAGAACCGTTTTCACGAACCCATTGGAGTTGTTCTTAAAGAATGGCAGCGCCCAGACTCCGTTGATGACGAAGCGGTGGGTCTGGTCCACGGTGGAGACGGACCAGTCGGACGCGAGATCGTTCCAGTTCTGGAAGCCGCCCGCGCCCAGCGCTTCGCCGCCCCAGGGGCCGGCTCCGTAGTCCATGAGTTTGGAGTAGGTCCACGATCCGAGAAGTGTGAAGCCCTTGGCATAGCGCTTCTCGACTTTCACCTGGAGCGAGTGGTAGCTTGACGTCGCCCAGGCGGAGTTGACGGCGTTGACGGTGTCGAAGTGAGGGAACGGCCGCATCAACTGCGCGCGGGAGACGGTCCTCTGGGCGAGCGAGCCGACGGCGATCTGGCCGTAGAAGGGATTGGGCACCTGCTGCCGTAGGGCGTCACCGAGAGCGAGGGCGGAGTCCGGCAGTTGGTTGAACTGGCGGTCTTGTGAAAAACCGACGCCTCTCGACCCGGCGTAGCCGATATCGAACAGGACACGGAACGGCAGTTCACGCTGAATGTTGAAATTCCACTGGAACGAGTACGGAGTGTAGTTGCCGCGATCCGTGAACTGGAGGGCTTGGCCGAGGAGTGTGCCGGCACCGAGGGAGCTGCCTGTGGCGGTCAACAGCCCGTTGGGATACGGGTTCTTCAGATCGTGGTTGGGGTTGACGCCATCCAGCGAGGTCACTATCTGAGTGCTGGTGGTGAAGCCGGAGACGCCGAAACTACCGGCGCCGCCACCGACGCCGGTAATGGTGCCGTAGAAGATCCCAGCGCCGCCGCGGATGACGGTCTTGTCTGTGGCGCGGAAGGCGAAGCCCGCGCGCGGCGAGAAGTTGTTGCGATCCGTGTTCGTCTGATAGCGGCTCGCTCCGTTTACGCCAACGAATGTGAGCGCGCCGCGCAGGTCGTAACCGGGTGCGGTAAGGGGCGGCTTGATGGAGTTGTCGAAGTTGGTGAGCTGATTGAACCGGTCCGTGCGCGGCGATTCAAAGTCGTAGCGGAAGCCGAGGTTCAGGGTGAGGCGGGGCGAGATCTTCCAATCGTCCTGGACGAAGAACGCGTAGTAGGTATTCTGCATCGCCAGTGCCGGCACCGGCGTGACTGCGCCGCCGGGAATTCCGAGCAGGAAGGTGGCTAGGGCGATGCCGGCAGTGCCGGATGCTTGCGTGGGGTTGGGTCCCTGCGTGAATGCCGGTCCGAAACTGAAGTTGGTGCTGTTGTCGGCGAACTGCTGAGAGTTGAAGCGGATTACGCGGAACTCACCACCGAACTTCACGGTGTGGCTGGAGAAGCTTTTGGTGGCGTTGGCCATGGTGGCCCAGTTGTCCATGCCGAAGGCGATGGAATCCGCGCCGCCGAGCGTGGCGCCGTTGCCGGTGTTGGGTACGGTGGAGGCAGTGCTGAATCCGGTAATGGTGACAACCGGGAAGGAGGCGATGGGAAGTGCCTGCTTCAGCGAAGCGGGCAGGCCGAGTGTGGTCACGTCGAAGCCGGCGGAGAACGGAGTCCGGAAGTTGGACAGCCGGGCATAGGAGGCGCGGAAGGTGCCGATCATCGATGGCGAGAAGATGTGCGTGTCTTCCACCACCGTGTTGTAGCGATTGAAGGTCTGCGGGCCAAAGGTCGGCGAGGCGGCGTTATCGGCGCCATACACGGCGGAACGGATGATCGGCGAGTTGTCATAAGAAAAGCGGCCGAACAGCCGGTTGTTGTTCGTGATGTTGTGATCGATGCGCGTGGACCAGGTGTTCTTGTCGATCTTGCTGGAGTCGTTGCGGACGAAATTGTTGACGCTGGTGTTGGCTGCGCCGGCTGTGTTGGCAGCGGGCCAGAATTTGGACATGTTGCGCGCCACGGGATCTATGCGGTCCTGGGGTACCCGGTTGCCGGGGAACAGGGTGCGCGTATATCCGCCCGATGGCGTGCTGGCTGTGGTGAGTGGATCGTAGATGTTGATCATCGCGCCGGCGGCGTTGCGGGTGGTGGAGAAGTCGCCCGTGAGCTGCTCGGGGCGGGGCACGGTGGCCGTCCACGTCACGCCCTGAACGAAACGGACCAGCTCAGCGGAGGCGAAGAAGAAGGTGCGGTTCTTGATGATGGGGCCGCCAATCACACCGCCGAACTGGTTGAAGCGGAATGGCGCTTTCGTCTTCCCGGCGCGGTTGGCGAAGAAGTCGTTGGCGTTGAGCTTGTCGTTGCGCAGGAACTCGTAGGCCGTAAACGTGAGGTCGTTGGCGCCCGACTTCGTAACGACGTTGAAGACGCCGCCGGCCGAGCGGCCATACTCGGCCGAGAACGTGTTGGTTTCTACCTTGAACTCCTGCACCGAATCGACGTTCTGGAAGATGACGGGCTGGTTCTGTGCGGCGGCGGTGTTGGGCGCGCCGTCGAGGAGGAACTCATTTTGAGTCGCCCGGCCGCCGTTGATGGAAGCGGAGACCGTTGAGATCTGATCCACCGGCAGGTCGTTCATGCCGACCGAGGTGCGGACGCCAGGGACCAGTCCGGCCAGCGAGTATGCATTGCGTCCGAGCAGTGGGAGTTCGGTCACATGCTTGGCGCCGATCACCTGGCCGAGCGAGGATGTCTCGGAGTCGAGCAGCACTGCGCGAGCGCTCACCTCAACGCTTTCCGTCAGCGCGCCAACCTCGAGGGTGTAGTCGAGGCGGGCTACCTGGCCGACGATCAGTTCGAGACCCGTCTCGATGGCCGGCTTGAATCCGGACTTCTCCACCTTCACACGATACTTGCCGGGCGTGAGCGAAGGCAGGCGGAAATAGCCTTCCGAGTTGGACTCCGTGCGGGAATCGATGGCGGTCCCTTCATTGGTGAGGACGATGGCGGCATTGGGAATGATGGCGCCGGAACTGTCGGTGATACGTCCGGTGATGGAGGCGGTCTGGGCCGAGGCGACAAGGCCGAAGGCGGCGACGAGGACGAAGAGACTGCGAGACATGTAAGCGAGACTCCTTGAGAAGTGGAGTTTGCGCGTCACGGCTTTGAAATAGAAGTCTTTTGCTGCTAGTCACAGGCTTCGCCTCAGAGCACTCTTTTTTCATTGGTTTGCGGACGTTACAGGGGAGGCTACAGAACTGCTACGTCGGAGTAGAATAGGGGATCGTGAGGATTGACCGAACAACTGTGGAGCGCCACTTGGCAGCCGTGCTGGCAAGCCCGGCATTCGCGCCGTCAAAGCGCTGCCAGGAGTTTCTGCGTTTCGTGGTGGACGAGTCGCTGAACGGCCGGGCGGCGACCATCAAGGAGCGGACGATCGCCACAGCGGTCTTTGGACGAGGCGGGAGCTACGAGCCATCTGAGGACTCGATTGTCCGGGTCAAGGCCGTAGAGGTGCGCCGCCGGTTGGCGGCCTACTACGAGGGCGAGACGCCGGACGAACTCCGGATCGAACTGCCTTCGGGGACCTACGTGCCCACGTTCCGCGCGGTGGAGAAGGCAACGGCGCCGTCGCCGGTGGTGGTGCCGAAGCGCCAGTTGCGGTGGTGGGTATCCGCGTTGATCGTTGCGGCCGCCGCGGTGGGTGGCTCAGTGTGGTGGCTGGCGGTACGGACGCCGGAAACGGCCCTGGACCGCCTGTGGGCGCCGATGCTTCGCCAGGAGAAGGCCGTACTGATCGCGGTGCCGTCGCCGCAGGTCATCATGATGACGGGGCGGTCGCAGGCGAACTGGACCGCCTGGAAAACCGCGAAAGAGAAGACAGGCGCGCCGCCCGTGGACCCGGCCGAGGTGCGGCTCCGCGAACGTTACTGGGTTGGGCTGGGCGCGGCGGCGGGTGCAGTCCGTTTTGCGGAACTGCTTGGTAAGGCCGGCCGGCCCTTCTCCTTCAAGATCAACCCCGACATCTCCTTCACAGACATGAGAGCGCAGCCGGCGCTGCTGCTGGGAGCGTTTTCGGCGCCGTGGAGCATGGAGATGACGAAGGGCCTGCGGTTTGAACTCGCGCCCTCCAGCATCACGGAGATGAAACCAGGTGGACGCCGATGGTCGAGGCCGCCGCTGCTGGATTCCGAACTGCTGAATGAGGACTACGCACTGGTAACGAGGCTGTTCACTTCCAAAAGCGGCCAGATCGCGATGATCGCGGCCGGCATGTCGCCCCCGGGCACGGAGGCGGCGGCGGAGTTCCTGACCAAGGAAGACGTTTTTGCGCAATTCGTGACGCAGGCGCCTGCCGATTGGGCGGTGCGGAACTTCCAGGTGGTTCTGCACTGCGACGTGCATGCTCAGACTCCCGGGCCGCCCAAGGTCGTGGCCTGGCACGTCTGGTGAGCTGTAACCTCCGATCAGTGATCCACCGAGCCATGCTTGCCGGCCTCGAACAGGCGCCGGTCCATCTTTGTCAGCCGCCGGATTTGCGCCGATGTCAGCAGGTCAGTGTGCGCGATCTCGCCGAGGTATTCGGGGATGTACCACACGTCCTCTTCACTCGCCATCCAGCCGCGCGAATCGAACCGGGCCAGTCTCACCGGCCTTGTCGAGAACGCGCGTAGCGTCTTCTCGCCCTTCAGGTTGTAGTAGTGCATGAAGTACGACATGGCGAGTTCCCGCAGCGTGCGGTAGACCGGCTCGCGGAAGCGCAGGCCGCTGTAATTGGATTTCGCCACCGCGCCCCAGCAGCCGTCTTCCCGGAATAGCGCCAGGACGTGATCGTCATCGCGCACGGATTCCAGGTCCAGCAGCAGTGCCGGCCGTCCCTGCGCCCGCAGCGCCGCCGCCGCCAGCAGCGCGCCCTCCATGCAGTGTGCGCGCCCATGCCGCAGGACTAGTCTTGGCGAGTAGCAGGTCTCCCCGCCTTCCTCGATGTTGTAGGCGATTTCATCGTCCAGAAAGCGCTGTACGTGCTCCGGCCGCTTCAGTCCACGCAGCGTCCGACACTCCGCCTTCGTCATGCCATACTGTGACATCATCCTCCGGACAGAGTAGCGCATCCAACCACATATGCCGAAGCCCACCTTCGACCCCGGCCTCACACAGACCTTCACCGGCCGCATCGGCCGCACCATTAACCGCGACGGATCGTTCAATGTCCGGCGCGTCGGAGTTCATTTAAAGGACGCGGGCTACTTCCTCCATTTCATGAACCTGCGCTGGCCGGCCTTCCTGGTGCAGATGCCGCTGATCTACCTGGCCGTCATCACGTTCTTCGCCGGCTTGTACCTAGCAGCCGGTATCGAGAACCTGCAGGGCGCTCCCGCCGCCACTCTGCTCCAGGCCGTCTCTTCCGCTTTCTTCTTCAGTGTCCAGACCTTCACCACAGTGGGCTACGGCCACATTTCTCCTGCGAGTCTACTTACCTCCAGCATCGCTGCCGTCGAGGCCATGTGCGGCATCCTGAGCCTGGCTATTGCCACGGGTCTCATCTACGCCCGATTCTCGCGTCCAACCGCCCATCTCGCGTTTAGCCAGAACGCCATCATCGCGCCGTTCCAGGGCGGCAAGGCGCTGATGTTCCGAGTCGCCCACCGCCGGCCCAACGTTCTGAAAGAACTGGATGCCAAGCTGCTGATGATGACAGTCGATCCCATCGACGGTGTGTTGAAGCGCCGTTACTCCCAGCTCACCCTGGAGCGCGAAAAGATCTACTTCCTGCCGCTTGCGTGGACCGTCGTGCACCCCATCGACGAGAAAAGCCCGCTTTGGAATCTAACGCCTGAACAACTTGCCGCCGAGCAGGCGGAGTTCCTGATTCTGATCAGGGCTTTCGACGATACGTTCTCGCAGACCGTTCACGCACAGATCAGCTACACCACTGCCGAGCTTGTCTGGGACGCCCGCTTCACGCCGGCGTTCTCCGTGAATTCAGAGGGCGAGTTCGTGCTGGATCTGGCACGGCTCAACGACTACCAGACGTGACGATTTCACACGCGCGCCGGATCGCCTTCGTGTTGAGCATCGCCGCCAGCGCCGTCGTCTGGACCGCGCCGATCTACGCCGAATCGCGCACCCACGGCCCGGCCGCAATGATCCGCGCGACGGCGATACCACTGCTCCTGGCCTTCCTGCCACTCATCCTTCCGCGGCTCCAACGAATGATCGCAGTGCTTCTGCTAGTGTTCGCATACATCGGCGGTATGACGATCGGCCTGTTTTACCTGCCGGGCACGATCGTCATGTTCTTTCCCGAGCCGCCGCCTAGAATGCCGGCGCGCTGAAGCCCGGCGCCGACACCGGCACCACCTTCATTTTCGGTGCGTACTTCTTGACCGTCTCCTGGATCTTCGACGCGTTGCCGACCAGCAGGAATTGCAGATTCGCATCCGTGAAGTACTTCTTCACCACCGCATTCGCGCGCTCTGCCGTCACGGCGTCGATGCTCGAAAAGAGATCGTCGATCTCGCCCTTGTTCAATCCGAAGACTTCCAGATCGCCGATCACATCGGCCAACTGATCGGCCGTCTCCAGCCGCTGGGTCGGGAATCCGCCCTTGATGTAAGCCTTCGCCGAAGCAAGCTGCTCCGCGCTGATGCCCTTTTCGCGCAGACCCATCAGCACGTCCAGCGCCATGTCGATGGCCTTCTCCGTGGTCTCGGTCCGCGTGTAGGTATTGATGAAGATCACGCCCGGCGCGCGGTCCATCACCACCTGCGAGCCCGCGCCGTACGTCAGGCCCGCGTTCACGCGTAGCGCGTCATTCAGCATCGATGTGAAGCGCCCGCCAAACAGTGTGTTGATGATCATCAGCGGCACGCGGTCGCGGCTGTAGCGGTCCACGCCGGGCATCGCGATCCGGAAATAAGTCTGCGTCGCATCCGGCTTGTCGATCAGCAGGAGACGCCCGCTGGCGAACTGCACTGGCGGCACCTTCGGGGCAGGGAAGGCCTCGCCGGCCGGCAGCGCCCCGGCGATCTGCGTGAGTTGAGCGCCGAGCTGGGCGGGGTCGAAGTCGCCGGCCGCGATCAGAATCATGTTCCTGCCCACGTAGTTCGTCTTGAAGAATCCGGTCACATCCTCGCGGGTGATATTGGCGAGAGTCGTCTCGTCGCCCATCGCCGGGCGCGCGTACGGATGGCCTGCCGGATAGACGAAGGGGTTGAAGTACTGCGCGATCGAGCGCGCGGGGTTGTCCTTGGAAGACTTCACTGCGTCGATGCGCTGTGCCAGCAGCTTCTTGAACTCCGCATCGGGGAACGCAGGGTGCAGCAGAATGTCCGTGAGAATCTCCAGCGCCTTGGCCGAGGTGCGCGTCGTGAATTCCACCGACACCACCGAAGACTGCGCATCGGAGCCGCCGTTCATCACCGCGCCCATCGCGTCGAGCTGCTCGTTGATCTGATCGGCCGTGCGCTTCTCCGTGCCGCGTCGCAGGAGTTCCGCTGTAATCGCGGCCAGCCCGGTCTTGTCCGCTGCAACGGCCTCGCCGCCGCCGCGGAACGCCGCCGTTACTGACACCAGCGGCACGTCGGGCTTTTTCAACATAATCAACGTTGCGCCGTTCGGCAGAACCTGCCGCGTGTAGGGTGGGAGCTTGGCCTGTCCGAAGAGCGTGACCGCACCCAAAACAAAAATCAGTACCCGCGTTTTCATTGTGCGCTCCCCTTCGTCTCCGGAATCAGCGTCGCTACGGTGCGGTTCTTCTCGCTGAAATATTTGGCCGTTACGCGCTGGACATCGGCGGGCGTCACTTTCTCCAACTGCCCGGCTGCCTTGTTCACCATGTTCCAATCGCCGAAAAAGACCTCGTAGGTGCCCAGAAGGTTGGCCTTGCCGGCGATGGTCTTCAACTGGCGGTAGAGATTGGCAAGCGTCTGGTTTCGGGCCTTTTCGAGCTCCTCGGCGGGTACGCCGTCCTTGGCCAGCTTTTCCAGTTCCTCGTAGATCGCCTTCTCCAGATCGGCCGGCGACTTGCCGCTGCGCACCTGCGCCGTGAAATCAAACGTGCTCGGGTCCAGCGAGGGTTGCGTGCCGGCGCGAATGTTCAGCGCGAGCTGGTCTTTCTCCACCAGGCGGCGGTAGAGTCGCGAACTGCGGCCCGTGCTCAGCAGCGCTTCCAGCAATTCCAGCGGGGCCGAGTCCTCGTGCTGCGTGCGCGGGATGTGATAGCTGATCATCACCATCGGCAGCTGTGCCGGTCGCCGCACGGTGACGCGCCGCTCGCCGAGTTGCTCCGGTTCGATGGTGCGGATCGGTGGGGGCGGGGGCTGCGACGGGATCGGTTCGATATACTTCTTCGCCAGCGCCAGTGCCTCGGCGGGCGTGATGTCGCCGCTGACCACCATCACACAGTTGTTCGGCGCGTAGCCCATCTTGAAGTGCGCCTTCAGGTCGTCCATGGTCCAGGCTTCAATGTCGCTGGCCCAGCCGACTACCGGCCACTGATACGGGTGCGCCGTGAACGCGGCGGCGTTCAACTGCTCGTCCAGCACGCCCGCCGGATTGTTGTCGACGGACGTGCGGCGCTCGCTGTAGACCACGCCTCGCTCGCTCTCGACGATCTTCGGATCGAAGCTCAAGTCGCGAATGCGGTCCGATTCCATATCGAACATAAGCTCCATCGCCTGTTTTGGGAACCAGTCCGTATAGACGGTGGCATCGCGGCTGGTGTAGGCGTTGTTGCTGCCGCCGTTTTTCTCCATTTCGATATCGAACTGCTTCGGCCCGTACTTCTTCGCGCCGTTGAACATCATGTGCTCGAAGTAGTGGCTGATGCCCGTAGTGCCGGGTTTTTCGTTGCGGCTGCCGATCTTGTAGAAGAAGTACAGCGCCACGTTGGGCACGTCGTGGTCCTCGTGAACGAGGATCTTCATTCCATTGGAGAGGGTGTGTGTGGTGACCTTTACATCCTGCGCGCACAGCGGCACGGCGAGGAGTAAGCAAAGCGAGAGAATCCAACGCATATGAACTAAATTAGCAGGCGAGTGACCTCGTGGCGGTAGGCGAACATCCGTCGCAACTGGATCCGCGCGAACCAGGCCCCGAAGAAATCGATGAGCAGGCCGCCGGGTAGCGAGAATTCGATACGGTCTGTGAGGCGCGTTGTGTTCGCGTCGATGGCTTCGAATTCGTGGCGGTGGACCCAGCGGCGGAATGGTCCGGAGTCCTGCACGTCGACGAATAGCCGGTTCTTCTCGTAGTGCGTGTGGCGGGCGCACCACTTCTTTTTGAACGGTCCGAGAGGGACCAGGAGTTCCACTCGCGCGCCGACGTGCAGGCTCGAGTCTTTGTGAAGGACCCGTGCCGGCTGCCAGGGCGGCGTCAGGCGCTCCAGCGCATCGGGTGATTCGTGGAAAGCGAACACCCTCTCCACCGAGGCCGGGATTACTGATGAGAAAACGAACTGCGGCATGGTTGCTAAGCTGAGTAGTTCATCAGATGGTTCTCGATCTGCGTTCGATCCAGAAGAGGTTTGGCGGGGTGCAGGCGCTGCGCCGTGGCGAGCTGTCCGTGCGGGCCGGCGAGGTCCATCTGCTTCTCGGCGAGAACGGCGCGGGTAAGTCCACGCTGATGAAGATCGTGGCGGGTATGCAGGCTCCCGACGGCGGGGAGTTTCTGTGGAAGGGGCAGCCCGCGAGGTTTCGCACGCCGGCCGAAGCGCAGCGCGCCGGCATCGGCATGGTGCATCAGGAGAGCCTGCTGGCGCCGCATCTGAGCGTGGCGGAGAACATCTACCTCGGGCGGGAGCCACGGCGCGGCTTGGGTTGGATTGACCGCGGGCGTGCGGTCCGCGAGGCCACGCTGTTGATCGAGGAGCACGGCTTTCCCTTGCACGCTGAGTCTATGGTGGGGGCGTTGAGCCCGGCGGGTAGACAGTTGGTGGAGATCTGCCGCGCCGTGGCGCACGGGTCGTCGCTGCTGATCTTCGACGAGCCGACCTCGTCCCTTTCGGGCTCCGAATCCAAAGAGGTGTTCCGAATCGTGAGGACGCTGCGCGATCGCGGGGCCTCGGTCATCTACATCACGCACCGCATGGAGGAGTTGCGCGAAATCGGCGGGCGCGTGACGGTGCTGCGCGACGGCGAGACCGTGTTCACCGGCGAGATGGCGGAGGTGACAACGCCGGAACTGATCCGCCACATGGTGGGCCGCAGCGTCGAGGCGATCTATCGGCGCGAGCCGCTGCCGCCTGGGCGCGAGATGCTGCGCGTGGAGAATCTGCGCCGCAGAGGCGTGCTGCACGATGTCTCGCTGACGCTTCGTGCCGGAGAGATCGTGGGGCTGGCCGGACTCATTGGAGCGGGCCGCACCGAGTTGTGCCGCTGCCTGTTCGGCGTCGATCGGGCCGATTCGGGCAGCGTGTCTGTCGACGGCCGCGCTCAGCGCATCCACTCGCCGCGCGACGCCGTTCGCGCGGGTCTGGCGCTCATCCCCGAGGACCGCCAGAAGGAAGGGCTCGCCGCCGGATTGCCCGTGCGCGACAACCTGTTGATGGCTTCGATGAAGAGTGTCTCCCGCTTCGGCTTCATCGACGCGAAGCGCGAACGCGAGCTTATCGGGTCGCCCGCAGACCAGTTGGCGGGCAAGCTGAGCGGCGGCAATCAGCAGAAGGTCGTGATTCGCAAGTGGGTGTTGAGCGGCGCGAAGGTCGTTTTGTTCGACGAGCCCACGCGCGGCATCGACGTGGGCGCAAAGGTAGAGGTCTTTGAGTCCATGGAACAGATGGCGCGCGACGGGGCGGCAGTGCTGATGGTCAGCTCCGAACTGCCGGAGTTATTGCAGGTGGCCGATCGCATCCTCGTGATGCGCCAGGGACGGATCGCGGCCGGGCTCCCGCGCGGCACAACGCAGGAAGAGATCATGCGCCACGCGGCGCTGGAGAGCAAGTCATGATTCAGCGTCTGCTGCCGTTCTTTACGCTAATCGCCCTGTTTGTGGGCTTGTCGGTGGCGTCGCCCCACTTTCTGACTCCCACCAACATCGCGTCGGTGATCCGCCAGACCGCCGTGCTCAACATCATGGCGCTGGGCATGACGATGATCATCATCGCAGGCGGCATCGACCTCAGCGTCGGAGCGATTCTGGCGCTCAGCGGATTGCTGGGCTGCCAGCTGATGGCCAGCGGATTTCCGATCTGGATGGGGCTCTGCGCCGGGGTCTTGGTGGGGACGGCGTGCGGCCTGGCCAACGGCGTGATGACGGCCAGGCTGAAGATCAATCCGTTCATCGTCACACTCGGCACCATGGGGATCTTTCGCGGTATCTCGCTGATCCTGTCAGGCGGGTTAGGCGTGCATTCGCTGCCGAAGGGCTTTTCGTATCTTGGCGAGGGCAGCGTGTTGGGGATTCCGTTCGTGCTGCTGGTGTTGCTGGTGTGCGGCGCGGCCGTGCACATCGTGCTGGAGCACACGCGCATGGGGCGCTATGCGTTTGCGATTGGCTCGAACCCCGACGCCGCATTTTACGCCGGGATTCCTGTGGCGTTTCACACCAGTGCGGTCTACGCGGCGGGCGGCTTGCTGGCCGGGCTGGCGGGCATGATTGAAGCATCGCGCCTGATGACCGGCCAGCCGACAGCGGGTCAGGGCTACGAGTTGCAGGCGATCGCTGCAGTGGTGATCGGCGGCGGCTCATTGCGCGGCGGCGCGGGCAGCGTGGTGGGCACGCTGATTGGCGCGTTCATCATGGGGTTGCTGTCGAACGGCAGCGATCTGCTGGGTATCTCGCCGTATGTTCAGCAGGCTCTGATCGGCGCGGTGATTATCCTGGCGGTGTTGCTGGACGAGTTGCGGAAGCGGCGGAGTTTGTGAACAGCCGTTAGATGTTGACGCTGGTTTTACTGCCATAGGTGCCTAGTTGCAAACGCTCGGCCGGAACCGGATTTGAGGTAGCGTTCAAACTGGGCCGCCTGTTCGCGGGAAGAAAAGGCCAAGTAGGTTCGGATCTCCCACGGTACGAACTTCGAGGTGTGGGCGACGCCGCCTTCGTTGTGCTTGTGGAGGCGGGTCTTTAAGTCGCTTGTCAGACCGATGTAACGCTGGTCTTGGTGGGATTGACTTTTAAGGAGATAGACGTAGTGCACGGGCTGGCTCCTTTGATTTTGGAGTTCCAGTGCAGCGGCTGGCTTGGATGCGAGAATGAGGTCTCGCCGGCTTTCGTTGAAGGTCGGGGTGGCCCTCCTTCGCCCTTCGGGCTACGGCGGGCAACCTTCGTCAAGTTTCCCGCTATCCAGCCGCAGCCTTGGCGAAGGGAGGTTGAGGCGGCGGGGGGTATAGCCCCGGCCGAACTGAGGCGCCACGCCAAACCAAAACTCCGGAAGAAGACACCGCTGCCTGGC
>CAYVDY010000155.1:0-12392 GCA_964450255.1 uncultured Candidatus Solibacter sp. | reverse complement strand
CCTTCAGGACTTTCCATTGGATGGCCATCCCAATAAGTTCTTTCCGCCCATGCCAGCCGTTAAAGTTGCCTGCGGCTTTCTCAATGGAGCAACCACGCCCTCCATCGTCAGCCCGACAATGGACTACCTCATCACCGCCAAGGCCCCCGCCGGTGTGAAGTACAAACTGCGCCAGCCCAAAGGCTACCCCGGCATGATCGGCGCCATGTTCTGGACCATCGACGCCGACCGCCGCGCCCACTACAACTACTCCAACGTCATCGGGCCTCAGCTTCACGCCTATGCGCCGGTGCAGTAGCCCCGTCCGGCGCCAGACTCCGCCATCGCGGATACCGTCGTCCATTCAGCAGTGCCCCGATCCACGTGGGCCGCACCATCACATCGTAAGAGATGGTCAGAATCACCACCGAGATGGCCAGGACAATCGGCACCTTCGCCAGTGCCGGCAGCGGCACGGGCAGGAACGCTACCTGCAGTCCCACCACGACGGGCATATGCATGATGAACAGCCAGTACGACGCGTCGGACATGTAGCGCCACTTCGCGCTCGCCCCGCTGCAGTGCCTCAGAAATAGCCCGATGCAGCCGAATGTCAGTAGCCAGCAAAGCAGCACGTTGCCCGCCGCCTTGACGAACGGATGCGCGCCGCCCGGCACCAGGCCATAGACGAGAAACGCCGGCACGCTCAATATCAGATAAACCCAAATGTGCAGCCGGAATCGATCGAGCAGATCCCGATGATGGTACAGCAGCCAGCCAAAAGTGAACGGCGGGATATACGCGGCAAGGATCGGCAGTTCCGGTACGAGACCATCGCAGTCCTTGAGGTTGCCCCGCATACCTGCCAGTTGCATCCACGAGAACAGCGCAAACAGCGCAGGCGCATACGGCCTCTGCAGCGCCCAGCGGTAGGCAGTGTGAATGCGCTCCATCGTGCCGCCGGGGAGCCACTGCGATGCCCAAGCCACAGCCGCGCCGATCCCGTAAAGCAGCAGCAGATACTCCAGGAACCACAGGTGCAGCGGATGCAGCCGCTTCACCAACTCACCGCTCAGAAACACCGGGACCACCCGGTGCGCGCCCTGTTCCAGGCTGATGACGATCACCGCCATGATTGGGAACAGCAGTGACCAGAACAGCACAAACGGCAGCAGAATCCGCTTCACGCGGTTGGAGACGAATGCCGCCGGCCCGCGTGAATTCCACAGCAGCGCCCCAAAGAACCCCGCCATCACGTAGAAGGCCGGCATTCGAAACGAGTGGATGATGCCCAGCGTGAAGTTGAGCGCGCCGGTCGGATGCGGGTCTATGTAGGGCCAGTGGCCGTCCCCCGAATAACCGACGACCACATGGAGATAGATCCCCATCAGCATCATGCTGGCTCTCATGCTGTCCAAGGCATGGTAGCGGACGTTCAACGAGTTCATAGCGCGCAATTCAGCCGGAAGGGTCCTCCCAAAGAGACCGCTGTCCTAAATGTACGACCTCGGCAGGCTGCTTGTTCCTCAAAAGCACCCACAACTTGTCGATCCTGCGTAATCCGGACCTTCAATAAGTGCGCCACACGCCCGGAGTCAGAAGCTCCAGCAAGTGTCCATCGGGATCGCGGAAGTACACGCTTCGGCCTCCTCTGGGCCACGTAACCCGGCTGATAATGTCCACGCCGCATGCTCTCAGGTGCGCCTCCCACACCGGCATCTCCGTAGCCTCCACGGCGAAGCCGGCATGCACTGGGCCGGCTCCATCGTGCGGGGGGATCGTTCCTCCCGGCAGCACTGTGTCTCCCGCCGACGATCCCCGCAGAAAGAGCAGAAGCACGCTCCGGCCGCCCACATCCAGTGCGCAGAATCGCCCGTCCTCAACCAGGGACTTCAGCTCCAAAACGTCCAGGTAGAACCTCTTTGCTCTGTCGAGGTCGTCCACGTAGAGCGCGGTCTCCCTTAGATCAGTCAGCTTTGGCATGAGCTCCGATCTCCTCAGAACACCTTCCGAAACGTGAGATTCAAGCGAACGACGCCGGTCAGCGAATGCTGCCCTTCCCGAAGCGGAGCTACGCCGTGGTACACGAAACGTGCCGGACCTCCCCACACTGCGACATCACCGCTTTCCACGCGAAGGCGCCGCACTGGCTCGGACCGCCGCTTCCCGCCCCAGAGGAATATGGCCGGCAGACCAAGGGAAACTGAGACGATCGGCGCCCAGGCGTCCTTCTCATCACGATCCTGATGCAGGCCCAGCTTGGCCCCCGCGGCATAGCGGTTGATCAGGCATGCGTCGGGATCGTAGTTGGCGAACCCCGCCGCGGCAGCCGCTCCGGCCGCGATGTCGAGAAAGGCAGCCGGCATCTCCGGCCAAGGCTGTCCCGTATCCGGATCGACAGGGTCGTAGCGGTAGCCGCGGCGGTCCGACACCCACCCAACCCTGCCGCAATTCGTCATCGCCACCGACATCGTGAAGCCGCCGGGTGTAACAAAGTGCCGGAAAGGCGCAGCCTGCGCAATCCGCGCCACTTCCTCCACCAGCGCCGGCGCGAGCGCAGCGGCAAAGCCTCGCAGCAGCACGGCGCCATCCTCCAGCGGTTCGTGCGAGCTCGGTGTCTGATCGCTATCGAATAGCGTGTCCATGTCCCGTTGAAATGCTAGTGTCCGGCTGACCCATTCGAGGGCACGAGGACTACGACCTTCGAGCCCGCCTCAAAGCCCATAGCCCGATACACCGGTTGGCCCATGTCCGTCGCATGCAGCGTCACTCGCGAGAGCCCCATCCCCTGCTGTCCCTGCGCGATGGCGTGGCGCATCACCGCGTCGGCGTAGCCGTTCCCGTGCGCGTCCGGCATTGTCGCCACCAATGCAACATACACCGTGCCCGCCACCGGAAACGTCGCTGCCGCCGTCACAGCCCGTCCGTCCGCGTAGCCCACATATCCGTAGCTGTCCTCGCGCCACAAGTGCAGGTTGAAGAGACACTCGAAAAGCTCCGCCGGCATGGCGTAAGCGTACGCATTGATCGTCGCCAGATCGCGGGCCGTGGCCACATCGACCGCACGCCGGAACTCGAGCGCCGGCAGCGCCCGCCGCGGCGGAAGCAACTGCTCAGTCGCCATCCACGTGGTGTCCATCGCCCGCGCGAACCCTTCCTCCGCGATGACCTGCTCCCACGCCGCCGGCGCCCAAGTGTCGCACAGACCCAGCATCGAGCCGTGTTCGCAGGTCGCGGCCCTTTTCCTCGCCTCGGCGAGAACGGCCCGCAAATCCGCCTCATCCACCAGCGGACGGTCCACGACAGAGAAGTTGAAGAACGGCAGCGGCACGTGCCCTAACATCGTCGCTAACCCGCCCGCATGTTCAATCTTCGAGCCCGGTAGACGCCCCACTATCAACTTCCACGCCTCAATAAAGACGTTGACGTTCTCTTCCTGTGACAGCATCGCTGGACCGCACCTCCGATACATTACAACACGATACGCTTTGCCTGCGACCTTCGGGAGACACCACCCCGGCTACGCGCCTCCCGGGAAAACCGCTAGACTATGCAGTACTTTGTCTGCTGGAGAAACACCGTGAAAACCCTGGTCCTCCTACTGTTCCTGCCTGTCCTTTGGGCGCAATCCAACGCACCATACGATGTGGTGATCGCCGGGGGCAGGGTGATGGACCCGGAAAGCGGGCTCGACGCTTTGCGGCACATCGGCATTCGCGATGGCAGAATCGCCGCTGTCTCTGATCAGCCTCTCACCGGCAATACCGTTCTTCCAGCGGTTGGGCGCGTGGTAGCGCCCGGATTCATCGACCTCCACTCGCACGGCATGTCCAATGAATCCAATGAGTATCAGGCCCACGACGGCGTCACCACCGCCCTGGAACTCGAGGTCGGCGTTCCCTCCGTTGCCGCCTTCCTGCGCGCGCGGGAGAACCGGTCGATCCTCAATTTCGGCGCCACGGCCTCCCATGGCGCTATGCGTGCCATGTCCATGCGCGAGTTCGCCTCCGAAGCGGACGCCTGGCGTAACTCGTCTGAACGCTGGCGTGAGATCTCGATGAAGGCCCGCTACAAGCAAGTCAGCACTCCCGAAGAATACTCACTGCTCGCCGCGACTATGGAGCGCGGATTGCTCGAAGGTGGGCTCGGCCTCGGCGTCGCGCATCAGTACTATCCCGGCGCCTCGCGTGAAGAGATATTCCGCGTTTTCCAGATGGCGCGGCGATGGAAGGTCCCCATCTTCACCCATGTTCGCTCCATGGGGCCGGAGGCGATGCAGGAAGTCATCGCCAACGCCGCAGCCACCGGCGCTCCCCTCCATATTGTGCACATCAACAGCATGAGCCTCGGTTCGCTGCCCTTTGTCCTCGATCTCATCGAGTCGGCGCGGCGGCAAGGCCTGGACATCACGACGGAGGCCTACCCCTATACCGCGGCGTCCACCTACCTGGAATCCACCATGTTCGATGATGGCTGGCAGGAGCGCCTCGGCATTTCCTTCGGCGATCTCCAGTGGGTGAAAACGGGTGAGCGTCTGACGCCGGAGACGTTTGATCGTCATCGCAAAGAAGGCGGCGCCGTGATCATCCACTTGATGAAGCCCGAGTGGATTCAGCGCGCCATGGCCTCCCCGTTTGTCATGGTAGCCTCGGACGGCATGCCATACGCGCCCGGTGCGCACCCTCGCAGCGCAGGTACGTTCGCGCGGGTCCTCGGCCTCTACGCCAGGGAGCAGCAGGTGCTTTCTTTGATGGACGCTCTGGCGAAGATGACTATCATGCCGGCCCGCCGTCTGGAAGCCGTCGCGCCACAGATGCGGAACAAGGGCCGGATTCGCGTCGGCGCCGACGCCGACTTCACCGTATTCGATCCGGCCCGCGTCATCGACACCGCCACTTTCGAAAAAGGGCTCAGTTTCTCCGCAGGAATTGACCATGTCCTTGTGAACGGTGTCGCGGTGGTCCGCGATGGCCGGACGGTCCCGAAGGCGTTTCCGGGCAAGCCGCTTCTTGGGAACTACGCAGACCGCCGCTGAACGGCGGTGTCCGCACCCTACGCAGCACTTGCGTTCGGGGTCTTTTCCCAGCCAGGTCTAAGGTGCATCCCTCTCCTGAGGATCGGTACAGACAGCCGATCTGACACTCGTATGAGGGAACAGCGGTCCGAATCCAGAATGTTGTGCGCGGATCTTGTGGGCCTCCACTGGCGAGACAGGTCGGGCCGCAGCCGCAGAACCGTGGCCAGCCTCGAAGATATCTCCCTGTCCGGGGTCTGCCTCCAGGTCGACGAACAGATTCCGCTGATGACCGAAATGAGAATCTCCTATCCGGCGGGCGAGTACTTCGGTGTCGTGCGCTACTGCCAGTACAACGAACTCGGCCATTTCGTGGGTGTGCAGTTCGCAGAGGGCTGCCGGTGGTCCACCGGCGACTTCAAGCCCGAGCACCTCCTCGATCCCCGGAAACTCGCCAGGATTGCCCCGGCGAAGCTCGGCCGGGCGCCTGGCCGTACATCCAGGTGACTATCGCCGCGCGAAATCGCTACTCCTTCAGCGCGCTTTCGTCATACCACGGGCTCTGCAGATCGCTCTGCTCCTCGTCCAACTGAAATCCGGCGTGCTCCTTTAGGTCGAGGTAGAACTTTACGCGGTGCAACTGGCTGTTGCGATAGATGCGTCCCTCCAGTTCCCGTCCAATCAGGCTCTCCAGGTTCTCGAAGAACTGCGTAGGGAACACGAATGTTGGACGTTTCTGCAACTCCGCATCCGCCGCGGTGAGGACATCGTGCGAACGGCAATAGCACTTCACCACCCACACCATGCGGTCTTCTTCACCCAGTACCCGTGCTTCGGCGCGGCGGATCTTGTGAAGTCGCCCGGTACGCAGTTCCACGGTGTCGTAGTCATTGAGAGGAAGGGCTTCCATGGTCATCTCGGTTCGTGAAGAGTATAACGAAAACTGGATGCGCCCGAAGTCTACAAAGCACGCGATGCCAGGTTTGATCGCTCGGTGGCCATCAAAGTTGTTCCTGAACACATCGCCATGCGCGAGGACTTGCGCACCCGTCGCGAGCGCGAAGCCCGCGCTGTCGCCCATCGGCGCCCAGGGTGCCGGCGGCTACATGGTTATGTGGACCGGAAACTGCCGGGCCGGTAGCCTCCGCCTCTACAACGCGAACCGGTCGTTCTCTCCCACTATGCCCGCCAGGCGCGGATCACCGCCCGTCTCGGCGAGCGATGCGGCCAGGCGGATCTGCATCGCCTCAACCGTCTTCCGCGTCGCCAGATCCGTGATGTGATACGCATACCGTCCGCGCATGCGCGAGCCGAGCCTCGCCCCGGCCAGTAGATTCCCGATTTGCTCGGGATCCTTGCCGATATCGTAAAGCTCAGGAATATCCCAAGTTCCCGGATAACTCATCAGGCTGTGCGTCTCGTTGCGCAGCCCGACGATGCTCGGCGTGTACGGGAAGTCCTGCTCCCACGCGTATTCGTATACGAAGTCGCGCCGCCAGTCCGCCGGCGTGCGTCCCCCTGCCGCCGCCAGCCAGGATTGGCCCTGGATCGAGGACGGCGCCTTCACGCCCGCCGCCTCGAGCAGTGTCGGCGCGATGTCCAGGTTCAGCACCATGGCATCGGTGTGGTGGTTGGAGCCGAATAGCGATGGGCAGTGTGCAATCAGCGGTACCCGGATCGAGCTCTCGTACATTGCGCGCTTGTCGATCAAGCCGTGCTCGCCCCACATGTAGCCGTTGTCACCCATATAGACCACCAGCGTGTCGTCCAGTAGCCTGGTCCTCTCCAGTTCCGCCAGCACCTGTCCGACGCTGTCGTCGATTCCGATCAGGCACTGGCAGTAGCGTCGGTAGAGCACATCGAAAGGGTCGTCGCTGGCGATTGCGCCATCCACTCCATGCCGGGTCGGACGCCGCCGCCGGACCCACTCCGGCCATTGTGCGTAGAATTCGTCGCGGACCGGCATCGACTTCGGCCGCGGAACAGCGAGTCCATTGAATAGTCCGGCATGCCGCTTCAGCGGTTGGAACGGTGCATGCACTGCTTTGTGTGAGAGGTACAGGCAGAACGGTCGTGATGCGTTCGCCGCCAAGAACTTGCACGCTTCACCAGTGAGAACATCAGTAGTCTCGCCCTTCCTCTTGCTCCGAACGCCGTTGTGGTTGACCTCCGGGTCCGCGTACTCGCCCTGACCACGAAAGCTGAGCCACTCATCGAAACCGGGTTGTGGCTGGTCGCTCTCTCCGCCCATGTGCCACTTCCCGAAGAACCCTGTCCGGTAGCCGGCCGATTGCAGCAACCGAGGAAACGCCGGCAGCTTCGGATCCAGCGGCGTGAAGTTGTCCGTAACCCCGTGTGCATGCATATATCGCCCGGTGAGGATGCTGGCACGACTCGGCGAGCACAGCGACGTGGTGACGAACGCGTCCCGGAAGTAGACGCCGTCGCGCAGCATTCTATCCAGGTGGGGCGTGTGCCCTTTTAGCCAGGGATGCCCCAAACCTCCGATCATGTCGTAACGGTGATCGTCGGACAGGATAAAGACGATATTGCGTCGCCGCGGTTGGGCAAATGCGGCGGCTGCCGGCGCGGCAAGGAACTGGCGGCGAAGCATGGAGGTAGTCTATATCAAGCCCGGAGGGGGTGCCGCCGGTCCGCAAGCGGCAACGGAACCCGCTTGCCGCCCTTCTGTGCCGCGTACACTCCGCTGATCATCTCGATGGTCCACCGGCCGTCTTCTTCACTGCACAGAGGTTTACGGCCGCGCTCGATGGACTGCAGCAGGTCCTCGACCATCAGCGCGTTCGCAATCAGAGCGTTGCCGCCCCGGAACACTTGCGTTCCGCCGGCGGGCTCGAGTTTCTCCCAGCCCTGCCCCTCTACCGGGAGCCACGCCGCGGACCTCAGGATCAATGGCTGCCCGTCCGGATAAATCGCCATCGGCAAAAAGATCACGCCCTTTTCGCCCACTATCTGCATGCCGTAGCGAAGCTCGTGCGTCGTCGTGCAGGCCTTGGAGGCGAAATACCCGTGCACGCCTCCGTCGAATCCGAACATGGCGGCGATCTGGTTGCCCGCCACCGGCCCCACCGGTTCGCCGGCTTGCTTCACGTGGCGTTGCGCCAGTTCCTCTCCATCCTGCGTGACATGCGCGGACACCCATTTCGGATCTCCGGCAAAAATGCGCATCATGTCGCAGAGGTGAGAACCCAGCACCATCAGATCCTCACCCCCGGCGCGCCGGTCCTCTTTGCCGCGCCCGCGAATCTCCTGGATGCGGCCGATCGCCCCACCAGACACGAGTTCCTGCACACGCCTGGTGAACGGCGAGCATCGCATCTGGTGCGCTAACTGCAGCTTGATTCCGGCGCGCCGCACGGCAGCCGCCATGCGGTCCGCTTCGCCCAGGTCGCGCGCGAAGGGCTTCTCCATGTAGATATGCGCGCCAGCCTCCGCCGCCGCTTCCACCATCGCCAGCCGCTCGTCCAGCCAGCGCGGCCCGATGCTCACCAGATCCGGCCGCTCTTTCCGCAGCATCTCGCGGTAGTCGCGATAGCCGCGCCGGGCGCCGCTGCGCACCACTGCCTTGGCCAGGCCCGCTTCGTCCGCGTCGGCCACGGCCACCACGTCGATGCCTTCAAACGCCTGCCACACAACGTCCAGCCCGTGCCCGTAGTTGCCGTGTCCCGTGTGCCCGATCACGGCGGCGCGGTACTTCCGCCCCTGCGCGGCCTGAGCTCCCAACGCCCCCAGGGCCGCGGCCACTACAGTTCGTCTGTTCATAGGAATCTGCCCCAGCATACATCTCAGCGGCTGCCGCGTCGAAGGGAAGACCGGTATCGGAGGGCCACCAATCCAAACGCGA
This sequence comes from uncultured Candidatus Solibacter sp., assembly GCA_964450255.1. Classification (GTDB taxonomy): domain Bacteria; phylum Acidobacteriota; class Terriglobia; order Bryobacterales; family Bryobacteraceae; genus Paludibaculum. The sequence continues at coordinate 3,534 of CAYVDY010000155.1, read as the reverse complement.
CGGCGGCCCGGCTCAGGTAGCCAGCCGCCACCTCTTCCTAATGTGCCGGACGCACCTCGCCGGACTGGGAGAGTAGTGCCTTCATCCCGGTGGAAAGACCCTTGTAGGCGATCTCATCGAACACGCCGGCATTACGCCAGCGCACAGTCCCGTTTTTGTCTAGCAGAATCAGGTAGGCCGCGTCGGGCGCTTTGAAGCCGGCCCTCTCCTTCCACGGTTTCATGTCGCCATAAACGGTGATCACGTGCTCGTGGTCCGCCTTCGGGGTGGCGCGGCGCATGCCGCCATCGATAAACCATTTCCCCAGCCGGGCCATTCCCCCGATCATCGGTATCTCGTAGAACGCAGCCTGCGGGTTGTCACCGTAGTCAGCACGAAACCGCTTCACCCACGCTTCTACCGCGAAGCGCGAATCATAGGTGAAGCCGAGCGCCAGTAAGGCAACCCTCCCCGACGCGGCTTCGGGAAGGACCGCTTTCTTTCCGGTGAGGTACTCGCCTTGGAGCGACGGCAGGCGTTCACCCAACGCGAGCTCGCCCGCGACAGCGCTCGCGGCGAGCAGCAGAACGCTGAGACTCGTAATGCTGTTTCGTCTTAGTTTCATGTTGCTGCCCGATTGTAGCTAATCCGCGAGGCCGCGCCCAGCGGCGCGCCTCGTCGCGTATCCTGAATTCCATGCTCACGCGCCTCTGCTTTTGCCTGACACTCGCCGCCGGACTCTTTGGTCAGGGTGTCCCACGGATTGAAGCGATCAAAGGGAAAACCGTGCTTCTCTTCACGCCCCACCCGGACGACGACGCCTTCTGCTGCGGGGGCACGCTGGCCCGGCTCGTGGAACAGGGCAACACAGTCCGCGTCGTCATCTACACCAACGACGACAAGGGTTCATACGATCCTGACATGACCAGCGAGCGCCTGGCCCGAATCAGAAAGGCCGAGGAGGAAGAAGGAAACCGCATCATTGGAATTCCAAAGGAGAACCTCATTTGGCTTGGTCATCACGACGGAATGCTGGAGTACGTGGAGAGCAAGCGGCTGGTGGAACAGGCGACGGAGATCATCCGCCGCTACCGTCCCGAAATCGTCATGACCGTCGATCCGGGCGCCGATTCCGTCCGCTGGCACAAGTCGGACCACCGCATGGCCGCGATGAACACCCTCGATGCAATTCGCGCGGCCGAATGGCACCTCTACTTCCCGAATCACAAACTTCAATTGGGCCTGGAGCCGTGGCGCGTGCCTGCGTACATGTTCTTCTACGTGCTGGAAAAGGACGCCAACATGTTCGTGGACATCGAATCCGTAATCGAGAAGAAGATGGAAGCCGGCCTCGCTCACGTCTCGCAATTCGAACCTGCCGTCAACAAGTACCGACCCACTTGGACAGTCTCGGACAAGGCAAAAGCCCGAGAGGAGTTGAAGGGGATGATGATCAAGCGGAACAGCCGCTATGTGGAAGCGTTTCGCTGGGCCACCGGCTTCAACCAATTCTGATCGCGGATCTGGAATAATGACGCGCGGGGACTATCCATGGACTCCTCACAGTTCACACGACGCCGTTTTCACCTCGCCTGCCTTCCCCTCGGTGCAGCCTTTGCGTCTGCGACCTTTGGCCAATCGAGAGTCTCATTCGAGGCCGCGGCCGCCAAACGCAACATCACTCCGGATCCGCTGCTGCCCATCAGCGGCGGTATGGGTGCTCCTACCCCCGCCAAGTCCAAGCAAGGGGAACTCACCGCGCGTGCGATGGTCTTCCGGTCCGGTTCGGAACTCCTCGCCATCGTCGGCCTTGATCTGCTCGGCTACCCGTCAGTCCTCGGCGACCGCGCCCGCGCGCTCGTGCCGCGCATCGCACCCCAGAAGATCCTCATAGGATGCACCCACACGCATAGCGCGCCAGACTGCTATGCCTACCCGGATGGCAAGGGTGGGCACACCGGCTCGCTGGAATACATGGAGTTCGTGGCGAAGCAGATTGCCGCGGCCATCAACGAGGCGCTTGATAAGCTGCAGCCCGCGGAACTGCGCACCGCTTCCGGAGTAGCCAAGGGCAGAATCGCTTACAACTATTACGCTCCGGATCTCTACGACCGGCGCGCAAGCGTACTTCAGATTCGCAGCGTGAACGGCCAGCCGATCGGTACCCTGGTCAACTACGCCATCCACCCGGAAGTGATCGGCAGCGGTCTGGGCATTCTCAGCCCCGACCTCGTCGGCCCCTTCTACACTCAGATCGAGAGTGCCGGCGGCGGCCTGGCCCTCTACATGAATAGCGCGCAAGGCGGGATGGTCACTGCCGACAACCGCAACCTGGAGGCCGGACCGAGAGACGCGCAGCGTGCCTACTGGAACGACCACCGCACCTGGAGTGAGTGTGAGCGAATTGGCAGGCTGCTCGCGGACGAATCGTTGCGGATCATCGGCCCTTCCAACTGGCAGCGCGAACCTAGACTTCGCACCTATTCAAAGGACGTTCGCTTCCCAGTCGAGTCGGAGGCATTGTGGCAGGTAGTCACGCAGTCTCCGTTGAAATACCCCCACGGGGCTGATCGCAGCATCACTGCCCGGGTCAACCTTGTGAGTCTCGGGAATGCCCAGATGCTGACCATCCCGGGTGAGGCGCTGCCGAACATCGGCTTCTACGTGAAGCGAAAAATGAAGGGTGAGCACAACTTCCTCTTCGGCCTTACCAACGATGCCTTCGGCTACATGCTGACGAAGGTGGACTTCCAAAGCTATCCAGCCTACAACTACATTTGCCGCGTCTCGCTCGGCGAAATGACTGGCGAAATCTATATCGAAAACGCCCTGGAGCTGATCAAAACCGCGGCAGCGGGTGCTTAACACGTTGGCCGCAGACAAGCGCGAAGCTGCGCAGCCTAGCCTCAAACATGCTCCCGATGTAGAATATGGTGAGGGACGTTCGTGCGCCGTCCGCCACGGCACGCGAAGAAGGCCGACCATCGGGTTCTTTTGCCCGGCTTCCTGTCCGCAACCCTTCACGTGGGATTAATGCGGGTATTTGTGGTCCTCGCTCCTCGCCTGAAACATATAAAGATCAACTCGATGAGACCTAACTTGCTGAAACGCTGGAAAACTATGCACGGCCTGATTGCTTCGCACCCGAACGCCGCCAGTGCTCGGTTCAGGACTATCCTGTCCGCTGTCATTATCGCCTTGACCACTCTCGCGGGCCTTCTGACAGCACAGGAGGCCGCCGCGCATATGCAACCCGCCAGTCGCGAGGAGAGCATCGCCGCCCGGCAGGCCGAGAAAGCAAAAGTCCTGACGCCGCCGGCCCCGGACAAGGCGGAAGCGATCGTCGAAAAGGTCGAGAAGCTACTGTTGCTCGATCCCTCGGGAGTCTATCCCTATTTTGATAGCGTCTACCAGGGGGCGGCCTCACACCCGGCGCCGGATATCGGAAGTTCTTCGGGGACCACACCTTTTGGAATGTACAGGGACCCTACTCGGTCACCAACTACAACCTGATCGAAAGTGGCAGCGTCTGGGAGGATCCCTTAACCAAGCAAC
>CAYVDY010000154.1:0-12394 GCA_964450255.1 uncultured Candidatus Solibacter sp. | reverse complement strand
GCCGCCTTCGAAGGGCTTCTCGAGTTTTTGGCTGGGGCGGGGGAGGAGAGGCGGCCCCCGACGATGGGGATGCGACGGGGGCCGGTGTCACCCCTCAGGCGGTCTGTGGCCCCGCGGCCGGCGGGGTGGGTGTATTGTGCGCGTGCGGCCGGGCTATTGCCCATGCGCATGGGGGGCGAACCAGTGAGATTGAGCTTGATGGTGACGGTATTGCCGCCGACGAGTTTGGCGAGGCCGCCGAGCTGATCCATCATGGTCTTCATCGTGGGCGTGAGGGCGGAGCCGTAATCCGGACACCGCGCGATGGCGACGGGCGAGGCCGGGGCGGAAGAGGAGGCCGCGTAATACAGCGGAACCGTGGAAGCAGCTCCGGCCGCGACCAAAAAGTGGCGACGGGACAGGCCAGACATGTGGTTACGCATGGGGAGTCAACTCTAATTCTACGGCACCGTACACTTTGAATGTAGGGAGGTAGACCTCCTGCTGGCCGGGCTCGCGCTGGAGCGCAAGGGGCTGGGGCTGGGGGAGGTCGGGCGAGTGGAAACGGGCCGATTGCACCTTGCGCCAGGTCTGGAGACTGACCTGATGGGCGGCGCCGCGGCGGGAGTAGTTCAGCAGTTGCACGAGCCAGCGTTTGCCATCGGTGGAGGCGGTGTGGAAGTAGCTGAGGGAGCCGGCATTGAAGAGGCGGACGGCGTCGTAGCGGCGGCTCATCAGCAGGTGGGTGTCGAGGGCGAGCATGTAGGGATCGTCCCAATCGCCGCTACAGACGGCCACGCGGCCCTTGCCACACGTGTGCAGGGTGAAGCGGGGATGAGGCTCGGCGAGCGGCCTGAGGCCCCTCAGGGCGGCAGCGGAGGCCTTCAGGCAGAGCAGCAGGCCACCGGCTTCCACAAAGGGCTGGACGACGGCGGCGGTGGCGGCGGGCATCGGCTGGGTGTCCAGGTAGAGTAGTGCGCGGCGGCCCTTTAGGAAGTTGGGATTAATGCGGGCCGATTCGACGGGCAGGAAGGAGAGATTGCGGCGGGCGGCCAGGAGGAGCGTCTCGCTGGCGGTGTATTCGTTGGGGCCGGCGAAGTCAGAGGCGATGACCAGGCTGGCGACGACCGGCCACTGGGTCCACGCTCTGCGTTCCCGGTGCCAGCGGACGTTGGCGAGCAGGCGCTTGAACATGGCTTCGGCGGAGGCGTTGCCGGCGGCGAGCTGGCGGGCGTGAGCCGGCGAGATCCAGATGGGCCGGATGGCCCCATAGGCATCCGCTTCGCTTTGAGCGAGGAGGTAGTTTTCGGTGGTGAGGTTCTGAGAGTTTTCCGGCGGGTCTGAGCGAAGCCACACGGGCCGGCCGGCGGCTCGGCCGCGGGCCAGGCGGATGAGCCAGCCATTGGCGTCCAGCCAGGGGGCGCCGGTGGGGCCGCTGCCGGTGGAGTCCTGGGCGGCGTCGTTGCCCTTCATGGAGAGCTCGGGCCAGACACCGTCACCGATGAAGACGGTGGGTGACTTGGCGTTCCAATCGATCTCTTTCCAGGAGCGCCATTGGGGAAGCTGAGGACACTGCAACAGGCGGGCCTCCGCGGCGGAGCGCAGTGCCGGGGGCGTTTCTTTGGGAAGCAGCAGGCAGTTGACCGGGGAGTTATCGAGAAGCCTGAGGAGAGCTAGGTCCTGCCATTCGGCCGGCCAATCCATGGGGACCAAATCGGTGACGGGCATAGCGGGCTGCTCCTGGGGATTGACTACTTCTTTTCGAAACCGGGCGCGATGGAGAGAGCGAGGTAATTGGTCACCTGGGTCTCGTTGCGGCACGCTTCCACGTAGGCGTTGCGGAGAAGCTGCTCCTTGCGGGTGCGCAGGGTTTCGCGGATATTCTGCTGGACGCGCGGATCGTCGAGTTCGCGCTGGCCTGCGGGCTCGCGCGAGATGAGCTTGAGGATGTGCCAGTTGCCGCCCGAGGAGATGGGCGGGGAGACGGCGCCGGGCAGGAGAGTCATGACGGCCTTGCGGGTTTCGGGATCGGCCTGTGCGAGGGCAGATTCGGGCACATAGCCCATGTCGCCTCCGTTCGGGGCGCCCTGCGTATCCTCTGAGAAATTCTGCGCGAGCTTGGCGAAGTCCTCGCCCTGTTTGAGGCGGGCCTCGATCATCATCATCTTTTTGCGGGCCTGTTCGGCGTTCTGCGCTTTATTGCCGGCGAGGTTGCGGACATCGGGATTCGGGCCCGGCGTGACGACGATGCGAGCGAGATGGTAGGTGGTTTCGGGGTAGCGGAAGGCGGACTTGTTGGCCGCATAGAAATCAGAAACGTCTTTGTCCGTGATATTGATCTGGTTGCCGATTTCGCGATTGAGCAGCTTGTCAATGGAAAGTGAGCGGCGGATCTGCGCTTTGAGCTCATCGAGAGTCATCTGCTGCGCATCGAGCTGTTTTTGAAACTCTTCCTGCGTGTAGGGCGCTTTCAGCTGGCCGAGGCGGGAATCGACCTCATCATCCTTCGCGAGAAGGGAGAGCTTCTCGGCGCGCTGGAGCATGATCTCCTCGTCGACCATGACGCGCAGGAGTTCCAGCTTCTGGAACTGAACCTGATCGGCCGAAAGACCTTCGGGCTGCTGCGGGAACTGCCGCTTATACTGTTTGTCGATTTCGGCGTAAGTGAGAGCGCGGCCGTTGACAGTGGCTGCAACGTTCGCGGGCACGGATTTCTTGCAGGCAACGCCGGCGGAGAGAGCCGCCACGAGCAGCACGGACGCGGTTGATTTCAGGTACATGGACTGTCTCATTGTAGCGGAGCGGACGGGATGGTTTTGACCCTGAGGTTGCGAAACTCGATGCGGAAGCCCTCGGCCTCCAGGCCCAGGTGGCCTTTTTCGATCGGGCAGTATTTGTATTCGCTGACGGTAGCGCCATTGACCCAGGAGAGCAGCGTCGAGCCCTGCGCCGTAATCTCCACGGTATTCCATTCGCCGGCGGGACGGACTCTCTGATCCACCATTCGGGGGCTAAGATCGAAACGGCGGCGGGCGCCATCGAGGAGGATATAGCCGAAGAAGTAACCGCCGGCGCTTGAGCCGATCTGGTTCTGATACCAGAGACTGTAATCGGGCAGGGTGCGGACGAAGATACCGCTGTTGTAGCGCGGATTGCCGTCGATTTTCGTGTAGCGGAACTCGACGTGGAAGACGAAGTCGGCCAGCGCCTTGTCGAAGCGCAGCCACTCGTGGCCGCGGTTGCCCTCGCAGAGGACGACGCCGCCGGGCAGGAGAGACCACTGCGAGATGGGGTCGGGTTTGTCGGGCGAGATGGCGAGGCGGGTCCAGCCGGAGAAGTTGGCGTCGGGGGTGATGTCGATCCAGCCCTGGGGATCGCGCTCCAGGGCGCTGGGCTCCTGGGCGGGGAGGAGAAGGGCGGTGAGAGCTGAGAGGATCAGCCTAGCTGAGAAGTTCATTGAGTTTGTCCAGATCGGCAGGCTCTCCGAACTTGGCCATCTTGACGTTGGGCTCGATCTGCCGCATGAGGCCGCAAAGGACCGCGCCGACGCCGACTTCGACGGCCTTGGTTATGCCTCGGGCGGCGAGGGCGCGCATGGAGTCTGTCCAGCGGACGGCGCCGGGCACCTGGAGGTAAAGGCCTTGGCGGGCGTCGACGCCGTGGTTCACTTCGATGGCGGCGATGTTGTTGATCAGGGGAACGCGAAGGTCGGCGAAGTGGGTGGCTTCGAGATCGGCGAGGAGCCGATGCTGAGCGGGCTGCATGAGGGCGCAGTGGAACGGCGCGCTGACGGGCAGCGGCACGGTGCGCTTTGCGCCAGCGGCCTTGAGAGCCTCACAGGCGCGGGCGACGGCGCCGGCATGACCGGCGATCACCATCTGGTCGGGTGAGTTGTAGTTAGCGGCGGAAACAATCTCGCCCTGAGCGGCGGCGGCGAGGATGGAATCGAGTTGATCGAGTGGCGGCCTGAGGATGGCGGCCATGGCGCCGACACCGGCGGGGACAGCCTCCTGCATGTACTTGCCGCGATTGCGGACCAGGCGGACGGCGTCTGAAAACTCGAGTGCCCCGGCGGCCACGAGAGCCGAGTATTCGCCGAGGCTGTGACCCGCGACGACAACGGGCTGGTGGCCGAGCTCAGCGAGCACCGCGTAGGCGGCGATGGAGACGGTGAGCAGCGCCGGCTGTGTGTTTTCCGTGAGGCGGAGCTGATCGTCAGGGCCTTCAAAGCAGAGCTGGGAGATGGGGAAGCCGAGGGCGTCGTCGGCCTGCTGGAAGATGGCTTTGGCGACCGGGTACTTCTCGGCCAGAGCCTTGCCCATGCCAGCGGCCTGTGAGCCCTGGCCGGGGAAGAGGAATGCTAATTGAGACATACGAACCTTCTATTTTCTCACAGTGGCGGGTGGGTTACTTGTGAGTTCGATCAGTTCGTAGTCACGCAGTTCCGGGAGGGTCAAGGTGGTGCGGCCCGGGGCGGACTGGAGCGGCACCGCGGCCGTTGTGCGGTGGCTGCGGGCGCGGGCGTACTCGCCCTCCAGGGTGATGCGAATGCCGCGCATGGGAATTGGCCGAAAGTAGGCGGTCTGCGAGTGGCCGCTGAGGTTGATGAGGTGGAGCAGGGTGCGGCCATTTTGCTGCATGAGGGAGATCTCGACGAGCGGATGAGCGTTGGTCTCCAATTGGCGGCGCGGGAGCAGTTCGTTGACGAGATCGCGCAGCAGCGCAGCGTGGGCGGGCAGGCTGAGGCGATAGTAGAGCCGGCCGAGTTCCCACGGCAGCCACAGGGCGCGGCCTTCGTGAGTGGCCAGCAGGGCGGGCGTATCAGTATCGCGGATGTCGATGTGGATCTTCTCGGGCGGACCGAACATAGAGGGCGGCACGAGCGTGAGAGGCACGCCGGGCTGAGCTTGCGTTTCTGTGAAGGGGCCATCGAGAAGGAGGAGCGAGGTCAGGCTGAGCGAGGGGAAGCGCTTCGTATCGCGGACACGGACGTAGCCCTGGACAGAGGAAGAACCGGGGCGGGCACCGACGCTGAGAACGCGGCCTCCGGCGGCGAGGTAGGGCTCGAGTCCGGCGGGCGCGGGACCAGGGGTGAGGACGAGATCGACGGGGCGCTTGCCGATCCAATCGAGATTGCTGGAGACGGCAAAGGGGATGTGTTCTTCGGAGAGGAAGCGGAAGAGGCCGCGGTAGCTGGACTGGTCGCCGGTGGAAAGGAGCATGACGCGGGCGGCGTTCTGCTGCGAGTGGAGAAGCGCTTCATTGCGCGCGGCCCAGGCAAAGATGGGGCGGGCGGCCTCGACGGCCTGGCGGTCCTGCTGATCGAAGGTGCCGTTGATGGCGAAGGCGAGCGCGCCGCCATGGGCGATGTTCTGCCAGAGGCGGAGAGCGATTTCGCCTGCGGGCACGGTGGCGAAGCGCCAGGCGTAATCGACGAACTGCATGCAGAGGTTGACGGACATCTTGGCGGGTTGGGAGTTGCGGGCGCGGTTCACATTGGCCGACGACGTGTAGGGCCAGAGAGGCAGGGGGCGTGTGACGCCGGTGTTGGATTCCGACATGATGCCGTCGGTGGATTCATCCAGGTAGTTGAAGTAGCCGGCCTGGGGACGGAGTTGGTGGATGATGCGGCCGAAATCGGCGGCGACCTCCTGAGAGGAGAGAGTCATGAAGCGGCGGTAATCGGGATCGGCGGCGTTCTCGGGCAGAGGGCGCGAGAACATTTTTTGAAATTTCTGTTTGCACGAATTGCAGTGGCAATGCCCGAGGGGGTTGCCGCTGTAGTCGCTGGACTGGTTGCCGAACATGTTGAAAAAGAGGCCGTCCACGTCGTAGCGGGTGAGGGCTTCGGTGAGGATCCTGGGGGCGTGCTGGTGATACCAGCCGGAGTTGATGCACGTGGAGTGGAGGCCGTTGTAGATGACGGGTGAGCCATCGGCCTTGCGGAAGAACCACTCGGGGTGGGCGTCGAAGACTTCCTTGCGGGTCTTGGAGAAATCGAAGCGGCCGACGACGCGGATGCGGCGGGTGTGGGCCTCACGAAGAGCGTCGCCGAAGAAGTCGCGGCCGGGCGGCAGTTGGGGGCTGGGGTAGTGGAACTCAACTCGGGTAGGGTAGGTGGCGGCGATGCCGCCCATGTTGAGATGGAGGACGTTGGCGTGGAGGGCGGCGGCTTCGCGGACGAGGGCGATGGGATCGGTGGCGGAATCGGGTTCGCGGAGATTCGTCTGGACCCAGCGGAGAGGTTCGCGCATCCACCAGCCGGATTCAGGGACTGGTTGGGCAGCGAGGGGAAGAAGGATGAGGAAGGCGAATAGAGTGGGCCGGCACATGCGGCCCACTCTATCACTGGAGGGCTACCCTACCGGGGCAGCGCGGGGAGCGAGGTGAAGGCTCCGGAGGGGTTGAAGCGCAGGCCCAGGCCGGAGATGTCAGCTCCGGTGGTGGTGAACTCGACAACACCGCGGCGGTTGGCGAGCGCGGGGAAGCGATCGATGAGACGGAACGCGAACTGTCCGCGCGGGGCGAGAGCGATGGTATCGGTGCCGATGACGACGCCGGATTCATCGCGGAGGCTGACGGCGATATTGGCGTTAGCGGTTGCATTGGTATTGACCAGCGCCATGGAGGTGATGAAGTTCTCGGTGTTTTCGTACGGCAGCAGGAAGCTGCGGCCGCTGGCGGTGGCGGTGACGGCGGCTTCGTTATCGAGGCGGCCGGTGACGCGCTGGCGGAAGACGGCGACGCCGCCGACGGAGCGGTTGGAGATGAGTTCGGTCCAACCGGAGATGAGCGGCGTGGGACCGCCCTGGGTAGTGATGGTCTGGGTGCCGCCGGGGGCGATGGTGTTCTCGATGTTGGTGACGGGCGCGGCCTGGCCGGAGATGGGGACAGCCATCGCGACACCCGTAGGGGCCCAGAACTTCAGCGTAAAGGGGGCGGGCACGGTATCGAGATTCATGAGCACGATGGTGGTTTGCCATTCACCGCCGGGGCCGCCGTCAGCGAGTTGCGAAAGCAACTGGTTGGGAATGGGGGCGGGTGGGATGGTAAGAACCGGGAACGACGTGAAGGCGCCGGTGGGATTGAAGCGGAGACCGAGGCCGGTGAAATCGCCGGAAGTGTTGGTCATATCAAGGACGCCGCGTTGGTTTCTAGTGGCGGGGAAGCGATCGGTAGAGGCGACAGCGGTCTGCCCGCGCGGCGGCAGGTTGATGGTGTCCTGGAACAGGGCTGTACCGTTCTCCATACGGGCGGAGATGTTGAGTCCGCGCGATTGCTGCGTGCTGGTGTTCACGAGCGCCATCGAGGTGGTGTAGTTCTGGAGATTGTCGATGGCGAGCAGGAACCGGCTGGCCGGGTTGGTGACGCTGACGGCGGCTTCGAGATCCGGGCGGCCCGAGACGCGCTCGCGGAAGATGCCTAGGCCGCCGATCTGGCGGACCGTCTCGAGTTCAGCCCAACCCTGGGAGAGGGCGGCGTCGGTGCCGGCGGTGCGGATGGTGCGGGAGCCTCCGGCCGGGATGAGACCTTCATAGGCCTCCAGACGGCCCGGATTGCCTTCGATGGGCAGGCGGAGGGGCGTGCCGTCCTGCGCCCAGAAGCGGAGCGTGAACCCGGACGGAGTGTTCTCCATGTTGACGAGGGTAATGGTGGTTTGCCAGCCCCTGCCGTCGGCGAGTTGCGAGAGCACCTGGCGTCCGCCGGAGACGTTCATGGTGACGGGCACCGTGATGGGGCTGTTGACGGCGTTGGCGGCGCTGAGCACCACGGAGCCAGTGTAGGAGCCTGGAGCGAGTCCGGTGGGATCGAGAATCAGGGACAAGCTGAGAGTGGGTGAGGCGAGGCCGGAAGCGGGATTGACGGACAACCAGTTACCCCCATTGGCGGTGCTGACCTGGGCGCTGACGGGTGTGGATGGCGCGCTAGTGGTTACGGTGACCGTGGCGCTCTTGGGGCTATCGCCGCGGAGAACGCTGAGGCTGACGGCGGCCGGAGAGACGGCAATAGTGGCCTGGGGGCCGATGACGACATTGACGGGGATATTGACAGGGGCAGCCTGAGCCTGAGTGGCGGCGAGCGTGATGGTGGCCGAGTACACTCCGGCGGGGAGGGGGGCGGGGTTGAGAGTGACGGTCAAGGCTGTGGGAGTGGTGCCGCTGGAGGGCGTAACCGTCAGCCAAGGCTGCGACGAGAGCGCTGTGAACTGGATGGCGCCGGCTGGGCTGGCGCCGATCTGCACCTGCTGAGTGATGGGCGTGAATGAGCCGGCGGGCGCGCCGAAGTTTACGACGCTAGGAGCCACGGTAAAGGCGGCCTGCGCGACAGAGAAGGAGACGCCGATGAGGAGCGGGGTGTTGCTGGCATCGGGCGAGGAGACGGCGATGGTGCCGGCGTAATTGCCGGGCGAAAGGCCGACGCTGTTGACCGAGACGGTGACGACGCCGGGGGTGAGGCCCCCGACTGGGATCACCTGCAACCAGGGACGGCCATCGGAGGTGGAGGAACTGACGGAGTAGGCCACCTGGCCGCCGGTGCTGGAGATAGCGACGGTCTTCGGAGCGGGGTCGGTGCCGGTGATGCTCTTTGTGAAGCTCAGAGTGGCGGGCGCGGCGGCAAGCGCGGCGGCAGGAGGCACGATGAGGGTGATCTTGGAGCGCTGGCTGGGGACTGGCGGATTCGCGCTAGGGGCGGAGACCGTGACGGTGCCTTCATAGCGGCCAACTGCGAGGCCGGCAGGATTGACGAGGACGGGGAGATTGGCTGGGGTAGTGCTCGATGAGCCGACGAAAAGCCATGGGCCACCGGAGGTGACCGCTCCCGTCACAACGATGTTCAGGGCAGAACCATCGGTGGTGGTGGCCGTGAGGGACTGGACAGGCGGCGATGCGCCGCCGGCAGGCGCGGTGAAGATGAGTTCGGCCGGGTTAAGATCGAGCAGGCGCGTGGCAGATAGGTTGAGCGTGACGTTGATGCGGGTGGTGGCATCGAGCGCAACGGTAGCAGTGTAGGTTCCGTCGGGCAATCCGGTGGCGACCGCAGGATCAAGAGAGAGACTGACCGTGCCTGGTGTGGTGGTTTCGGTAGTGATGGCGCGCAGCCATGGCGCCGACGCAGGGGTGTAAAGGATCTCGCCGACAGCGAATGGGAGAGGTGCAGCGCTGCTGCTGACAACCACCGTCTTAATGGTTTGGAACGTGGACGGCCGCTGAACGTTGAAGGTGGTTTCCGATGGGCTTGTGGTCAGGAAGGCCGAACTGCTGATGTTCATCACCAGGCGGGCGCTCGTCGTGTTGCCGTTGCCGGAGACCTCTACATTGGCGAAATAGGTTCCTGGAACCATGTTGGCGTCCGGGGCGGCCTGAACGCTAAGGACGCCCGGGGGCAGGATACCTACCGGGGCGCCGCCGGCGGATTGGCCGGTGATTGGCCCGATGGCGAACCAGGAACCGCCGGTGGGACTAACGCCCTTCACCGTGTAGTTGGCGCCAGGAGGAATCGAGGTGACGTTGAGGGTTTGCGGCGCGCTGAAGTCCTTGTCGCCCAATTTGAAATTGAAGTTAAGGACAGTGTTGGAGAGGGAGAGTACGGCGTTCGACGAGACGTTGAGGGTCACGGGTATTGAGATATTCGGATTGGCCGAAGAAGACGAACTGATGAGAAGTGACCCTGTGTAGGTGCCAGGCGGCAGTAGGCCGGCGTTGGCGGAGACGGTGACCGTCGTAGGGGCGTTACCGCTGGACGGCGTGACATTCAGCCAGCCGCCGCCGGTGCTGGTGGAAACGAAGATGACGTAGGGGACGATGCCGCTTGAGTTGAGAACCAGAGACTGAGTGACAGGCGCGATGGTGCCGGTGTAGGCGCTCATGTTGATGGCCGTCTGCGAGGGCGCCAGGTAAGGATTGATGCTGACCACAAGCTGCACGCTGACAGAGACGGGCATACCGCCGGTTGAGGATTGCAGCGTGACGGTACCTGTATAGACGCCGGCAGCGAGACCGGACGGGCTGATGCGAATGGTGAGCGCATCCGGAGTGCTTCCGGTGGTGGGCGCAGCGACGAGCCAGTTGGCTCCGTCTGCCGTGGTGACCGAAGCGGTGTAAGGGATCGGGTTGCCGGTGCTGGTGACGACAACTTGATCCGATGACGTATTCAGAAAGGCGCCAGTGGAGTCGCTCAACGAGGTGCCTTTGCCGCTGGCGGTGTGATAGACGAACTGGAGTGCGCTTTTGCTCACCGTCACTTGGGAAGCAGGGGAGACGATCAGGGTGACGGGCAGTTGCACCGGCGGTGTACTCACATTCTGGAGAGTGACCGTGGCGGTGTAGGTGCCCGCCTGAAGTCCACTGGGATTGGCGACAAGCGTGACACGCTTGGGAATGCTCACGCTGGGCTCGGGCGTGGTGAGCCACGGGGCGTTGAGGATATTGACGGACACAATCGCACTGGAGTTCTGGTTGCCGAGAACAAGCACGCTCTGCTGCTGCGGCGTGGTAGAGCCGGCCTGGGCTCTGAACTCGACTGAAGTGGGGCCGACCATGAGGGTTTGGCCGTGCAGAGCTGACTGGGCGGCGAAGAGAAATATCGGAAGTAGAGCAACACTGGAAATGCTTGCGGAACGGAGCATGAGGGGTGCCTCCTATGGAACCGGCAAAAATCTTGCGACGCGCTCAGATTAACACGAATCCGGTGGGAGCTCGAACAATTAATGAATGAATCCTAATCTAGATTAGAGCAAGAGCCCCAACAAGGCCAGAATTGCTACCGCGGCAGCGGCAAGGGTCCTTGTGCGCAGGCCAGGGGGGCCTTGACGCGTGATGGCCTGACCGATGGCCAGAACAGCGATGGCGACGACGAGCTCCACTGCGAGGACGTGGAGCGTTGCGGCTTGCTGGATGCGGATGGCAAAGAAGACGGCGGCGAGCAGAACGGGCGAAGACGCCTGCCCCACGTGCATCGAGAAGGGGAAGAAGAGGCGGCGGTCTCCAGTCCCGTGGAACAGGGCAAGCCAGAGGAAAGCCGGTCCGGCGGCGGCGAGGGCGGCGGCAGGGCTCTGCTGGCGTGCGATAACGAGGAAGGCGAGGGTCCAGAGAACGGCCCACGGCCAGCCGCCGAACCACCAGGCTGCAGCCAGCAGGACTGCGCCAGCGAACCAGGACAGTCCACTACGCACGGATTCTATTGGCCCCATCCAGTCGCCTTGGCGGGGGCCTTGGGACGCTTGCCGAGGTCGTCGATGACGAAGCGGATGAGCGATTCAAAGAGAGCGGCGCGGGGGAACTTCGTACCCATGGCGAGGGCGGCGCCGAGATGGTCTGACCAAACTGCGCCCAGATAGGTGGATTCGGGAATGATCTGGTCCAGCTTAAGGAGCTGGCCATCGTTCTGAGGGTCGAAAGCGGCGAGCATGGTGTAGGTTTGTTTGGCCATGCTGGGGACCCTCTCGGCCGTAGTGAGGGCGGCCAGCGAATAGGTGGGCACGGCGGGGTGCGGATAGGAAGACAGGAAGCGCTGGCGGGTGTCTTTCTTGCGGCTCTTGAAGCCCTCGGCAAGGTTGCCTTCGCACTTGCCCTGCTTGGCCTTGGCGAGATAGGCGTCCAGCTGCATGGGGAGGGAGTCCGCGATCGGAGTGCCCCCGGACGCTCCGGCGACGCTGATGAAGGCGGCGATGGAGTCCTTGAGCTTGGGATAGAGGGCGAGGGCGGTCTGGATGTCGGGCGTACCTTTGCTGTAGCCGACGACGATGAACTTCCTTCGGTCTTCGCCGGACTTGCCGATAAAGTCGGCAATGACGCGGGCGTTGGATTCGCTGGAGTCGTTCGGAACCGAGAGGAGATCCGTGGTGATGCCGTATTTATCCGTGAGTACCTTGCGGCCCTTCTCGAATGCGGGAGTGTCGGCCACGCAGGTGTTCATGATGCCGGGGATGACCAGGACGCGGTACTGAGTGGAGGGAACTGCCAGGCTGAGGTCCACCTTGCCTGGTGTTTGAACCCATTGCTCGCAGGCGCCCAGGTCTTCGGCATCGGGGTTGTTCTGCTTGAGGACGGAGCAGAAGTAGTCGCTGAACGGGGCAGCGCTATTGCCGCTTTCCGGCTTCAAGTAGATGACGAGGATGCGGCCATCGGGGAAGAACTCCTGACCGTGCGCAGTATTGGCCTTGGTGACGGTGTCCTTGGGGGTCACGTATTCGGTCTTGACCACCTGGCCGCTTTGCTTGAGGGAGTCGGCAATGAAATCGCGTTCCTTGTCGGTATCCGGATCGATCTTGTGCGTGATGTTGCCGCTGCGCTGATCCTTATCGAAGCCGACATCGTGGGTGCCGGCGCCAACCCACAGCGTGAGCCCTCCGGCGGTAAATGGCGCCTTCCAGATGCGGAAGTGGTGACGGGCCATGACGGTCTGAATGGGATCC
>CAYVDY010000153.1:0-12467 GCA_964450255.1 uncultured Candidatus Solibacter sp. | reverse complement strand
GGGCACGCCCCCCGCCGTCTGCCTGTGCCGCTCGCACACCACGCAGCCCCACTCACCGATCCCCGCCGGCGCCGGCCGCGCCACGGCCAGCTCGGCGGTAAACACCCCATGCCCCCGCGCCCGCAGCCACGCCGCCGGCGACGCCAGCCCCACCGGCTGCCGCCCCTGCTCATAGGTCGAGATCAGTACGACGCGCATGGCGCTACTGGCATTTCTCCCGATCGAGCGCGGCCTTTCGCAGCGTCAGCCGCGACGCGCGGCGCAAACCGGCCTCCTGATACCGCCGCTTCTCCGCATCGCTCTCCGGGATCACCTGCGGAACCTCGCGCGGCGCACCCTCCGCGGTCAGCCCAACGAATGTGAGGTAAGACGAATTCGTATGCCGGATCACGCCCGTTTGCAGGTCCTCCACCATCACCTTCACGCCGATCTCCATCGACGTGCGGAACACCCGGTTGACGCTCGCGCGCAGCGTGACCAACTGCCCGATGTGAATCGGATTCAGAAACAGGAAGCTATCCACCGACGCGGTCACCACCGGACACCGCGCGTGCCGCATCGCCGCCGTCGCCGCGGCCAGGTCCACCAGATGCATAATCCGGCCCCCCAGCAGATTCCCCAAAGGGTTCGCATAGATCGGCAAAGCGAACTCGGACAGCTCGCTGACGGACTCGCGCACGGGACGGCCTTCCATGAAGTGAAGGTAGCATGGAGATATATGTCGAGACTCGAAGCAGTGAAGGCCCTGGTGGCCCAGGACCCGGCCAACAGCCGCATCCGCTACATGCTGTGCATGGAATACATGAGCGCCCGCGATTTCGCCGCCGCCGTCGCCGAACTGAAAGATCTCCTCGCCCGCGACCCCGATTACGTTTCGGCTTACTACCAGGCCGGCCGCGCCAGCGAAGAAGCCGGCGACGAAGACGCCGCCCGCGCCTTCTACCGCGACGGCATCACAGCCGCCAAGCGCGTCAACGACGCCCACGCCCTCAGCGAACTACAGGCCGCCCTCGATATCCTCGGCGACCTGTAGTTCGCCTATTGGCCTCCCGCCGATGGCAGCGTGATGAGGTCCGACGAAGTCCGGTTCCAGAGAACCGGACTGGCGCCGCTGAATCCGACAAATTCGGTAGACCGGCCCGGATAGTGCACGTTTTCCCACTGCGCCCGGAACTTCCACCGAACCTTCATCCCGCCCTCACCCTGCACCGACGACGGCGTCAACGGCGTGCCATCATCGTTCACCAGACATGCCACTTGATGCCTGGGCACGCTTCCGGCGTTCAAGCCAAGGTTCGGGATGAAGCTGCAAAGCTCATCACTCGGCCCGGCGAACATTGCGAGATTCGACTCGGGCTGCTTTTCGGGAAACGCGTATCTGGATAGCTCGGCGCCCGTCCGGTCCGCGACAATCAACACCGGCACGCTGGGATACCACAGCGCAATGCGGTTCTGCCCCCACGCCAGGATGCCCGGCGGGCCATCTTCGGTCCTCAATTCAATTGGCGCCGTGGTGGCGATCGAGTCCCGCCGAATGGACTGTGAGATCAGTGCGCCGCTGCTGTCGAAGCGGTACAGCAAAGCGTACCCGTAGTCTCGCTGCTTCACTCTCGGCACATCCAGGCCCGCGCACAGCAGATCTCCATTTGGCGCAAAATCCAGCGCCGGACACTGATACGGCTGGGTGGGCACGACACGCTCCACCTTCTTCTCCGCCAGGTTGTAGAAAATTAGCTTGTTGATCGGATCGGAATCGGCGCCCCAACAGATGCCGGATACTGCAACTCGCCCCTTGCCATCATGAGTCGCGCCGAGTATTCGGAATGTCGTGCAGCCTGCCGCTGTGGCGGGAAAGATCCGGTCCCGAATCTTCAGATCCGGATCAAGTACAGTCACCCACGTTCCATCGGCCCCCGGCCATTGTTCGCCGGTCCTCCCCAGCGTTATATACAGGCCGTGATCCAGCTTAATGACTCCAGCCTTGACAGCCGCAATATCCAAATTCTTGACCTCAGGATCAGCGCCAACCATGGGCACTGCGATCGGAAGTAGCAGAAATGCGATTACACATGAACCGTATTGTTTCTGTTTCACGATACTCACCTCGGGATGTATCAACTCGGCTTAGCAGTAAGTCATTGCATGCTGCACGCTCTGTCAGACGCACACCCTCCACAGCCAGGGTTGTACACCGGCCGACAGCCAGACCAATCGTTCGGATAGCAGAGCCGCGCTGCACAGCCATCTGTCGGATAACAGCTGTAGTAGGTAAAGTCCGGGAAAGAGTTTCTAGTGCAGTCCCCCTCGTACCCCTGCAACTCGGGTAAAGAGGGAGTTGCTACCGACCCGCTTGGCCCACCGCACGCTGCACGGAGTGTGGCCGGCATCTTCGCCGGGCGCACAGCTAGGAATCCGCGGGCGACCAGGTTGTCCGGACGCCCCCGGCTCAATTCAGCGGCCGCTTTTGGCTGCGGTTGGAGACGAAATCCGCTCTCCTGTGAGGTGACTTGCGTTGGATGAATGATGCCAAGTCCTATGATAAACAGCATTAACGTCATATGCGACTCCCCTAGTGATAGCTAGTTGAGTATATGGTGATAGCGAAAGCACGTCAATGGCAAATCCAAGTTGGATCGGAAAATGGACGCAAGATAGACCACGTCGGCGCCATCAGTTGGCATATTTAAGAAATTGCCATGTCGCAGCCAGTTGTCTGGCAATTGTGCGGTTTCATGTTCGGAGAAGCTCCTAGAACTTCCGCACGCCCATCGTCACCATGTCGTCCACCCGCATGGTCTCCTTCACCACATACGGCTCCCCGTACTTCGCCCCGATCTGATTCCCGTAAAACCGCGCGATCGAACGCAGCCGGTCATAGATCTCGTCCTTCTTCGGGAACAGCCCTGAACCCGCCGCCACCTCGCCATACTGCGATTCATACGCGAACAGCGATTCCATCCGCCGCTCGAAATACGGCGTGATATCCACCACAAACGACGGCGTCACGTTCGCATACATCGACGCATACACCACCTTGTGCGGCCGGTGCGGTTCCGCCTGATCGTCCATCTTCGCAATCCCGGAAAGAAACGCAGCCTCAAACCCGAGCGTCGACGCCACATAATGATCCGGATGCCGCGCCTCCCAGTACGGCAGGATCAGCACCTTCGGCTTCAGCCGCCGCATCACCCCCATCAGCGTCATCCGCAGCGGAATGCTGTTCTCCAGCCGCGCGTCGGGCATCTGCAGATTCTCGCGCCAAGTCAACCGCAGCACCTTTGCCGCCGCGCGCGCCTCTTCCATCCGCAACTCCGGCGTCCCGCGCGTGCCCATGTCGCCCGCCGTCAAATCCAGAGCGCCCGTCAGATAGCCCATCTCGGCCATCTTCAGCATCGCGCCGCCGCACGTCTGCTCGATGTCGTCGGGATGCGCGGCCACCGCCAGCACATCCAGCGCGGGCGCATTTTCAAGGTCCAGAAGTGGAGGGTAGAACATTACCAGAGAAGGTCCCGGCGCAGCCTGTAGTGGTCGCGCGTTTTGAAAAGAAAAATCAGCGCCATGCCGGCCACAAAGCCGCCGATATGCGCAAAAAATGCCGTCCCGCCCCGCTCCCCCGTCACATCGGCGATAGAGCCGAAGCCGCTCAGGAACTGAATGCCGAACCAGTAAATCAGCACCACCCATGCCGGCAGCTCGAACGTGAAGATGATCACGAACCAGCCGATCATCGAGATCCGCGAGTGCGGGAATTTGATCAGATACGCGCCCATCACGCCCGCAATCGCGCCGCTGGCACCGATCATCGGCACCCGCGAATCCGGGTTGATCAGATACTGCCCGCCCGCCGCTGCGATCCCGCACAGCACGTAGAACAGGAAGAACTTCCCGCTCCCCAGAATGTCCTCGATGTTGTCGCCGAACACCCAAAGGAACAGCATGTTCCCGATCAGGTGCATCCAGCCGCCATGCAGAAACATGGAAGTGAACAGGCTCGTCACATGGAACTGGTCCGGCACCATGCCAAACACCGCGATGAAGTCGTTGCGCGTGAACGGATCCAGGCTCAACAGGAAGAGAAACGACAGCACATTGACACCAATCAACAGAATGGTGACCACCGGTTTGGAGTAGCTCGGATGTGAGTCGTGGATCGGAATCATATTGTCAGACGCGCCATGCCTGATATTCCGGACGCGCGCGCCGCTCGCCGCGCGAGATTAAATGTCGAGCCTCGCTCTCGCCCGCGATGCCGCCCCGCGCGCCCATCGCCGTGCAGTTCAGCGCCGCCATGGCGTTCGCGAACTCCAGCGTCTCCGCCATCGAGAATCCACGTACCACCGAGTAGCAGAACGCGCCGTGAAACACATCACCCGCGCCCGTCGTGTCCAGGCAGTTCACCACGAATGCCGGCGAATAGACGAACCGGCCGTTCTCCCGCGCCAGCGCGCCGTGCGCGCCCATCGTCATCGCCGCCACCTTCATCCCGAACGTGTCCTGCAACTGAGTCAACGCCTTGAACGGATCGGCCTCGCCCGTCCAGCGCTCCGGAAACTCGCTCGACGTGATCAGGTAATCCACGTTCGGCAGCACCAGCTCAAAACCCTTGTAGATCGTATCCACATCCACTGTGACCGGGATGCCGTTGGCTCGCGCGATCTTCGCCGCATGCGCCACCGCCGGCGTGTCGTGGCCGTCGATGTGCAACAGCGCCGCGCACGTGATCTGCTCTTCCGTGATCTCTTCCGGATCGATCCGCAGACAATCCGGCCGGCTCCAGAACACGGTCCGCTCGCCCGTCGTCTGGTCGATCAGAATGTACGCCGATTGATTGGGACAGTTCTCGCGCTTCTGCACGTGATCGAGATTCACACCCGAGCCCTGCAGGCTCTCCCACTGAATCCGCCCGCGCTCATCGTCGCCAATCGTGCCGATGTACTTCGTCCGCAGACCGAGCTTCGCGCAGCACACCATCGCGCTCGCCACCTGCCCGCCCGGACTCGGCAGCTCCTGCAGAAAGGGCACCTTGCCGCCATAGGACGGAAAGTGCGGGATCAGAATCATGGTGTCGGTGGCGTTCAAGCCCACGCCCACGACATCGAACTGCTTCTCGCTCAACGCAAACCCTCCATGAACTCCAGCATCGATATCGCCGATGCGTCCGCCGGCTTCGGGATGCTCAGCATCTCCGAGATGTGATTCTCGCCCGGCACATATACTAGTTTGGCCGATGCGCCAGCCGCGCGCAGAACTTCGTGGAACCGGATCGCCTGCTGCGGGAGAATCGCATAGTCCCATTCGCAGTACGTCACCAGGAACGGGGGCAGTCCCGCGCGTGCGAACTTCTCGGCAGAGGCCGCGCGCAGCACGTCCGGATCGCTCCCGAACGTCCCTGAGCTGGAGCCCGCCTCAATCGCCGTCAGGTCGTAAACCCCGCTCAACGCCAGCACGCCGCGAATGTTCTTCGCCGATAGTCCCCGCTTGGCCAGGATCTCCGGATTCGCCGCCAGCAGCGCCACCAGATGCCCGCCCGCGGAATGACCGGCCACAAAGATCCGCGACGGATCGCCGCCCTGCGCTTCGATGTTCTTCACCGTCCACGCAAACGCGTCGGCCACGTCGTCGATATGCGCCGGATGCTTGTGCTTGGGCGAGAGCCGGTAGCTCGGCACCACCACCGTGTACCCCGCCTTCGCGAAGCGGTTGCCGAAAAATGGATACTGCTTGCGGTCTCCGCTCTTCCACGCGCCGCCGTGGACAAAGAACAGCACCGGCGCCTTCGCCGCGCCGATCTTCCTGTAGATATCGAGCTTGTGCTTCTCCGCATCGTCCGCCGCGCCGTCGGCATAGGTCAGATCCTTCACCGCCTCCACGCTCTCATCGAGCTTCTGCGATGGCAAACCAATCGACATCAGGTCCGGAGTCCGCACGCGGATCGCGTTCGAATAAATCCACGGCCGCAGCTCGCCATCCACCTCCAGCCACGCTTCGGCACGATAAACGCCCGTCTCCTTCGCGTCATAAGTGATCTGCGTGTCGCGCTTCTCCAGCACGACGGCGCCGTTGCGGAAGATCTTCCACACCGCCGTCACCGGGGCGCGCGCCATCAGCTTCGTGCCGCCGACAAACGGCGCCGTGTCGCCCATGGCGAACACTCCCAGGTTGTTCGCCGCCACAAACGCGAACCCTGTGGGATCGGCCAGCCAGTCGTGCGAGACATACGCACGCCCCGCGCGCAGCGACGCAATCACGGCCGCGGCCGTCACATCCCGTGCCAGAATATGCGTCACCGTGTTCTTGAACGCCACCGCGTAAGGGTCCAGCGTGAAGCCGCCGAACACCTGATTCTGATGCGCGTCGTTGGCGGCGATGCCGGCGAACGGCCGCTCCTGCAGAATCTTGTCCCATCGCGCAAACGTCTCAGGCCAGTAGTCGCAGCCCGCGCCAAACACCTCGTCGGGATACTTGGCGAACAGTGCGGCCAGCGCCTTCATCTTCGCCGGCGAACCCGTCGCCTCCTTCAGCATCCCCAGCAGATCCGTGTCGTCCTCCGCGTCGGCGTGCCGGTTGTAGATCTCCATCCCGTCCCAGCCGTCCGGCGAAGCGTCCATCTGCCCCTCGACATGCGAATGGAACCGCACGCCAGGCGCGGGACTCGGATACGCCAGTTCGTGCTTGCCGCCGTTCTCGTTGCCGGCGATGAACAGTACGCCATCCCGCTCGCCCTGCCAAGTCTCCGCCTTCGCCGCCGCGCCGTGGTCGCTGAACATCACCACGCGGATCCCAGTCTTCTTCGCCGCCGCCAGCACCTCGGCCCGCTTGCCCAACGTGTGCGGAGCGTCCTCGGCGTGAATGTGCAGCACGGCCGGAATGTCCCGATACACGCCCACCCATGGCTGAGTCTTGCGTTGCTTGGCAAACTCCATGCGCGCGGCATGCACGGCCGCCAGCCGTTCCTCCGCCAGCCGCTCCACCGTTGTGTATTTACGCCCCGGCTTGAGCGCGGGCTGCGCCAGCGCAGCTCCGCCGCAGAGAAGCGCCACCAGCGCTAATCGAATCGTCATGAATGGAGGATACCGCGAGTGCGGCTACCGCTTCGAGACTTCGTAGAGGTAGATCTTGTACGCGTGGTTGTGCATCCGCACGGTCTCTTCGCGCGCGGGCTTCCAGCCCTTGATCTTGAACTCCAGCGACACCACGCGCGCGCCCGGCTTCAGTTCGCGCTCGAGTTTCGGGCGCAACTGCTCATTCGCTTCGGTCATGAGATACAAAGACACCACGTTGGCGCCGCTCACATCCACCGCCATCATGTCGCCCTGAATCACCTTGACCTGCTCCTGCATGCCCTGCGATTCCAGCGTCTGCTGCGCGCGCTTTGCCAGTGAAGGAGAAATCTCCACGCCAACTGCCTTGGCGCCAAAGTTCTTCACCGCGGAGAACAGAATCCGGCCGTCGCCGCACCCCAGGTCGTAGATGGTCTCACCGTTCTTGAGCCGCGCCACTTCCAGCATCTTCTCCACAATCGGCTGCGGGGATGTGACGTAGGGCGCCAGTTTCTGGGCCTGAATTCCAGGCATTCTGGGCGGTTCGATCGCCCGCAACATCGTCAGAGGCGCGGCCAGGATCAGTACCGCCAGCGCGCTCCGCCGGATGTCATTGTGATGCAACCTCATTGGGACCCCTAGTGGAAGCCGCCGACGCGGGCCGCTTCCCTGCCTTCCATTTTACAATCTTTGTCACCATCTCACTCACGGCAAACCACAGGTCCCGGGGGCGGCTGATCGTGAACTCCTGGCCCTTGAAGAACCGCACCGCGTTGCCGATGCTGTCCCGCCACGGCGTCATGTGCGGATAGAGGTTGTAGTTCATGTAGAACACCGGATACTCCGGTTCGCCCACAACCCGCAACGTGTCCTGCGGAACGTTTCCATTCAGCATCACCTTGGGTCCTGCGATTATCATTCCATCCGGTGAGACGCCTTCGCCCTTGAATTCGTTGCGAATGAGTTCGCCCAGGAACTCGGCTTCGCTGTTCTTTTGCGCCAGTTTGGCCACATCCACGCGCCCCAACTGGAGCCCCTTCAGCGATTCTCCCATCGCCGGGAAGTCGATGTGATCCGCCGATTCCTGCCGGTAAAGCACCTTCTGCTCCTGCAGGTTAAAGGCCACCACCGAGAACTTCGTGATCTTCGGCTCCCGCTGGATACTCCGCAATATGGAGACCAGCGCCGTGGTGTCAGCCGGTTGCAGACTGGCCGCGTTGGAGTTCTGCGGCGCAAAATTCACCAGCACCTTCACCGACAAAGGCCCGTCCGTCGCGTTCCGCTCCACCGGCGGTTCGTCCGTGAACTCTTCCTTTTCACTCGGGGCCACGTCGCCGGGCGGGATGCTCATGGCCAGCGACTTGTCCTTGTTCGGCAGCGCCGCGTCGGTCTCCCAGAAACTGGCGCAAACCCGCTCGCTGCGGTCCCGCATCAGCCACTCCACCTGATACTTGCCCTCGCCGATGTCGAAGGAGCCCTGCAAATAGGCATCGCCCTTCGCATCTTCTTCGATGGCCGGCACCCGGATCTTCTGTGTAAAGTAGACCGGTTCTTCTTTCTTGTTCTCACTGACCACGCGGAAGACGATGGTGAGCAGATTCTCTGGGCCTGCCAGTTCTTTCAACGGAACGCTGATGTCGTAGCCGGAATGAAACTTGAGGTCGAAACCGAGCGCAGGCTTGGAGGGCAACACCTGGCAAGGCAGGTCATCCCGGGCGTCCCTCGCTTCCAGCACGGCAAGATCGGTGCCCATCAGCATCGGGCCGTTGCCGCCATTCTTCATGAGAGTCTGCGCGCTGGCCGAGCACAAAGAGGCTGCCAGCGCCGCCACGCCGATGAGCCCGCGCCTGTGTGTCCTGCCAAACAACATGCCCCGACCACTTTCGAACAGAGAGTATACTGCTGCGCGGGGCTGCCAACCGCCCACCTCCCCGCCCGCTCATGTCCCTAGATGGAATCATGCGCTAAATTGGTGCAGAGATCAACGCGCAAATTGCGCCGCCCTCCGCCGGGTGTGCTAATTTCGGGTGTATGGCGAGTCGTAGTGTCAACAAAGTCATCCTCGTCGGCAACCTGGGCAAGGATGCCGAAACCCGTTTCACCACCAGCGGCGTGGCGATGTCCCGCTTCACGGTGGCCACCAGCCGCCGCTGGAAGGATACCCAGACCGGCGATTGGAAAGAGGAGACAGACTGGCACACGGTTGTGGTTTGGCGCCAGGAGAATCTCGCCCAGTACCTCACCAAGGGCAAGCAGGTCTACGTGGAAGGACGCCTGCAAACGCGCAGCTACGAGGACAAGGACGGCCAGAAGAAGTACTCCACCGAGGTCGTCGCCGACGACGTGATCCTCCTCGGCGGCAGGGGTGAAGGCGGCGGCGCGGGCGGCGGTTCCGACGAAGGTTGGGGCGAGGCGTCCCAGCGTGGCCCGGTCTCCCAGCCCCGCCCGGCTCAGGGCCGTCCGGCGGCCAGCCCGGCCCCGGCCAAGGCCGAACCCGATTTCGGCGGAGGCATCTCCGACGACGACGTCCCGTTCTAAATCGCCCGTCTGTTAAGAAAACCGGAACAAACACCATCGCCCTCAGCGTATGGTCTGTATGACCAACCCACGCCCTCCCCTCCGTCTGTGGCCCGGCGTGGCCGCCGTGGCGATCCTCTGGCTGTCCCGCTTCGGACTGAAACTCGTCATTCCCGGCTTCGAGGGCTTCCGGCTGGGAGTCATGGGCAGCTTCGCCGCCGCCCTGGCCATCGTCTTGTGGTGGTTGTTCCTCAGCCGCGCGCATTGGGCTGAGCGCGTGGGCGCCATTGTCCTGATGATCGCCGCCCTCGGCGCGGCCTGGGGCATCAGGCACGAATCGATGGGCCCGGCGTGGCTGGCGGCCTACGCACTCCCCTTCCTGTTCCTGGCCTTCGTCGTCTGGGCTGTGGCCACCAGCCGCCTCACAGACAGGGTCCGTCGCGCGACGATGGTGGCCGCCATCCTGGCCGCCTGCGGAGCGTGGACACTCGTCCGGTCCGATGGCATCACCGGCGATCACGTTTTGAAGTTCGCCTGGCGCTGGACGAAGGCTCCGGAAGAACGGCTCCTGGCCCAGACCCCCACGCCGCCGCCAGCGCTTCCGATAGCGCCAGAGCCTGTGGCGCCCGCCGCCGTCCCGCCCGTACCGTCCACCCCGCCGCCGGAACCAGCCTGGCCCGGCTTTCGAGGACCGAAGCGCGACAGCATCATCCCCGGCGTACGGATCGAAACGAACTGGGCAGCCTCACCTCCGGTCGAGGTCTGGCGCCGGCCCATCGGACCCGGCTGGTCGTCGTTCGCGGTCAGCGGCGGCCTCTTCTACACCCAGGAACAGCGCGGCGATGACGAGATCGTCGCCTGCTACCGCGTATCCACCGGCCAGCCTGTGTGGTCGCACCGCGACCCGGCCCGCTTCACGGAAGCCAATGCCGGCCCCGGACCGCGCGGTACGCCCACGCTCAGCGGGGGCCGTGTCTACACCTTCGGCGCCACTGGAATCCTGAACGCGCTGGATGCCCGGACCGGCGCCGTCGTCTGGTCCCGCAACGCGGCGGCCGACACCCAGGAGAAGCTCCCGATGTGGGGCTTCTCGAGCTCGCCGCTGGTGATCGACGGCCTCGTCATCGTGGCCGTCGGTGGCCGCCTCGCCGCCTATGACCTGGCCACCGGCAACCCACGCTGGCAAGGGCCAGCCGAGGGCTCCGGCTACAGCTCGCCCCATCTGCTGACCACTGGCGGAACCCAGCAGATCGTGTTGCTCAGCGGGACCGGCGCGGCCAGCGTGGCACCGGCCGACGGCAAGCTGCTGTGGAAGCCCCCGTGGCCGGGGATGCCCAACGTGCAGCCGGCCCTCACCCCCGACGGAGACATCCTGATCGCCGCCGAAGCCGAAAGCGGCAACCGCCGCAACGCGGACCCCCATCTCCCCGGCGGCTGGACTGTCGAAGAGCGCTGGACCTCCAAGGGACTGAAACCCTACTTCAACGACATGGTCGTTCATAACGGCCACGCCTACGGCTTCGACGCTCGCATCCTATCCTGCATCGATCTCAAAGACGGCAAGCGCAAGTGGAAGGGCGGCCGCTACGGCAACGGCCAGCTGATCCTGCTGCCCGATCAGGATGTGCTGCTGGTGCTCTCGGAGGAAGGCGAACTGGCTCTGGTGAAGGCAACTCCGGATCAGTTCACGGAGCTGGCGAAGTTCCCGGCCATCGAGGGCAAGACCTGGAACCACCCTGTCTTGGCGGGTGACGTCCTGCTGGTTCGCAACGGCCAGGAGATGGCCGCGTTCCGGCTGGCGCTGGCGGGCCGTTGAAGCGTCTACCGCGCCCGGCGCTTGAAGTAGAACGCTCTGCTGTAAGGTGTTACACCCTGAGGGTTCGGGTAGACTACGCTAACCAGCTCCCATCGGTCCTTACCCAGTTGCGCCAGGGTATTCTCCACCGCACGTTCGAGGACGAGCATACTCTGTGACGGAACATATTGCGGTTTCAACCCCGCCGGTATCGGATCTGAAATCTTGCTGGTTTCCTGGCGGCACCCTTGCTCAGTGGTGTAACAGATATCGACCTGCCCCTCCAATCTGCCGGTTCCGCTCTCGCCAGCCCATCCGGCTTTCGCGACGCAGTACTCCCAGCGCTCCTCCGCCGCTGGAGCTTTCGCCTCCTGCGCGAACACGCAGCCAGAGGCGATCATAAAAATGGCAAAGAGTTTAGTCATTAACCGGGATAATAAAACAAGCGTGTCCGAAATCACAGCCCCCCGTAGAACGCTAACCCGCAACCGCATGGGCTGGAGCTCCGATCACCTCAGCCCGCTCAGCCTCCTCTTCGTTGAATTCAGCCGTACCTGCACGGCACCCGTCCTCGACATCGGCGCGGGCCTCGGCGCGGCGTCACTGGCCGCGCTCGCCGCCGGCGCCACCGTCGTCGCCAACGATCTCGACGACGGCCCCCTCCAGCACTTGTCGCAGCAGCTCCAGGTCCGCGCCGGACGCTTCCCGCGCGAACTCCACTTCGAGCCAGAATCCCTCGCCGCCGTCCACGCCTCCAACGTGCTCCACTTCCTCACCGGCAACCAGCTCGAATACGGCTTCCGCTCCATCGCCCGCTGGCTCCAGCCCGGCGGCAAAGTCTTCGTCCAGGCCGCCACGCCCTACCAGGCCCCCTTCTCAGCCTTCATCCCCGAATACGCCCGCCGACTCGCCGCTTCCGAGAAATGGCCCGGCTGGATTCCTAAAATCAGCCTCTATTCCAGCCACCGCCAGCTCAGCCAGATGCCCCGTTCGCTCCACCTGCTCGACGATGTCATCCTCGCCCGCACCGCCCTCGCCGCCGGCCTCGAAGTCCAGCTGGCCTGGCCCTTCCGCCCCACCGACCCCCCCCCCACTCCTCACCTCACTGGCCGCGG
>CAYVDY010000152.1:9489-12524 GCA_964450255.1 uncultured Candidatus Solibacter sp. | reverse complement strand
AAGCCCAGAGCGCCCCAGCAGGCCAGCGACGCCGCTACGGCGGCATCCAGGGGCTTGCCGTGGCGCACCAGGACCACCGCGTAGCAGAGCGCCGCGCCGGCCAGTGCGAACAGGTAGCCGGCGGAGAGTGCCGACAGGGCGTCTCCGTTGGTTCGGATAATCCGCCCGGTCGCCAGTTGGAGCAGATGCGAGACCGCCACCGCCAGCAGCAGGTAGACGCCCGCGTGCACCCGCAGCGTGTTGCGATTCCGCAGCATGCCGGTCAGCAGCATCGCCACCGCCAGCGCCGCCCAGACGGCGGCCAGTGCGCCGCCGGTCAGCAGTACGCTACTCGCCGCCACAATCAGCAGCACGGCAAACGTGGAGTAGGTGTAGAAGTTCCGGCTGCGCCCGTCCTGATGATCGAGCGAGGCGAACGAGACCAGGTAGCAGGCTACGCCACCCAGCAGGCAGAACAGGCCGACACTCCATGCGCCAGCCTGTCCCGCCCGGGTCACCTGCAGTGCTCCACCAATCGAGATTGCGAATGCCACGGCCGCCTGCCCGATCTCGAACCCCGTAATGTTGAGATGCCGCAGGAGGGTGCGGTCGATTGTGCTGCTGAGGTAGATGGTCAGCAAGGCGATCTGGAGCGCCAGCACGACCCCCACGGCCGGTGATGCTACTACCTGGGTGACATCCGGTGCGCGAAGGGCGAGCAGCGTCACCATCAGCACCGCGATGTCGGCCGCTATCGCGACCACCCAGCGGAGGCCCAGCCAGTGGTCGCGGCAGGCGGAGAATTCGGTGGCGGCGGCGATCACTAGGATCGTCACTGCCCAAACCGTCACGTCGTGGGTCTCGCGGAAGAGCGCGGTGGCGGTGAGGAGCCCGGCGAGCGTCGCGATCCAGGCGATGGCGGTGAGGTTGCGGCGCCATCCGATGGCCAGTCCGAAGACCGTGAAGCAGACGGCGATCGCGGAGGAGAGTTGCCCGGAGAGCAGGTGGAATTTCACGGTCATCTCCCACAGCATGGGCGCCATGATGAGGGCGGCGGTCAGGCCATGGATGATGCTGAACATGGGCCGCTCCGTAGCGCGGTGGGCTGCCAGGAAGAGCCACCAGGCGGCGTAGACGATGCCCAGGCCCGCGCCGAGTGCGCCGGGCAGGAAGCCAACCTCCGTCACCGCTCGGAGGAGATACGCGCCAGCGATGCCGAGAAGTCCCCAGCCGAAGAGGGGGACCAGGCTGTCTGCCCACTCCAGGCCCGCCTCGCCAACGTCGCCTGGGAGGGCAAGCGCCGGCGCAGCGGGCAGCATTCCTGATGTCTCCAGCTCCGCTGTCTCCTGCTCCGGATGGCCCTCCAGTGCTGCCACCCTGCACCTAAGATTCTCAACGTCCCGGCTCAGCTCATCCAGCCGAGCCAGCGTCAGGTCATGAGATGCCTCCATGTTGGCCTCCTAATGTACCCACGCCACGCCCCTCTGGAGGGGCCGTCCATGGGGGCAGCAACCGCACCAGCACCCACAGAATGAAGAAAGGCAGAATCATCAGGACGATGGCGGGCAACAAGCCCTCCCTCGTGGCAAACTCCAACTTGTACGTCGTATAGCCGAGGAAGCTCTTGGAGAAGAGTTGCCCGCCGATCACCACATTCCAGCGCATGGCGAAGATGCCTATCAGCGTCATCACGCCGGCCACGGAGTACAGCATCCGGCGCCGTGCCTCGCTGATGCGGAATACCTGGGCGGCCGCCAGCAGCGCCAGCGGCAGCAGAGTGCCCAGTATGATCTGGATCAGCACCTGCGATGTCCACAACTGCGTCTGCACCATGAAGTCGAGGGTCTTGAACGACTCGTCGGCCTCGTAGATGCGGTGGATGAGATCCAGCATTTCGAGCGAGAAGTCGATGACGAACGTGTAGAAGAGATACTGCGCAATGGTGTCCAGGCAGCGCATGTCGATGGGCGTCTTGCGCACCTTCATGCCGGCCATGTACATGAGCATTACGAGCGCGATGCCCGACACCATGGCCGAGAAGAGAAACACGATGGGCATCAGCGGCGTGGACCACCAGGGGTTCGCCTTGACCGAGCCGAAGATGAATCCGACATAGCCGTGCAGCAGGAACGCGGACGGGATTCCGATGACTGTGATGATCCAGCCGGTCTTGTCGTCCAGCCGCAGCGACCGCTCGCTGATGTTGTCCGAGCCTAGCGTCATCACTTTGTAGAACCAGCGCAGCAGGCCCTTGCTGGACTGCGACAGGAGCACGATGTCCTTCCGGTAGTCGAGCCAGATCTCGATGACAAGTACCGCCATCAGGTACCACAGGTAGACGAAACCGAACATCGCCATTGCCGACGACTTGTGCGGCGTCGTGAACATTTCAAACGACCGCTCGGGATGCCCGAGGTGCATCTGCAGTGGGAGCGGCGCCACGAGCATGAACGCAAGGGCAGTCAGCAGAGCCAGCCGGTAGGTAGGCTTCACGGCCTCCACGCGAAACACGCGCTCCAGCGATGCCAGGATGAAGGCGCCCGCCACCAGCCCGGTGATGAAGGGGTAGAGCACGATGAGAATGCTCCATTGCAGCTCAACCTCATCGGGGTACATGAACCCCTGAACGCCATGCAGTATCGGATCCATGATGCTCCACTCCCCCTAACGCACTGACCGGTCCAGAGACTTGTAGTAGACCTTTGAGCCCGTCGCCATGTGCGGCTTGAGCACCTGAACGCTGTTGGTGCGGAGGAACTCGTGGATCGGGTCTTTGGGATTCTTCAGGTCGGCCAGAGTCCGTGCGCCGGTGGGGCACGTCTCGGCGCAAGCCGTCGTTTCACCTTTGCTGATGCGGTGGTAGCACAGCGTACATTTGTCCACGGTCTGCTGGGCCGGATCGATGTAGCGGCAGCCGTACGGGCACGCTTGGACACAGTAGCGGCAGCCCAGGCAATAATCCTTGTCCACCAGCACGAGACCGTCGGGCGACTCGAATGTCGCGCCCACATGGCAGACCTGCACGCAGGGCGAATGCTCGCAATGATTGCAGAGCT